>NZ_LZLV01000135.1 GCF_001673405.1 Mycobacterium sp. 1245111.1 | reverse complement strand
ACCGTGGCCAGATGTTGAAGCCGCCTACCTGCGCGCCTGGATTTTCCGCCCGACCCGCGCCGAAGCCCTTCACGCCATCGCCGTTCGATACCGCCTCGACCAACGCTACCGACTTGGTTACCTGCTTGCCCAGCAGGCAACCGAAATCCCTTGTCCCGGAGAAGAACTCTTTGTCTCGGGATACGTCGCCGAGATTTACGCTTGGCGCGCGCTCGATGAGCAGGCGGTGTGCGCACTCTGGGCCGGTAAACACGCCGAGGCGTTCGCGCTGTGCCGACGCCTAGTCGCCCGCCCTGACATCCCCGACTGCGACCGGCAGCGCATCGCGACTAACCGCGACTATTCAGTTCCGGTCATGCTCGAAGGCGCCACACCATATCCCGAAGCCGTGGTGCAGTCTTTGATCGCTGAACCCGGCGATGCTCAGATCACCGTCACCCTCATCGCCGGACCGGATCCGCTGACGCTCGTGCAAACCCTCAACTCATTTTTGACATGTTGCCTCGACGTTTCACGAGTCGGGCGCTTCCTAGTCCTTGACACCGGCCTGTCGGCGCCTGACCGCGCCGCATTGCAGCAACGCTACGGATTCCTCGAGTTCATCCGTCGCAGATTTCGCAGCAAACCAGGAACCGAACTTGCACAGCTTCGCACCCAAATCGACGCACGGTACTGGCTACACCTAGGTCGAGGTTGGCAGTTCTTCGCCCCCGACAATCTCATCAGCCGCCTCACCGGGGTACTGGAAGCCGAACCACAGGTCTTCCAGGTCGGCATTAACTTCGCCGACGCCACCACCCTCACCGGCATCACC
>NZ_LZLV01000134.1 GCF_001673405.1 Mycobacterium sp. 1245111.1 | reverse complement strand
CTGAGGCCTGCCGCCGCACCCGAACTGTGGTGGCTGCGGCGTTTTGTGCGCTGCGCCATTCGTCCTCCGCCGACCAGTCCACCACGATTCGTCGGCCAGTGCACGTCAAATTGGCGGGTGTCCGCTGGTCAATCCGGTGAACACCCGGTGCCGACTCTGCGGCTCGCTCTGGGCATGGCTCACAATGGATGGCGATGGAACAACCACAACAGACCTTCTACGACGCCGTCGGCGGGGCGGATACGTTCCACAGAATCGTGTCGCGGTTCTACGAGCTGGTCGCGGAGGACGAGATTCTGCGGCGTCTCTATCCCGAAGACGACCTGGCCGGCGCCGAGGAGCGACTGCGGATGTTTCTCGAGCAGTATTGGGGCGGCCCGCGTACGTACTCCGAGCAGCGCGGCCACCCCCGGCTTCGGATGCGGCATGTGCCGTTCCAGATCGGACCATTCGAACGCGACGCCTGGCTGCGGTGTATGCACGTCGCCGTCGCGTCGATCGACTCGACAACCCTCGACGACGAGCATCGCAAAGCGTTGCTCGACTATCTCGAAATGGCGGCGCACTCCATGGTGAATTCGGCGTTCTGATGAACACACCTCGACCGCGGCCGTGGTGGGCGGATGCGTTGTTCTACCAGGTGTATCCGCGATCGTTCGCCGACAGCAACGGCGACGGCGTCGGCGACATCGACGGGGTGGCCGACCAGTTGGACTATCTGGTCCGACTCGGTGTCAACTCGATCTGGTTCAGCCCGATCATGGTGTCCCCCATGGCCGATCACGGCTACGACGTCTCGGACCCGCGCGACATCGATCCGCTGTTCGGCAGCCTGGCCTCGCTGGAAGGACTCATCGCTGCGGCACACGAGCGCGGCGTCAAGATCACCATGGACCTGGTGCCCAACCACACCAGCTCCGAACACCCGTGGTTCCAGGAGGCGCTGGCCGCCGCACCGGGCAGCGCCGCGCGCGACCGCTACATCTTCCGCGACGGACGCGGGCCCGGAGGGTCCGAGGCACCGAACAACTGGCAATCGGTGTTCGGCGGCCCGTCCTGGACGCGGGTCACCGAACCGGACGGCACGCCAGGTCAGTGGTATCTGCATCTCTTCGATGTCGAACAGCCGGACCTGAATTGGGAAAACCCTGAGGTTTTCGACGACCTGGAGAAGACGCTCCGATTCTGGCTGGAGCGCGGCATCGACGGCTTCCGCATCGATGTCGCACATGGAATGGCCAAGCCGCCCGGCCTTCCCGACACCGACGTCGAAATGCGGCCCCGGATGCTCAGCGATGGTGACCCCCGGTTCAACCACGCAGGCGTGCATGCGATTCACCGCAAAATCCGGCGCGTAATGGATGACTTCCCAGAGGCGGTGACGATCGGCGAGGTCTGGGTGTTCGACAACGCGAGCTGGGCCGAGTACGTTCGCGCCGACGAGCTGCATCTGGGTTTCAACTTCCGCCTGGTGCGCGCCGAATTCGACCTCACCGAGATCCACGATGCCATCGCCAACACCCTGGCGGCCGCCGCGATCGAAAACGCCACTCCGACATGGACGTTGGAGAACCACGATGTCGTTCGGGCGCCCACCCGCTACGGCGGCGGTGAGGTCGGACTGGACCGGGCACGCGCGATGGCGATGGTGACACTCGCCCTGCCGGGTGCCGTATTCCTATACAACGGGCAGGAATTAGGCCTGCCGAATGTCGAGTTGCCCGACGCGGCGCTACGCGATCCCACCTGGGAGCGTTCCGGCCACACCGTCCGCGGCCGCGACGGATGCCGTATTCCGATGCCGTGGCGCGGTGAGGCTCCACCGTTCGGGTTTTCCACCTCGGCCGACACCTGGTTGCCGATTCCGCCGGAATGGGAGTCGCTGACGGTGGAAAAGCAGCTGCTCAACCCCGACTCCACCTTGTCGTTCTTTCAGCACGCCCTCGAATTACGGCGTAGCCGTGTCGAATTCGCAAGCGACCGCATCGACTGGCTCGATACACCCGCGGGCACCCTCGCCTTCGCCCGGGGCGACGACGGGTTGTGCTGCGTCCTCAACGCCGGCACGCGGCCGATCCCGCTGCCCGAAGGTGAGCCGATCCTGACCAGCGCGCCACTGGCCGACGGCAAGTTGCCTGGCAACGCGGCGGCGTGGCTGGTGCTGCCGTCCGATACATAACGCATGACGTACGTGTGGACAGTCATCGGCGCCGGACCTGCCGGCATCGCGGCCGTAGGGAAACTGCTCGACCGCGGGATAGCCGACCGAGACATCGCCTGGATCGATCCGTCGTTCGAGGCCGGCGATCTCGGCGCTAAATGGCGGCCGGTATCCAGTAATACGAAGGTCGGCACCTTCCTGGAATACCTGAACGGCGCCAACTCTTTTCGGTTCGCCGAAGCACCTTCGATGCCGCTGACCGAGACGGACCCCGAGGAAACCTGCGCACTGGCATTGGTCGCCGATCCACTGCGATGGATCACCGAGCGGCTGCGGGAACGGGTGGTCACCTTCGAGACTACGGCGACTGGGCTGGTTCTGGAGAACCGGCAGTGGCGGGTCGAAACCGAGGAGCGGGACCTGACGTCCGCCAACGTGATCCTGGCGGTGGGGGCAACGCCGAAGAAGCTGAACTATCCCCAGCTGCAGGAGATTCCGCTGGAAGTCGCCCTCGACCCGGAAAAGCTCGCCAAGCAACCGCTGGACAACGCCACCGTCGCGGTGTTCGGTTCATCGCACTCGTCGATGATCGTGCTTCCGCATCTGCTCCGCCACCCGGTGGCCAAGATCGTCAACTTCTACCGAAGCCCACTCAAATACGCTGTCTACCTGGATGACTGGATCCTGTTCGACGATTCCGGCCTCAAAGGCCGAGCTGCGGTGTGGGCCCGGGAGAACATCGACGGCGTGCTGCCGGACCGCCTGGAGCGCTGTCTGGTCGACGGCCCGGACTTCGACGAGAAGCTCGCCGAGTGCGATCTCGCGGTGTACACCGTCGGCCTGGAACGCCGGACACTACCCGAAACCAGACAATGGGGTCAGCTTGACTACAACCCCGACAACGGCATTCTGGCCCCAGGCCTGTTCGGGGTCGGGATCGCGTTTCCGGCGCGCGCGGTCGATCGCTACGGCTACGTCGAATACCGCGTGGGGTTGAAGAAGTTCATCGACCACCTCGACGAGGTGCTGCCGTTGTGGGCGCGCTACTCGACCTAGTCAGCGCAGCACCACGGCCGGGTCGCCGCGCCGCCGGTACACCGAGCCGAAGCGGGCGTCGATCCGTAGCCAGGCCCGCAGCACGCGCACCCGCACGATCTCGCCGGAGTCGACGGCGTCGGCCTCCTGCGGCAGGAAGCCCATGGCCGTCAAGGCGAATACGCACCGCATCGGCACACCCACGCTGTTGTCACCGGCGCTGACGCGGATCACCTCCTGGTCGAGCAGCGACACCGGCGGCCCCTGCGAGCTGCCGTGCTCTTTGGCCAGCTGCGACCCGCGCTGAGCCAGATCCAGCATCAGGCGGGCCGGTACGTCGTCGAGGTGGGTGAACCCCGAGTCCGGCGGCAACGCACCGCGCCACGCCGAATCCATCGGAAAGCCCGGGTCGACGTATCCGGAATCGTCGACCGCTGCAAGCCCGCGAGCCAATTCGTCGGCACCGACCGACAGGTCGTCGGGTCGCACGACACCAGCTACCACTCTGCTGGCCAGCACGTCCAAACCGGTTGCCGCCCAGGCGGTGAACTCTCCCGTCGACCGTTTACGCAACCGGACGACCGCGGCGGTGTCGAGGCGCGCCGCCCGCTCGACGAACGCGGCCAGGTCGGCGCGGTTGGCGGCGATGGAGTCGGGACCCAGCCACACGCCCCGGTCTGCTACCTCAGCCACCGCTGCAAGTATTCCCGATGATGCGGTGCCAGGCGTACCAGTCGCTGCTCGTCGATGTTGAACGCGGCCAGTTGGGACTCCCCGATCACCGCGGGCTTGGACTCCGGATCGGCATTGACCGAACGCACTTCGTAGCCGAGGGTGAAATCCACCGCACGCAGCCGCTTGGTCCACATCGTCACCTGCAGCGGCGAATCGATCAGCCGCAGTTGACCTTTGTAGGTGACCCGCACGTCGGCGATCAGCAGGCCGATTTCGAGGATGTCGACCTCGAACGCCGGTTTGAGGAACGGGACCCGCGCCTCTTCCATGATCGTGACCATGGTCGCGTGGTTGACATGCTGGTACATGTCGATGTCCGACCACCGGACCGGTACCGGCGCAACGAATCCCGCTGGGCTCATGCGCCGCTCCTCCTCATCGCTGCGCTCTGCATCGTCGCCGGCTGGCTACTCAACCTGCTGCTCCTCGCCCGCTGGTGCGCGTCATCGATCGAATCTGACGCGCCGCCACCGACAATGTGGCCAAATCCCGTTGCCCGCTGTCGTGAATCTCCATCAGAGTCCGTCGCGCGCGCTCGACCCGCGACGCGCTGGTGTGCTCCCACTCGGCGATCTTCTCCTCACCGGTCTCGTCCGGTTCACCGACCGCGAGCACGTCGAAACACAGCGAGCGCAGTGACGCGTAGATGTCGTCACGAATCGCTAAGCGCGCCAACGAATGCCAGCGGTCGGCCCGCGGCAGTTCGGATACCGCGGTGAGCAGGCCGTCGGTGCCCAGGCTGTCCATCAACGCGAAATAGGTGTCGGCAACCTCGTCGGGTTCGCGATCTTCGATGTCGGCGACGTCGATAATGTCCAGCAAGCTGTAGCGGTATAAACCGACGGCCACCATGTAGGCCAAATCCCGCGATGCGCCTTGCCTGACGAACTCCGCGGCTTCCTTCTCGACGATCGCCTTGTCGTCACCGCGCAGCCACTCAGACATCCGCGGCGTCAATGCCGCGACTTTTTTTGCGAATCGGTTGATTTCGGCGCCCACCGCCAACGGCTGCGGGCGATAGTTGAGCAGCCAGCGTCCGGCGCGGTCGATCAGCCGTCGGGTGTCGAGTGTCAATTGATCCGACAGAGCGATCGGCAGCCCTTCCGAGCGGATGCGGTGCCACAGCTCTTCCACGCCAAAGATGGCGTCGGTGGCGGCGTAGGTGCGGACCGCGTCGACCGGGCTCACGCCGGTGTCATGAGTGATGCGGTAGTCGTAGCTGATGCCGCCGACGTCGACCAGATCGTTGACCAGCATGGTGGTGACGATCTCTCGGCGCAGTTGGTGGGAGCGGATCGCCGGGCCGCAGCGCTCCCGCAGTTGTGACGGGAAATAGCGCGGCAGCTTGCCGGCGAAGACCTCTTGGTCGGGCAGGTCGGTCTCCAGCAGTTCCTCTTTGAGGGTGAGCTTGACGTGGGCCATCAGGGTCGCGAGTTCCGGTGAGGTGAGCCCGATGCCGACCTCGAGCCGGCGCGCGATCTCCTTCTCCGAGGGCAGCGCTTCGAGTTCGCGGTTGAGCCCACGCTCGGCGACCAGGTACTTGATCTGGTCGGCATGCACCGGCAGCAGGCTGGCGGCGTTGGCGCGGCTGGTGCCCATCAAGTCGTTCTGGTCGGCGTTGTCGGCGAGCACGAGCTCGGCGACCTCGTCGGTCATCGACTCGAGCAGTTGCGCGCGTTCCGCCGGGTCGATCTTGCCCGCGGTGACTTGCGAATCGACCAGGATCTTGATGTTGACCTCGTGGTCCGAGCAGTCCACCCCGGCGGAGTTGTCCATCGCGTCGGTGTTGATCCGCCCACCGGACAAGTCGAACTCAACCCGTCCGAGCGCGGTGACGCCCAGGTTGCCGCCCTCGCCGATGACCTTGGCGCGCAGTTGGTTTGCGTTGACCCGCAGCGCGTCGTTGGCCCGGTCACCGACGTCGGCGTCGGATTCCGCTTCGGCCTTGACGTAGGTGCCGATGCCGCCGTTGAACAACAGATCGACCGGCGCCAGCAGAATTGCGCGCACCAGGCTGGGGGGCGTCATCTCGGTGACGTCGCCATCGATGCCCAACGCCGCGCGGACCTGCGCGCTGATCGGAATGGACTTGTGTTCGCGGCTGTACACCCCGCCGCCCTCGCTGATCAGCGAGGTGTCGTAGTCGTCCCAACTGGACCGCGGCAGGTCGAACATGCGTTGGCGTTCGCGCCATGAAGCGGCGGCATCGGGATTGGGATCCAAGAAGATGTGACGGTGATCGAAGGCGGCCAGCAACCGAATGTGCTTGGACAGCAACATGCCATTGCCGAACACGTCACCGCTCATATCGCCGATGCCGACGACGGTGAAGTCCTCGGTCTGAGTGTCGACGCCCATCTCGAGGAAGTGCCGCTTGACCGCCTCCCAGGCGCCCTTGGCGGTGATGCCCATGGCTTTGTGGTCGTAACCGATCGACCCGCCGGATGCGAAGGCGTCGCCCAACCAGAAGCCGTAGGACTGGGCCACCTCGTTGGCGATGTCGGAGAACGTCGCGGTGCCTTTGTCCGCGGCGACCACCAGGTAGGCGTCGTCGCCGTCGCGCCGCACGACTTGCCTTGGCGCGCTTACCTCGCGGGTGGTGTGGTCGACGTTGTCGGTGACATCGAGCAGACCGGAGATGAAAAGCTTGTAGCAGGCGATGCCCTCGTTGCGGGTCGCATCACGGTCGGCTGCGGCATCGCCGCTCGGCAGTGGTGGCCGCTTGACGACGAATCCGCCCTTGGCGCCGACCGGCACGATGACGGCGTTCTTGACGGCCTGAGCCTTGACCAGGCCCAGGATTTCGGTTCGGAAGTCTTCGCGACGGTCCGACCAGCGCAGGCCACCGCGCGCGACGTAGCCGAATCGCAGGTGCACGCCCTCGACGCGGGGCGAGTAGACGAAGATCTCGAACTTGGGCCGTGGCAGTGGAAGCTCTTCGATGATTTGGGCATCCAACTTCAGCGCCAGCACATTCTGGCTGCGGGCCGAACGGTCATACGTGACAAAGTAATTGGTGCGCAGCGTGGCCTGGATCAGCTCGGCGAAAGCGCGCAGCACGCGATCGGTGTCCATGCTGACCAATGCGTCGATGTCGGCAGCGACCGCCGCCGCCGCCGCCTGCGCGTCGCGGGTCTTCGGCGAACTCGTGGGGTCGGGATCGAACAGCGCCTCGAACAACGCCACCAACGCGCGTGCGGTGTCCGGGTTTTCGTTGACCACCGATTCGATGTGCGACTGGCTGTAGGCGAAACCGGCCTGCCGTAGGTACTTCGCATACGCGCGTATCAGCACGACCTGCTGCCAGTTCAGGCCAGCCCGCATCACCAATTCGTTGAACCGGTCGATCTCGGCGCGGCTTTCCCAGATCGCTGTCACGGCGTCCGCGAAGCGCTGGGCCATCGCTTCTCGTTCCGGGCCCGGTCGGGCCAGCGGGACGGTGGGAAGTGGCGTGATCTTGAACTGATAAATCGAGATGGGCAGCCCGTCGGGACGGGTGACGTTGAAAGGCCGCTCTTCGAGCACCTCCACACCCATCGACTGCAGCATCGGCAGCAGCTCGCTCAGGGATGCGGTTCGCCCACCCAAATACCATGTCAGCCGGACGGTCTCGTCGTAATCGTGATCCGAGAGCACCAGCTTCACCGAGTCGTCGGTCAACTCGTCGAAGATCGCGATGTCGTTGATCGCATCCGCCGGGGTGACGAACTGTTTGTACGCTTCGGTGAACGAGCCCGCGTAGTGCTCGGCCTCAATGGGCTCGACGCGGGCCGCAGCGGCTTCGGTGATCAGCCGGTCGGACCAGGTGCGCGCCGCCTCGGTCAGCAGGGTCTGAAGCCGGAGCCGGTTGGCATCGGAGGTGTCGACTTTCTCCGCAGTGTGTTCACCCAGACGGACCATGAAATGCAGTAGTGCCCACGGGGATTCGGTGACTCGCGCGGTGAATTCGAGGCTGGTGCCACCGAATTCCCGAACCAGGATGTCCTCGATCTGTAGCCGCACCGCGGTCGTGTAGCGATCACGCGGCAGGTAGACCAGACACGACACGAAGTACTCGAGGCGGTCGGCCCGCAAAAACAGCAGTGCGCGGCGGCCCGAGCCGAGATCGACCACCGACTTCGCCATTGCGAATAGCTGCTCGGCATTGCGTGCGAAAAGCTCAGAGCGGGGCACGGTTTGGATGACGTCGAGCACCAGCTGTCCCGGGTGTCCTGGGTCCAGGTCGGCCAGCGCGAGCACCTCGCGGATCCGGCGGGCGATGATCGGGATCTCCAGGACGTCGGCGTTCATCGCCGCGACCGTGAATAGGCCGATGAGGCGATGCTCGAAAATCTCACCGTCGGCGTTCTCCCGCACCGCGAAGACATACGGGTAGGCACCGAACCGGAGGTAGCTCGCGACGTCGGTCTGCGCCAGCGCCAAAAGTTCGTCGTCGAGAGTCAGGCGCGGCCGAGACCCCTTGCGCCGTCGCAGAACTCCGAGGCTGGCCGTCGCGGTGTCGCCCGAGACCCGGCCGTCGCGCACGGGGCAGCGTTGGTACCCCAGCAGCGTGAAGTTCCCCGCCGCCAGCCACCGCAACAACGCCGCGACGTGGGCGTTGTCGCTACCTGGGTAGTGACCGCTGGCGTTACCTTCCACGTCATCGGCCAGATCGTGGAGCACAGCGATCATCGCTGTCGCGTCCGCGGCAACCCGCCGAAGGTCAGCGAGGACGCCGGGTAGCTGCCGTTCGGCCTCGCCGAGGGAGCCGCGGTCCACCGACGGTGAGAGTTGGACGTGGATCCAGGTTTCGTCGATCCCGTCGCCGCCGGAGTCCTTTGGGCCGACCGCGAGCAGGTCCCCGGCGCTGTCGCGGCGCACATCGAACACCGGGTTCATGATCGCGACGTAGGCCACACCGAGCCGGTGCAGCAGCACCGTCACCGAATCCATCAGCATCGCGCCGTCGTCGGTGACCACTTGTAGCGCCGGTCCGAAGCCACCATCGCCGTCGGGCGGGTAGACGGCCACGCGGCTCTCCCCTGCCGGTCGATGCGCACCGAGCCGGTAGTGGGCGCCGAGTAGCGCCGGCGTCACCGTGGGTGCGGCAGCCAGTTCAGCTTCGGCGTCGGCCTCGTCTTGGTGCGGGCCCTGGTAGCTGTCGGCGTAGGCGCTCGAGATCCACTCGGGAATCTCGCCGCTGTCGGTGAACTTCGTCCAGGCATCCGCGTCAATCGTCATGCCGACCGCTTCTGCGCACCCATCCCGACGCTGGCATGTTCGCGACACTAGTCGCGTGTGAGCCTCCGGTGAGTCACCCGGTGCGGACGCGCCGCCTCCGCGCCAAGACGATCGATCTTGTTCTCCTCGTAGGCGCCGAAGTTGCCTTCGAACCAGAACCACTTGGCCTCGTTGTCGGCGTCGCCTTCCCAGGCCAGGATGTGCGTGCAGGTCCGGTCCAGGAACCAGCGGTCGTGGGAGATCACCACCGCGCAGCCCGGGAATTTCTCCAGCGCGTTCTCGAGCGAGCCGAGCGTCTCGACGTCGAGGTCGTTGGTCGGCTCGTCGAGCAGGATCAGGTTGCCGCCCTCTTTCAGGGTGAGCGCGAGGTTGAGCCGGTTGCGTTCACCACCGGACAACACCCCGGCCGGCTTCTGCTGGTCGGGGCCCTTGAATCCGAAGGCCGACACGTACGCCCGCGACGGGATCTCGTTCTGCCCGACCTGGATGTAGTCCAGTCCGTCTGAGACGGTCTGCCAGACGGTCTTTTTCGGGTCGATGCCGCCGCGCGACTGGTCGACGTAGCTCAGCTTGACGGTTTCGCCGACCTTGACGACGCCGCTGTCCGGCTGCTCGAGCCCGACGATCGTCTTGAACAGCGTGGTCTTACCGACCCCGTTGGGGCCGATGACACCGACGATGCCGTTGCGGGGAAGCGTGAACGACAGGTCTTTGATCAGCGTGCGTCCCTCGAAACCCTTGTCGAGGTGCTCGACCTCCACGACCAGGTTGCCCAGTCGCGGACCGGTCGGGATCTGGATCTCCTCGAAGTCGAGCTTGCGCGTCTTCTCGGCCTCGGCCGCCATTTCCTCGTAGCGCTGCAGCCGGGCCTTGCTCTTGGCCTGGCGGGCCTTGACGCCCGAGCGGACCCAGGCCAGTTCCTCGGTCAGCCGTTTCTGCAGCTTGGCGTCCTTGCGGCCCTGCACCGCGATGCGCTCGGCCTTCTTCTCCAGATAGGTGGAGTAGTTGCCCTCGTAGGGGTAGGCGCGACCGCGGTCCAGCTCGAGGATCCACTGCGCGACGTTGTCGAGGAAGTAACGGTCGTGGGTGACGGCCAGTACCGCGCCCTCGTAGGCGGCCAGGTGCTGCTCGAGCCATTGCACGCTCTCGGCGTCGAGGTGGTTGGTCGGCTCGTCGAGCAGCAGCAGGTCCGGCTTGGACAGCAGCAGCTTGCACAACGCGACGCGGCGCCGCTCACCGCCGGAGAGGTGAGTCACCGGCTCGTCCGGCGGCGGACACCGCAGGGCGTCCATCGCCTGCTCGAGCTGCGAGTCGAGGTCCCAGGCGTTGGCGTGGTCGAGCTCTTCCTGCAGCCGGCCCATCTCCTCCATCAGCTCGTCGGAGTAGTCGGTGGCCATCAGCTCGGCGACCTCGTTGAAGCGGTCGAGCTTGACCTTGATGTCGCCGAGTCCCTCTTCGACGTTGCCGCGAACGGTCTTCTCTTCGTTCAGCGGCGGCTCCTGCTGCAGGATGCCGACCGTCGCGTCGGTGGCCAGGAAGGCTTCTCCGTTGTTGGGCTTGTCCAGCCCGGCCATGATCCGCAAGACGCTCGACTTACCCGCCCCGTTGGGGCCGACGACACCGATCTTGGCGCCCGGATAGAAGCTCAAGGTGACGTCGTCGAGGATGACCTTGTCGCCGTGCGCCTTGCGGACCTTTTTCATCGTGTAGATGAACTCAGCCATGCCGCGGTGTTGCCTTTCTGATTGCGAGGTGTTGCTCGCGCCCCATCCTAGGCACCGCCACGATGACCCAACTAAGCCGACAGCGGCAGCGGCGCCTCCTCGGCCGGCTCGTTGTCGACGGCGTCTGGTTCCTTCACCTCATCGACGGGCGTCGATCCGGTCGCGACCGTCTTCTCGACGCGCGCGATGCAGCGAGCCAGATCGGGGCCGACGGCGGTGGCGCGCATCTCCAGGGTCGACCGCTGATTGCCGTCGCGGTCTTCGTATTCGCTGGTGTGAACATGCCCGGTGACGATCACCGGCGAGCCCTTGCGCAGCGAGGCGCCGACACCGGAGACCAGCCGGCCCCAGCAGTTGACGGTGACGAACAGCGAGTTTCGGGCTTCCCAGTTTCCGTCGGCGCCCCGGCGTCGAGAATTGCTCGCCACTCGAAATTTCGTCACCTCTTGGTCGCCGACTGCGCGACGGATCGGATCGTTGACGATGTTTCCGACCACGGTCAACGGTGTTTCGAACATTCTTGTCTTCCTTTCTTCGATGGCGGCGCATTGCCGCCTGTGCTGCGTCCATTCACCGCGGAGGCGCCGACACCCCGGGCCGATTTCGAGGCGAGCCTGGGCTGCGTTGTGGAGAAAGCGTCATCTGTGGAATCGCGAAACAGAACAGAGGGTCGTGATTCGGCGCGAATCGCAGCCCTGGCTTCTGTTTCGCGGGAGAGTCGCGAGAAACGTCAGCGGTCGCGGCGGGCCAGCTCGGCGAGCATCGCGTTGTAGGCCGCCAACTCGGCGTCGTCGTCGCGGTCGGCTGCGCGATCAATGCGCCGGGCGGTCCGCTGGTCGCTGCGCGTCCACTGGACCAACAACGCGATCATCACGACGACCAGTGGTATTTCTCCTGCGGCCCAAGCCATTCCACCGCCGAGCCGTTGATCGCCCATCAGGTCGGTGTGCCAGCTCAGCTGCAGCGACCGGTAGAAGCTCTCGCCGAGCACCTTCTCCATGCTCATCAAGATGATCGCGAAGAATGCGTGCAGCGGTAGCGACGCGAACACCACCGCCACCTTGGCCAGCGGCGGAATCGGGCGCGGCGTCGGATCCACACCGATGACCACCCAATAGAACAAGTAGCCACTGACCAGGAAGTGCACGTTCATCACGACGTGCCCGATGTGGCTGCCGACCGCGACGTCGAACAGGCCGCCCAGATAGAGCCCGTAGAACCCGGCGACGAACAGTGCCGTCGCGACCACCGGGTTGGTGAGAATCGCCGAAATCCTGCTGTGTAAGGCGGCCAGGATCCATTCCCGCATGCCAGGCGGTTCGCCCCGGCCGGCCGCGGGCAGCGCCCGTAGCGCCAGCCCGACTGGGCCGCCCAGCACCAGCAGGATCGGAACCAGCATCGACAGCGTCATGTGCGCGGCCATGTGCATGCTGAACATCGCTGGCATGTACCGGCCCATTCCCGACGAGCTGACGAACAGCAACACAAAACAGCCCAGCAGCCAGGACACCGTCCGGCCTGTCGGCCACGCATCGCCGCGGCGACGCAGCCGCCGCACACCGGCCAGGTACAGCCCGGCGAACACCAGGGCGGCGGTGCCGAAGATCAGGTCGAACCGCCAGTCGAACAGCACCCGCAGGGGTGTGAGCGGGCCGTCGAAGTCGTAGCCGATCTTCACGTCGGTGATCGACGGGACCCCGATCGGCAGCGGCGGGGGCGGTGTGCGGCCCAGGCCGACCGCGACGCCGAACGTCAGGCCGAACAGTACCGCCTCGACCGCCGCAAGCCGGACCAATCGGCTTCGCGAACTCGGATCTTCTTGCAGCGCAACGATTCCGACGCGGCGTTGACGCCAGCCTGCGACGCCGAGCAGACACAGCGCGACGAACTTGACCACGACCAGCCGCCCGTAGTCGCTGGAGAGCAAGTCCGGCAGGCGGACGCGCACCAGGGCATTGACGACGCCGCTGACCGCCATCGCACCGAAGCACCACAACGCGATCGTCGAAAATCGCCGCGCGGCCAGGTCGGCATGCTGCCCGCCGCGAACCACGTGTGTCAGCAGCGCCAGCAGCCCGCCGGCCCACAGGCTGCCCGCCAGTAGATGGATCAGCAGGCTGTTGGTCGCCAGGTCGTGGGAGCCGCCGGCCGACGAGTGTCCGGTCAGTCCCAGCGGTATCAGGGTCACCAGCGATCCGCCCAGCAGCAACGGCGTCCACGACCACCGCAGCACCGGAAGGCTGGCCACCGTCACCACAGCGGCCAGCAGCGCCGTCCATCGCCACGCCGTCGAGATGTTGATGATGCTGGCCAGCGACCAGAGGCTCGCGGGGTTCAGGTGAGCGGTGAACGGCTGGCCGGATACGTCCGAAATCGTCAACGGGACCAGCAGCGCGGCGCACACCGCCCAGGCCCCAGCGGCGACGGTCCCGACCCGCAGCGCGCGGTATCCGTCGACGTCCAGCACGCCGTTGTCCTGCGGCGGAACCAGGAACGCCGCAGTCAGGAAGGATCCGACGGCGATCACCGCGGCGATCTCACCGGCGGCTCGGACAAACGGCAGGCCGATCGTGGTCACCGGACCGGGATTGGGCAGTCCGGTCGCGGTCAACGCGGCGGCCAGCGACAGCAGTCCGATCCCCGCGGCGGTGCACCCGGCCAGCGCCGCCACACCGATGAGCAGCGGCCATGCCGCCGCCCGGCGCGCTGTGGCCGCAGGTCCCGTCATACCCACAGGGTACGGCCGCGTTACCTACGACTTTCCCGCAGCGCGAGCCGCCGTCTCGCGGTCGACGAACTGCTTGCGTGCGATCTGCCCCACGTGGTCGAAATCCTGCAGGATGGCCTGCAATTCGCGGCGGAACGCGATGCGGCGCTCAGCCAGATCCGGACCGGGTTCGAGCAGGTCCTGATCGGCGACGACTTGGCGTGCGGTGTCGAACAACAAGGTCGACACCGGCTCGCTGCTGCGCACCCGGCGCTGCGCGACATATTGCTTGCCGACGCCGAGCGCCAACTGGGTGAGTTCTTTTCCACCGATGTCGGCGGGCGCATCGCGAAGCACGTCGGCGACAATCTCGTAGGCCTCGAAAAACACTCGCAGCATCGATTCCGCCATCAGCGGCCGCTTCACGTAGAGCATCGCGTCGATCTCCGCGGCGCCGGCCGCGACGTGCGCTTCCCAGTCCTCGTGCCACGACATCTCGTCGGCGATGTTCTGGCGGAAGGCAGCCGAGTCGGCGAAGTAGAAGTCGAACTTCAGCAGATCGCGCAGCCGCATCGCCTGGGTCCAGAACGCCTCGACCCGGTCACCGTCGACGTGACCGGCATGCGCCAGCGCCAGCTCGACGATCGCGGTCTCCAGGAATGCGTGGATCACCGAGTTGCGGTAGAAGGCCGCGGTGTGTTCGTCTTCGGGGGCGATGCGCCACACCGGTTCTCGACCACTGTCCACCCGCGTGACTGGATGGCCGTTCGACAACGAATCCAGTGCCGCGCGAACACCTTCCGGGGTTCGCAGCCGTAACGCACTGGTGGACATCGGAGTGTTTTTGCGCTCCAGGTAGTCCAGCGAATCCTGCAGGGTGTGGTGCACCTGGGTCAGCGTGAGCGCGACGCCGTGTGTGGTCAGCAGCAGCGCCGACACCAGGCCGGTCGCGTTCACCGGCGTGGATTGCAGGATGCGCCATGCGACTTCGAACGACATCTTCTGCAGCGCAAGGCGTTTGGCGGCTTCGTCGCTGACCATGTCGCCATGTGACGGGCCGAGATATTCGCGCATCGAGACGGCTTCCGGGAAACGCACGTAGATCTTGCCGTAGTTGCGCTCACCCTGCGCCTTGATGAAGTTGTACATCCAGCTCAGGCCCTCGGGGCGCTTCTCACCGCCGCGGGCGTACGCGGCGTACTCGGCGGTCTCGTGCAGTTGGTCGAAGCTGATCGAAACACCTTGCAGCAGAATGTCGTCGCTGCGGCCGTCCAGATACGCATCGGCGACGTAGCTCATCAATCCGAGCTTGGGTGGCAGCATCTTCCCGGTGCGCGAGCGGGTGCCCTCGATGGACCAGCTCAGATTGAACCGCTTCTCCACGACGTAGCCGACGTACTCCTTGAGTACGTATTTGTAGAGCGGATCGTTGCCGATGTTGCGCCGGATGAAGATGGTTCCGGCGCGACGCATCAGCGGCCCCATGATGCCGAACGCCAGGTTGACACCGGCGAATACGTGGACCGGTGGCAGCCGGTTCTCCTGCATCGCCACCGGCATCACCGCGCCGTCGATGTAGGAGCGGTGCGAGAACAGCAATACCGCCGGGTGCGCTTCCAGCGCAGCGCGAAGCGCCGCCACCTGGTACTCGTCGTAGTCGATTTCGCGGTCGAATCCTCGGCTGAACAACCTGCCCAAGACACCGACGAGGTCGACGGATACCCGGCTCCATCCGGTAGCCAGCTCGTCGAGCATCTCCCCGGCCTTTTCCAGGTCGGCACCCGGTATCTTCTCCAGGCCGGCGCGGAATCGCGCGGACGCCATGATCTCCGGGCGCACCAGTCGCGGCGATTTGTATTGCGGGCCGAGGATTCGGTATTCGGCTCGCTCCATTGCCAACAGCGCTCGGCGGGTGACGAAGTGCGCGAATTCACGGGGGTTGTCACCGACGGTGATGTCTCGCCATTGCTGACGAAGCTCGGACACCTTGGCCGATTCGCCGGCCACCACCTGCGCGCGCGACCGATCGGAACGCAGGATGCGGCGCTGTTGACGTTCGCTGGGCTGGTAGGGATTTCGTCCGGGCAGCAACGCCGTCACGCGGTTCAAGGCCGTCGCGTCCGCGGGCGGCATCCAGAAGACGCGCACCGGCACGATCGACCGGTCCTCGTCGGACTCGAGTTGTTCGACCAGTTGCGCGAGCGCGCCCGGACTCGGATCCTGCTCGGGCAGCGCCAGCACTTCGAGTTTGGTCTCCGGGTGGCGGGCGCGTTGCCGGTCCAGCCACGCGGCCAGCAGCTCTGACTCAATCGGCGACGACGACGCCGCCAGCACTAGGGTGTCGTCGCCGGTGCTGAGTGACCCCTCGTCGGCGGCCCGCTCGGTCACGACCGCCCCTTGGGCCGTGGTGTATTCGGTTGGCCGTTGGTCGCTTTGCGTGGCGTCGCTTTGGCGGTCGTCTTCTTGGCGGTCGTCTTCTTCGCTGCCGCCTTCTTGGCCTGGGCCTTCTTCACGGGCGCGGCCTTCACAGCCGCCTTCGCCGGCACGGCCTTCGCGGCCGCCTTTCGCGGCGCCGGTTTCTTTCGGTACACGTCGTGGTCGGGCAGTTCGTCGACCGGCCAGTCGGCCAACGTATCGATGTAGAGCTGGCGCACTTCGGCGATCCGGTCGGAAAGCGTGTCCACGGTCCAGTCGGCGACCGAAATCGGCGGAAACACAGCAACATCCACGGTGCCCGGATTCATCGTGGTGGAATTGCGCGCGGCGATGATTTCGGCGTTGCGGATCACGATCGGCACGATCGGTATCCCGACCGCCATCGCCATCCGGAACGGCCCCTTCTTGAACGGCCCGACGCTGGTGGTGTCCAGCCTGGTGCCCTCCGGGGCGATCATTATCGACAACCCTTGCCGCGCACGCTCTTCGACCTGGTGCAGCGACTCGACCGCCGCCGTAGGGTTGTCCCGGTCGATGAAGACGGAGTCGAGCACCTTGCCGAGCGTGCCCATGATCGGGTCGCCTTCGAGTTCCTTCTTGCCCACCGCAACCCAGTTGTCACGGATCAGCGCACCGACAATGACGGGGTCGGCCTGGTTGCGATGGTTGAAGATGAACACCGCGGGCCGCTGTGCGGTCAGGTTCTCTTCGCCGAGAATGTTGAGCTGAACACCGCTGGCAGCCAACAACATCTGCGACCACGTTGCCGTGAAGAAGTTGACCCCGCGGCGCCGGCTGCGGGTCAGCAGGCCGATCCCGAGGGCGCCGGCTGCGACGGGCACTACCGAGCCGACGCCGGCCAGCGTGCGTAGTTGCGCCGTGAGACCACCGCCGCTGCGGCTGGTGAACCGCAGAATCGGCCAGCCGCGGCGCTTGGCGACGGCCGCCATCTTGCCTTCGGGGTTGGTCGGCCGTGGATTGCCGACCAGATACATCAGCGCGACGTCTTCGTCACCGTCGGCGTAAAAGTAGCTGTCCTTGAGGTCAATTCCGTTCTCCGCGGCGAACTTCTGCACCGCGGCGGCCTTGCCCGGCCCCCACAGAATCGGCGCAACCACGCCGCCGGTGAGAACGCCGTCGTCGTCGGTCTCGAACTTGTTGGTCAGCGTGTTCAGGATCCCGAGAAAGCGCGCTACCGGTGCCACCTGGATGGTCAGCGCCGACGAACTCAGCACCACGGTGTGCCCGCGGGCCAGGTGTGCGCGCACCAATTCGCGCATCTCCGGGTAGATCCGGGACTCGATGCGCTGCACGAACAGCCGCTCGCCGATCTCCTCCAGATCGCTCAGCATCCGACCGCGCAGCGCCCGGGAGGCCTTCCCGATGAGTTCTTCGAACTCGATGCGGCCGAGTTGATGATTCAGCCCGGCGGTGACCATGCTGATCAGCTCGCCGACGCCCATGTCCCGGCGCCGCAAGCGTTCCTGGGTGAGGATGATCGCGGTGAAGCCGGCCACCAGGGTTCCGTCCAGGTCGAAGAACGCGCCGATCTTGGGCCCGGGCGGGCTGGCCATGATCTCGGCGACCGAACCCGGCAACCGCATATCACGGACCGGCTTTTTCGCCTCGCCGTTCTCGCTGCTCATCTGCGCCGCTCCTCCTCATCGCTGCGCTCTGCATCGTCGCCATCGCGGCTCATCTGCGCCGCTCCTCCTCATCGCTGCGCTCTGCATGGTCGGACGGATCGAACGACGCCGGCACCGCCTGAGGAGCGGGATTCCCTGCCAGCGCAAGGATTTCGTTGAAACCGTCCAGCAGACACCGGGCGAACAACGTCTCGTCGCGAATCGCGGCGCGGTCGTAGCGAGCGGTGATAGTGCAATAGCCGCCACGCGAGATCAGCACCACCATCATCGCAACACCGGGCAATGGTCCAATGCCATACTGCCGCAATACTTTTGCCCCGACGAGGAACGTGTCGCCGGGATAGACGGGCACGTTGCTGGCCTGGACATCGGAGGCGACCACCGAGCTCGTCATCGATTCCAGTAGCGGGCCCGGCAACACGCTCAGCACCGGCGCGATCGAACCGATGATGTCCATGGCGGGCTCGTCGCGCCGCTGGGTCATCTGGAGGCGGATCTTCTGCATGCGAACGACCGGGTCCTTGGTGCCGATCGGAGCCGCCAGGTTGACCCCGGTGAACCGGTTGCCGCCGGCTGCGTCGGATTCGGCCCGCAGGCTCACCGGCACCGCCATCGGCAGCGACGCGATCGGTACCCCGAGGGCCTCGTGGTAGCGCCCCAGAGCGCCGCACAGACCGGCCAGGTAGGCGTCGTTGATCGAGCCGCCACCGGCTTTCGCGGCCCGATGCAGATCGGACAGCGGGATGTCGATGGCCTCGCTGCGCGTCGCCAAGCTGCGCCGACGGAGCAACGGGGACGGTTCGGCGGCCCGGCTCACCACCCTCGCGCCGGACCGGGCGTAGCTCAGCACACCCGACAACGCGGCACTGGGCCGCGAGACTGCCCGCCCGATCACCGATGCCGCACCCCACAGCGCGCCACCGGCGCCCTTGGCCACGTTGACGGGCAGGTTGTTCAACCCCTCGCGCATCAGGTCGTTGGCCGACAGGTCCTGCGGAATGGGCTGGTCCGGGGTCCGCTGCGCAGGCGGGTCGCGCTCGAGGTCGTAGATGTGAGCGAACATCTCGACACTGCCCACACCGTCGGTGACGGCGTGCGACAGGTGCAGCAGCGTCGCGGCCTTGCCATCGGGAAGACCCTCGATCAGCGTGGCCGTCCACAGCGGTCGGGCGATGTCCAGCGGCGACTGCACCATCACCTCAGCAAGATCGAGCACCTGACGCAACGAGCCGGGTTCCGCGACGCGCATCCTTCGGACATGGAAATCCAAGTTGAAGTCCGGGTCCACCACCCAGCGCGGCGCGGCCGTCGGCAGCGTCGGCACGACGACCTTCTGCCGCAGCCGCAGCACTCGCCGCGACGCGTTCTCGAAGCGGTCCCGGAACCGCTCCCAATCGGGTGTGCGGTCCAGGATTTCCAGGGCCATGATGCCCGACCGCGTCCGAGGATTGGCCTCGCCGCGATGTAACAGGTAGTCGACCGGCCCCAGCGCCGTGGGCAATCCGGCCGCGTCGACCTGCTCAGCCATTGACAGCCCTCCGCGTCAACGCCGCCATCGCCACCCAGACCTTTCGTTTCGACTTGGCCGCGCACCCCTGCCGGGACGCTGCGGGCAACTCCAAACTAGTCCGGATGGCGCGGCGGTGGTAGCCGATTGTCCGGATCAGAACGCGAGATCAAGCACATCTCGGTCGTCCCACGAATCAGCCTGGCGGGCTGGCGAATTCGAAGCGAGCAAATGGTTGCGCGCCGTAGCGACTAGATGGCCGGTACCGCGCGCTTGCGCAGGGCCCCGGATCGTGACCGCACGTGCCGTCCGTGGACGACACCGAGGAAGTCCGCCACGGCATCGGCCGCCAGCCGGGACCGAACCGTGGCGAACAGGTCGAAAGCGTGGTGCGCATTGGGCAATTCGGCATAGCCGACGGTCGGAGCGCCGGCCTCGCGAAGCGCCGAGCAGAAGGCGCGTGCCTGCACACTGGGGATCACCGAATCGCTTTCGCCGTGCAGCACGAAAAACGGCGGCGCATCCCGGTGGACATGCGAGATCGGCGAAGCCAGTTCGAAGAGTGCGGGATTGTCCGCGTACTGCTCTTTCATCACGAAAAGCTCGAGGAACTGCATCATCATCTCGTGCATTTTGGTGGGATCGGTCAGGTCGTAGACGCCGTAATAGGGCGCCGCGGCTTGGACCGTTGTGTCCGCGTCCTCGAAGCCGGGTTGTAGTCGCGGATCGTTGCCGGTGAGCGCGATCAACGAGGCGAGGTGGCCTCCTGCCGACCCACCCGTGACCGCGATGAAGTCGGGGTCGCCGCCGTAGTCGGCGATGTTCTCGCGAACCCAGGCCAGCGCGCGCTTGGCGTCGACGATGTGCGCGGGCCACGCGTTGCGCGGGCTCTTGCAGTAGTCGATGGAGACGCAGACCCAGCCGAGTTCGGCCATCCGTCCCATCAGCGGGTAGCCCTGGGGCCGCCGGCCGTTGACAGTCCAGGCACCGCCCGGGATCTGCAGCAGCACAGGCGCCTTGCCTGTTGGCTTGATACCCGGATGACGCCAGATGTCCAACATGTTGTCGCGGACGTTGGGGCCGTAGACGATGTCCGAGGTCTCCGCCGCGTAGCGCCGGTGGGCACCGGCGGAGTGCAACACCCCGCCACGGCGCTCCGGTGGGTCGCTGATCGGATGACGCACCGATTCGCGGTACCGGTCGCCCAAGGCGTCTTGCAGCGCGTCGGCGAGGATCCGGTCGGCGCGCTGAGCGGCCCAACCCGTAGCGACCTTGCCGATGGACAGCGGCGTCACTCCAGACAGGGCGTGCCCGGTGACGACGTGCGGGGGAAATTCAGAAGTGAGCCACCCGGCCAGGAAGCCCGCGACCGTCGGTGAGCCGCGGAGCAGCAGCGAGCCGGTGCGGTAGGCGCCCGCCGGCCCGGACGCGAGTTGCAATCCGTGGCGCAGCATTTCGGCGCACGCGCGCGTGTATCGCGCTCTGACATCGAAGGCTATGGTCATGCCCTTGCCACTCCTCGTCGTTGAGCACACGCCGTCCACCATGCGCACGGACGTGTGTGGCGGGCCTCACATTAACCCAATCGGAGGTATCGCCAACCACATTTCGGACGGCGTTGCGTGTGGTCTGTAACCACTTTGTGAGTTGGCTACACTGACCTGGGCCTAGAGTCTTCGGCCCCCGTAGCTCAGCTGGATAGAGCACATGACTTCTAATCTTGTGGTCGCAGGTTCGAATCCTGCCGGGGGCACTCTGGCAGGTGCCACTGTGGCCGATGGGACACATGTGGCCATGTCCTCAGACGGAACGCCGATCGCGCGGAGGTGCCCGATGTCCCTGGTTCTATACGGCGTCGACGACCACGTCGCGCTGATCACCGTCAACGATCCGGCTCGGCGCAACGCCGTCACCGGCGACATGTCAACACAATTGCGCGCGGCCGTCGAACGCGCCGAAGCCGACTCCGACGTACACGCCGTTGTGGTCACCGGGGCCGGTAAGGCTTTCTGCGCGGGTGCCGATCTCAGCGCGCTGGGCAGCGCGGCCGAGGAGGGATTGCGACGGCTCTACGACGGGTTCATGGCCGTGGGCAAATGCACGCTGCCGACGATCGCTGCGGTCAACGGCCCGGCCGTCGGAGCGGGGCTGAACCTGGCGCTGGCCGCCGATGTGCGCATCGCGGGGCCAAATGCGTTGTTCGACGCCCGTTTTCAGAAGTTGGGCATCCATCCCGGCGGCGGCGCGACGTGGATGCTGCAGCGCGGCGTCGGACCGCAGGTGGCTCGCGCGGCGTTGCTGTTCGGCATGCGGTTCGACGCCGAATCGGCTGTGCGGCATGGTCTTGCGCTCAGCGTCGCCGACGATCCGGTGGCCGCCGCGCTGGAGCTGGCGGCGGGCCCGGCGGCTGCGCCACGCGACGTGGTGCTGGCGACGAAAGCCACGATGCGGGCCACCGCGAGCCCGGGGTCGCTCGACGTGGATCTGCACGAGCAGGCCAAGGACGCCGAACTCGGCCCGCAGGCCCACTCGATTCAGTCACCGGAGTTCGCGGCGCGACTGGCTGCGGCCCAACGCAAATAGGCGCGACCGGCCGAATCACCGGGCGTTCAACCGCGCGAGCGCGGCGACCGCTTGGCGTAACACGTCGGGCGATGGGCAACGATCCGGCGCGAGCAGCCACTGCAGCATGAGCCCGTCGATGAGCGCGATCAGTAGCGATGCGACCGCCTCCGCGTGGCGGCCCGTGTCGCCTACCACGGCCAGGACCCCTTGTCGCAGTTCGTCATACATGCCCGCCAGCTGTTCGCGGGCCGGGACGGACCGCTGGGCGTGGGCGAATGCCTCCATGAACCCGACCATCAGGGCTCGGTTGTCGTCGAAGACTCGATACGCGTCTGCGGTCATCCGGTCCAACTCGGCGGTCTTGTCGGTCGTTGCCGCCATCGTGGCCTGGAAGCCGCCGATCCAGCGTCGGGCGCATTCCGCCACGGCCTCGTTCAGCAAGGCCTCGGTCGAACCGAAGTGATACCGAATCGCGCCGAGGCTGACGCCTGCCGTCGACGCCAAATCACGCGCCCGGGTGCCACCGAACCCATGCTCGCGCAGGCACACGATCGCGGCTTCGAGCAGCGCCTCTCGATTTCCCACAGAACCCCTTGCACAAATGTCTCAATTTGGAGCTATCGTAGGTCATGACCGAGATCGACGGGACAACTCCAGCAGCAATACCGCCCGGACCGTCGGGGACGCAGGCAGTGCGCTATTGGGCGCAGATGTTCCGCGACCCGCTCGCGGTATACGGACAGCTCAGCCGCCGATACGGAGACACCGTGCGGGTACCGCTGACCCGCACCCGCACGTTCTATCTGCTCGGTCGTCCGGAATACGCCGAACACGTTCTCGTCCACCACCAGGATCGCTACGTCAAGGCGTTCACCTACCGGCCGCTGAAGGCTTTCCTCGGAAACGGGCTGGTGACCAGCGAGGGCGCCACCTGGCAGCGGCATCGCCGTCTTGTACAGCCGGTGTTCAGCCACCGTCACGTGCAGTCCTTCGCTCCCGCGATCGTGGCGGCCGCCCGTCGGCGAGCGGCCGATTGGACACCGGGCACTGTCATCGACATCGGCGCCGAAATGCGCACGCTGACAATGGATGTGATCGGTCGCGTGTTGTTCGGCACCGAGCTCGGGAGCGACGCCGAACGAGTCGGGCACGCGGTGTCACGTCTGCAGGGATCGATGGTGGTCGCGATCTTGCTGCCACCGATGCGCCCGGAACATGTCCGAGCAGTGGCCCGCGCCATTCCGGGGATCGGCCGGGCGACGGAAACACTGGAGTCACTGGTCACCCGGATCATCGACGAGCGCATCGCCGCGCCACACGCTGACCCCAGCGACTTGCTCGACCTGCTGCTCGCGGCGGGCCAGAACGAGCAACCACTAAGCCGTGACGAGATCCAGAGCGAGGTGATGACCCTCGTGCTGGCCGGTCACGAAACCACGGCCACCGCCTTGACCTGGGTGCTGACCTTGCTCTCGCGCTACCCGGCGGCGCGCGAACGCTTGGCCGCGGAGGTCGGCGACGTCCTCGGCGACCGCGACCCGCTCGCATCCGACGTCGACAACCTTCAGTGGACCCAGGCGGTGATCAACGAAACGATGCGGCTCTACCCGCCCGCGTGGACGGTCGAACGCGACGCTGCCGAAGACGACGACATCGCCGGCGTTCGGGTGGCGGCCGGCAACACCGTCGCCATCTCGCCCTATCTCCTTCATCGCAACCCCGAATTCTGGCCCAACCCAGAGGGTTTCGATCCGCGGCGGTTCCTCCCGGAGAATGCGGCGCGGCGGCCGAAATATGCGTTCATGCCGTTCGGCGGCGGTCGGCGGATCTGCGTCGGGGCGGGTCTGGCCCAGCTCGAGGCGACGCTCGCGCTGGCCGTGCTCACGCAGTCGGCCCGGTTGGATCTCGTGGCGACGACGCCGGTGCGGGCACGCGGCGACATCACGATGCACCCGAGCAGGCCCGTGATCGCGACGGTGGCGCAACCGGTTCGCGCCACGGCTTCGGCCAAAGTCGCAGCGTCCTAGTTACAGATCGAGCAGCGCCGTCTCGGGCGACTCGATCAGCCCGCGCAGCTCGACGAGAAACTGGGCTGCATTGGCGCCGTCGGCTATTCGATGATCGAAGGCGCACGTCAAGGTCATCTGCGGCCGTATGACGACGGCGTCGTCGACCACCACCGGTCGCGGCTTCAGCGATCCCATGCCGAGGATCGCGGCTTCGGGATAGTTGATCACCGGGACGCCGTCGTCTAGGCCGAGCGCCCCGAAGTTCGACACGGTGAACGTCGAGCCCGTCAGCTCCGCGGGTTTCAGTGTTCCCGCCCGCGCATCGCGGATCAGCCGCGCCACGCATTCCGCGAGCTGCCGGGTGGTCTTGTCCTGCGCGTCGGCGATCACCGGGACCAGCAGGCCGCGCGGGGTCGCGACCGCGAACCCCAGATGGATGGCGTGGTGCGAGTGCACCTGTGCGCCGTCGGTACCCTGCACCCAGGTGGAGTTCAGGATCTTGTTGTGCGACAACGCGATGACCAGGAGCCGCAAGGTGAGCACGAACGGCGAGAACACCTCGTCGCGAAGGCGCATCAGCGCCAACCCGTCGACCTGGACACTCGCGTGCGCATCCGGGATAGTGCTGCGCGACAACGTCATTCGTTCGGCCATGTGAGAATGGACGCCGCGGACCGGAAGCACGTCGTGGGAGACCCCGGGTCGCTCGGCGCCGACGCCCGCGGCGGCCAGGACGGCCTCGCGACTGACCAAACCGTCGGCGCCCGGCGGCACCTCGCTCAAGTCGACCAGCAGATCGGCGGCCAGCTTCCGGACGCTGGGCTTGGCTTTGGGTCGCCGGCGGCTGGTGTCCAGCGCGTCGTCGGCGCCGTAGCCGACCAATACCGGCTTGCGATGTCCGTTCGTCGCCGACGGTTCGCTGTCGATGCGGGCCAGCAGCGAACCGACCGGCAGCACATCGCCCTCGGCCCCCCGTATTTCGACGATGCGACCCGCGTAGGGACTGGGGATCTCGACTTCGGCCTTCGCGGTTTCCACCGAGCACAGCGGTTGGTTGAGTTCGACGTCGTCGCCGACGCCAACCTGCCAGCAGGTCAGCGTGACGCCTTCGAGGCCCTCACCGAGATCGGGGACGACGAATATCTTGATGCGGTCGTCGTTCATGGTTGCCCTAAGGATCGTTCGACGCAGTCCAGCAGCCGATCGGGTCCGGGCAGCCAGAGCTTTTCCAGTCGGGCGGGCGGATACGGGGTGTCGAATCCGCAGGCGCGCAACACCGGTGCCTCCAGTTCGTAGAACATCTCCTCCTGGATGCGGGCCGCCAGGCCGGCCCCGTAGCCGAGGCTGCGTGGCCCCTCGTGCAACACGACGCAGCGGCCGGTGCGGCGGATCGACGCGGCCACGGTGTCGAAGTCCAGTGGGACCAGTGAGCGCAGATCGACGACCTCCAGGCTCCAACCACGTTGCTGGGCAGCCATTTCGGCGGCGGACATCGCCGTGCCGACCAGGCCGCCGTAAGTGAGCACGGTGACGTCGGTACCGGCGCGGCGCACCACGGCCTGTCCGATGTCCGGCGCGGGCCGGGTGGTGTCGACGGCTTCACGGCCCCAATACCGTCGTTTGGGTTCCAGGAACATCACCGGATCGGGACACGCGATGGAATGCCGGAGCAGCCAGTAGGCGTCCGAGGGTGTGGACGGCACAACGACTTTCAGCCCCGCGGTGTGCGCCCAATACGACTCGGTGGATTCCGAGTGATGTTCCACCGCCCCGATGCCGCCGAACGACGGGATCCGCACCGTGACCGGCATGTCGACCTGCCCGCGGGTGCGGGTCCGATACTTCGCCAGGTGGCTGACCACCTGATCGAAAGCGGGATAAGAGAATCCGTCGAACTGGATCTCGGGCACCGGTACGAACCCGCGTAACGCCAGTCCGACCGCAATGCCGATCACCGCGGACTCGGCCAGCGGCGTGTCGAAGCAGCGCTGCGACCCGAACGCCGCGTTGAGTCCTTCCGTGACTCGGAAGACGCCACCCAACGTGGCGACGTCCTCACCGAATACCAGCACGCGATCGTCGGCGGCCATCGCATCGTGCAAGGCCCGGTTGAGCGCCTGGACCATCGTCAGAGCGGGAGTCGTCTCCGGAACAACGGTTCGAATGGCGGGAGGTTCGGCGATCTGAGTCATCATGCCTCCCTGAGGATTTCGTCGCGCAGCTGCTGACGTTGGGCCTCCAGTCCGGGCGTCATCTCCGCGTACACGGTGGTGAACACTTCGTCGATGCCGATGTCGGGTGCGGCGAACACGGCGTCGCGCAGGTCCGCGCGCAGCCGCTGCGAACGGGCGGCGATCCGGTCTTCCAGTCGCTGGGTCCACAGCCCCCGGCCTTCCAGATACGCCCGGTAGCGCGGGATGGGGTCCAACGCCTGCCATTGCTCCAGTTCTTCTTGGCTGCGATAGCGCGTCGGGTCATCGGAGGTGGTGTGCGGGCCAAGGCGGTAGGTGATCGCCTCGATCAGCGTCGGCCCGTCGCCGGCTCGGGCGCGTGCGGCGGCTTCGGCCATCACCGCGTAGCAGGCCAGCACGTCGTTGCCGTCGACCCGGACGCCGGGCATGCCGTACCCAATTGCCTTGTGCGCGATGGACGGTGCAGCGGTTTGGCCGTGCAGCGGCACCGATATCGCCCACTGGTTGTTCTGCACGTAGAACACACATGGCGCTTTGAAGACGGCCGCGAAGTTCAGCGCCTCGTGGACGTCACCCTCGCTGGTCGCGCCGTCGCCGAGGAACGCGACCGTGACCGAATCTTCGCCCAGCCGCTGGGCGGCCATCGCCGCGCCGACGGCATGCAGCGTCTGAGTTCCGATCGGCACCGAGATCGGCGCGCAGTGCTTTGTGATGAAATCCAGTCCCCCGTGCCATGTTCCGCGCCAAGCCACGCCCACGTGACCCGGCGCGATGCCGCGGACGAGGAAGACGCCCAATTCGCGGTATTGCGGAAACAACCAGTCCGTCTTGCGCAGACACGCCGCGGCGCCGACCTGAGCCGCCTCCTGGCCGCAGCAGGACGCGAACAATGCGAGCTCGCCCTGCCGCTGCAGGTTGACGAATTCGCCGTCCACATCGCGGGTGATGACCATCAACTCGTACAGCCAACACAGCGTTTCGGCGGGAAGTTCCCGGCTGTAGCGTGCTTCCGCTGTCGGTGCGCCGTCGGGACCGATAAGCCGTACGGGGTCGAGATCGACAGTCGTCGGCGGGAGAGAGTCCTCGGCCATACCGCCTCCTCAGCGCAGGCGTGCGGCAGGTCAGAGCAAACCCCGATACCGAGGCTGCTACGCGCCGGCTTCACCTGCCAGGTGCACGATTCGCTCGGCTCGCCGCAACACGGGCGCATCCACCATTATGCCCTCAAATGCGAAGACACCGCGCTCATCGACGGCTGCCGCGAGAACGTGTCGTGCCCACTCCACCTGGTCGGCCGAGGGGGCGTAGCCGGCCCGGATGACTGGCACCTGGCTGGGGTGGATAGCAACCTTCGCGTCGAAGCCGACGGCGACCGCGTCGTCCACCTCGTCGCGCAGCCCGTCGAGGTTCTTGATGTCGAGGTACACCGAATCGAGGGCGAGGCGTCCGTACGCCTTCGCGGCCAACAGCGACTGCGAGCGGACATGCCGGGCCACTTCGCGGTAGCTGCCGTCCGGGTAGCGGTTTGCAGTGCCACCGAGGACCGCGAACAGATCCTCGGCACCCCACATCACCGCGATCGCGTTGTCCACCCGAACTGTGTCGGTGACCGCCAGCGCACCCAGCGGAGATTCGACGAGCACGATCACATTCAGCGGCGCGAGCGCGCTGACGTGCTCAACCGCTTCGCATTTCGGCAACATCACGGTGTCGTACGGCGTGTTCTTCAGGGCTTCGAGGTCGAGTTTCTGGTCCTCGGTCCCGAACTGGTTGACGCGCACCACCGTTCGCGCCGGGTCGAGCGGGACGTCGACAAGGGATTTGCGGGCGGCAGGTCGATCGGCGGCCGCGCAGCCGTCCTCGAGGTCGAGGATCACGACATCGGCTGCCGCCGCGGCCTTGTGGTAACGCTCGTGACGGTCGGCCGGGCAGAACAGCCACGCGGGGCCGGGATTGCTGAGCGGCATCAGCCGTTGTCCTCGTCCGGCCGCATCCGCACCATCGTCTTGCGGTTGGCGGTCGCGACGACGTCGCCGTGCTGGTTGCGGCCGGTGTGCGCGAACGTCACGATGCCCTCGCCGGGGCGACTCTTCGACGCCCGCTTCTCGACGATCACCGTCTCGGCGTATAACGTGTCACCGTGGAAAAGTGGCTTGGGGAAAGCGATTTCAGAGAATCCGAGGTTGCCGACGATGGTGCCCTGAGTCAGCTGCGCGACCGACAAGCCCACCAGCGTCGACAGCGTGAACATCGAGTTGACCAGCCGCTGATTGAATGGTGGCAGCGCGTCAGAGAACGCGGCATCGAGGTGCAGCGCCTGGGTGTTCATCGTCAGCGTCGTGAACAACACGTTGTCGGCTTCGGTGATGGTACGGCCCGGGCGGTGCAGGTACCGGACACCGGTTTGGAATTCCTCGAACCACAAGCCCCGCTGGACGACGTCGCGGAATTCCTCCGTCACAGACCGACCTCGCGGCCTATCAACATCAGCTGCACCTCTGTGGTCCCCTCGCCGATCTCGAGAATCTTGCTGTCCCGGTAATGCCGGGCCACCGTGAATTCATTCATGAACCCGTACCCGCCGTGAATCTGGGTGGCGTCTCGGGCGTTGTCCATGGCCGCCTCGCTGGCGACCAGCTTGGCGATCGCGGCCTGCTTCTTGAACGGCTTACCGGCCAGCATCAGCGCCGCGGCGTCGTAATATGCGGTGCGCGCGGTGTGCGCGCGGGCTTCCATCCGCGCGATGGTGAACGCGATGGACTGGTATCGGCCGATCGCCTGGCCGAACGCCTCACGCTCCTTGGCGTACTTGACGCTCTCGTCGACGCAGCCCTGCGCGACGCCGGTCGACAGCGCGGCGATCGCGATGCGGCCCTCGTCGAGGATCCGCAGGAAGTTGGCGTAGCCGCGGCCGCGTTCGCCGAGCAGGTTCTCCTCGGGCACCCGCACGTCGTCGAAGCTCAGCGGATGGGTGTCCGAGGCATTCCAGCCGACCTTGTCGTAGGCGGGTTCCACGGTGAATCCCGACGTGGGAACCGGCACCAGGATCGTCGAGATCTCCTTCTTGCCATCGCTATCGCCGGTCACCGCGGTGACTGTGACCAGCTTGGTGATGTCGGTGCCGGAGTTGGTGATGAACTGCTTGGAGCCGTTGATCACCCAATGGCCGTCGTCGAGTTGCGCGGTGGTCTTGGTCGCGCCGGCGTCCGTGCCGCCGCCCGGCTCGGTGAGGCCGAACGCGCCCAGGGCGCGGCCACTGGCCAACTGCGGCAACCATTCCCGCTTCTGTTCCTCGTTGCCGAACCGGTAGACCGGCATCGCGCCCAGCGAGACGCCGGCCTCGAGAGTGATCGCCACGCTCTGGTCGACCTTCCCCAATTCCTCCAGCGCCAGGCACAGGGCGAAGTAGTCGCCGCCCATGCCGCCCCACTCCTCGGGGAATGGGAGCCCGAACAGGCCCATCTCCGCCATGCCGGCCACGACTTCGTACGGGAACGAATGCTCGACGTCGTGCTTGGCCGACACCGGCGCGACCACGCTCTGGGCGAAGTCGCGGACCGTTTTGGCCAGCTGTTGGTATTCGTCCGGGAGCGTCCCGGTCGATAGGAAGTCAGTCATCGGTGCCGTTCCTCCTCATCGCTTCGCTCTGCATCGTCACCGTCACGCATGATCCTCAACTTTCGCCGTAATTCGGGCCAGCGGCTGGCCCACCTTGACTTGGTCGCCGGCCGCGACGAGGAGTTCGACGAGCCCGTCGACGGGCGCCATCAGCGCGTGCTCCATTTTCATCGCCTCGACGGTCACCACGACCATGCCCGCCTCGACCTTCGCGCCGTCGTCGACGCCGACCGCGACGACCGTGCCGGGCATCGGGCTGATCAGTTCGGCGTCGCCGCTGTGCTCCTCGTCTTCGCGGACCGGCGCTTCGCGCACCTCGTCGAGTACGGCAAAGGCGCCGTCGCCGGTCAACCAGATCTTGTGGTCCTGCGTCGCGACCGTGTAGGTGACGCGCAGCCCGTCGAGTGTCACCGTCAACTGGTCACCCGCCAAAGCGGCTTGCAGCAACCGGGATTCGCCATCCTCGATGCGCACCTCGGCGGCGTGCGGTCCGCCGACGATGTGGACGTGGTCGGTGCGCTCACCGGCCCGCAGCCGGATGCTGACCGGTGCATGACGGCCGAGGCGCCAACCCGACGGCACGGCCCACAGGTCGGCACCGGGCTCGGGGAAGCGGCGCAGCCACTGGAATGCCGCTGCGGCGACGAACAATTCGTCGGACGGCTCGGCCGCCACGAAGTCACCGGCACGGCGGTCCAACAGCCCGGTGTCGAGCCGGCCGGCGACGACGTCGGGGTCGGTCAGCAGGAAGCGGGCGAACTCGATGTTGGTGATGACGCCGAGCACCGCGGTGTCGGCCAGGGCCCGGCCCAGGGCTTCCTGCCGACCGGCGGTGATGTGCTGGCGGTGACGGAGTCGCATGCGGCCGGTGTGCGCATCGACTCGGGGCTGTCCGCCGGCATGGTCGTGGGCAGCGACTACGACCCGATGCTGGCGAAAGTCATTGCCTACGGCCCGGATCGGGCGACGGCGCTGCGAACCCTGGGCCGGGCCCTGGCCGACACCGCGGTGCTCGGCGTCATCACCAACATCGAGTTCGCCCGCTTCCTGCTGACC
>NZ_LZLV01000133.1 GCF_001673405.1 Mycobacterium sp. 1245111.1 | reverse complement strand
ACTGGAAGGACGGCTCCAAGTACGACCTGATGATCGCCGGAATCGGTTCGCTCTGCCTGATTTTCATCATCATGCTGATCATTACCCGCAGTCTGATCGCGGCGGCGGTGATCGTCGGGACGGTCGCGCTGTCGTTGGGGGCATCGTTCGGCATGTCGGTGCTCGTCTGGCAATACTTCCTCGGCATGAACCTGCACTGGATGGTCTTGGCAATGGCGATCATCCTGCTGCTGGCGGTCGGCTCGGACTACAACCTGCTCTTGATATCCCGGTTCAAAGAAGAGATCCACGCCGGGCTCAAGACGGGCACGATCCGCGCGATGGCCGGTTCCGGGTCGGTGGTGACCTCGGCCGGGCTGGTGTTCGCCGCCACCATGGCCACGTTCGCCTTCAGCCCGTTGAAGGTGATGGGTCAGGTCGGTACGACGATCGCGCTGGGTCTGCTGTTCGACACCCTGATCGTCCGGTCTTTCATGACGCCGTCGCTGGCCACACTGCTCGGACGTTGGTTCTGGTGGCCGCAACATGTCCGCCCACGACCGGCCAG
>NZ_LZLV01000132.1 GCF_001673405.1 Mycobacterium sp. 1245111.1 | reverse complement strand
CCCGTGCCGGCCGGGCCATCGTGTCGAGTCGGCGTAGCAAGGGCCGTCGCTCGCTGACTGCCTGATTCCTCGTTCCGGTGTAACGGCGGTGCTCTCCGCGAGGAACCGCATGACGCGGTCGACCGACTTCGACGCAACGGTCAGACGCGGAAGAAAAGCCGTACAACCGGACATGGTCATTTACATGCGGCATGCAACCGGCGATCCCAAACTCGGGCTGATCGTCTCGCGATCGGTCGGTTCTGCCGTGCAACGACACGGGTTGTCTCGTCGGCTGCGCCATGTTGCGCGCGACGTGCTAGCCGAGCTCAACGATTCCGAGCACGTGGTGATCCGCGCGCTGCCGAGTAGCCGCGATGTTGTCTCGTCTCGGCTGCGCGAGGAATTGCGCGCCGGGTTGCGGCGCATCCGATCGGCGGGACCCAAAAGGTGAATGCCATAACGTCACGGTTGCGCGCGGCGGAGTCCGCGGCGATCCGCGGCATCATTTTCGTGATCCAGCTGTACCGGCACATGGTGTCGCCGTTGCGGCTGCCGACGTGTCGGTTCACCCCGACGTGTAGCCAGTACGCGGTCGACGCGCTGGCGGAGTTCGGGTTGGTACGCGGGAGTTGGCTGGCCGCCATGCGGCTGGCGAAGTGCGGTCCGTGGCATCGGGGAGGATGGGATCCAATACCGGAGCGCCGGCGAGCCGAGGTTCACGACTGGGACACCCCAGCCACGCGAGGGAAGAGTGATTCTGTTGTCGTTTGATCCGTTCAGCCTCGACTACTTCTATTACCCGGTCTCGGCGATCATGTGGGTTTGGTACAAGGTGTTTTCGGCCGTCCCGGGACTGGGCCCGAAGAGCTTCGTCACGTGGACGCTAGCGGTGATGTTTCTGGTCTTCACGCTGCGCGCGATTCTGTACAACCCGTTCGTCCGCCAGATCCGCACCACGCGGCAGATGCAGGAGTTGCAGCCGCAGATCAAGGCGCTGCAGAAGAAGTACGGCAAGGACCGCCAGCGAATGGCGCTCGAGATGCAGAAGCTGCAGAAGGAACACGGGTTCAACCCGATCTTGGGCTGCCTGCCCATGTTGGTTCAGGTGCCGGTGTTCCTCGGGCTCTATCACGTCCTGCGATGCTTCAACCGGACCACGACAGGAATCGGGCAGCTGGGCCTGTCGCCCGAACGCAACCGCTCGCTGGGCAACTATGTCTTCAGCGCCCAAGACGTGGGGCACTTCCTAGACGCCAACCTTTTCGGTGCGCCCCTGGGCGCCAGCATGACGCAGCGGGGCGCGAGCCTCGAGGCGTTCCAGGGTTTCGCCTTCAGCCGACCGGCAGTCGTGGCGGTGGGTGTGCCGGTGATGATCCTGGCCGGCATTGCCACGTACTTCAACAGCCGCGCATCGGTGGCCCGGCAGAGCGTTGAGGCCGCGGCCAATCCGCAGACCGCGATGATGAACAAGTTGGCGCTGTACGTCTTCCCGCTCGGGGTGGTGGTCGGTGGACCGTTCCTGCCGCTGGCGATCATCTTCTACTGGTTCGCGAACAACATCTGGACCTTCGGTCAGCAGCACTACGTCTTCGGGATGATCGAACGGGAAGAGGAAGAGAAGAAGCGCGAGGCAATCGAACGTCGAGCCGCGAACGCACCGGCGCCCGGAGCAAAGCCCAAGCGATCCGCGGGCAAGGCGGGCGGCAACGGTGACGGCCCAGCCGCGGAGCCGCCGGGCCCCGATTCTACTAACCGCGCGCCGCGGCCGGGAGCCAAGCCAAAGAAGCGCGGACGCTGAAACACCTTGTCCGGTCATCGAATCGGACACCAGACTTCACCGGGCGAGGCCCGAAGCACGGAAGGAAAGCAGGCAACAGATGACTGACACCGAAGCAGTGACCAATGGACAGGACGTGGACGACGCACCGATCGAGGACGAGCTGGAGGGTGCCGCCAACGGCGCCGCTTCGGCCGAAGACGACGGGGACGGCGACCAGGAAGAGCGGCTCGTCGCCGAGGGCGAAATCGCCGGCGACTACTTGGAGGAGCTGCTCGACCTCCTCGACTTCGACGGCGACATCGACCTGGACGTCGAAGGCAGCCGCGCAATCGTCAGCATCGACGGGAGCGACGACCTGAACAAACTGGTGGGCCGCAAAGGCGAGGTGCTGGACGCGCTGCAGGAGTTGACCCGGCTGGCCGTGCATCAGAAGACCGGCGTCCGGAGCCGGCTGATGCTCGACATCGCGAGCTGGCGTCGGCGGCGCCGCGAAGAGCTGGCGGCGTTGGGGGAGAAGGTCGCCAAGCGCGTCCTCGAAAGCGGCGAGCGTGAAGAACTCGCACCGATGACGCCGTTTGAGCGGAAGATCGTTCACGACGCCGTCGCGGCGGTCAGCGGGGTCCACAGCGAGAGCGAAGGCGCCGAGCCAGCGCGCCGCGTCGTCGTTCTGGCCGACTGAGCCACGCGGCTAGTTACACCGATGTAGTTCTCACGCGGTTCGCCGGGTACGGACGGGAGGAATGTTTCACGTGAAACATGTCGACTCCCGCGACCGCGAGATCCCGCTTACGCCGCCGCCCGACGCGGCGGCCGCCATCTTCGGCGACCGGGTGGATGTAGCCGAGCGGTATGCCCACCTTCTCGCGACGGCCGGGGTGGGGTGGGGGCTGCTCGGCCCACGCGAAGTCGACCGGATCTGGGATAGGCACCTCCTGAATTGTGCGGCCGCCGCGGAGCTTGTCGAGGCGGGCGAGCGGATCGTCGACATTGGCAGCGGGGCCGGGCTGCCGGGTCTGCCGATGGCGATCGCGAAACCGGGGCTGCGGGTCGTGCTGGTCGAGTCGCTGTTGCGGCGCACGGAATTCCTCAACATGGTGATCGGCGAGCTCGGCCTCGATGTCGACGTGATCCGCGGCCGGGCGGAGGACGCCGATGTCCGCAGGACCGCCGGGGGAGCCGACGCGGTGACGTCGCGAGCGGTGGCGTCGCTGGACAAGCTCGGCCGCTGGAGCCTGCCACTGCTACGCCAGGGCGGGCGGCTGCTGGCGATCAAGGGGGAGCGCGCTGCCGACGAGCTGAGGGAGCACCGGCGTGTGCTGACCGCGTTAGGCGCCGTCGATGCCAGGGTGGTGGAATGTGGCGTAAGCGTTCTATCCCCGCCGACAACGGTGGTGGTGGCGCGGCGAGCGAAGCCGGAATCGGTCCGGGATGTGCCGCGCCGACGATCGAGCAGGGAGAGCCAATGAGTGCGCCATATGACCCCCTCGGCCCGGCCGGCGGCATCAGTGTTTCACGTGAAACAAGAGACTTCGATACCCCAATCGGGGCCGCCGCCGAGCGCGCGATGCAGGTGCTCTCCAAGGCCTACGAACCGTTGAGCCGGCCACCGCACCGCCGCCTCTTCACGATCGCCAATCAGAAGGGCGGCGTCGGGAAGACGACCACGGCGGTGAACCTCGCGGCCGCGCTGGCCGTCCAGGGACTCCGAACCCTCGTCATCGATCTCGATCCGCAGGGCAACGCGAGCACCGCGCTGGGCATCGCGGACCGGCACTCCGGCACCCCGTCGTCGTACGAGGTTCTCCTCGGCGAAATACCGCTGAAGGAGGCGATGCGGCAGAGCCCGCACAGCGAACGGCTTTTCTGCGTGCCGTCGACCATCGACTTGGCCGGCGCCGAGATCGAATTGGTCAGCATGGTGGCCCGCGAAAACCGGTTACGTACGGCGCTCGCCGAGCTCGACGCCGTCGACTTCGACTACGTCTTCATCGACTGCCCGCCGTCGCTCGGACTGCTGACGATCAATGCGTTGGTTGCGGCACCGGAGGTGCTGATCCCCATCCAATGCGAGTACTACGCGCTAGAGGGGGTGTCGCAGCTGATGAACAACATCAATCTGGTGAAGGCTCACCTGAACCCGAGACTGGACGTCAGCACGGTGATCCTCACCATGTACGACGGGCGCACGAAGTTGGCCGACCAGGTGGCCGACGAAGTCCGGCGGTTCTTCGGTTCGAAGGTGTTGAAGACGGTGATCCCGCGCAGCGTCAAGGTTTCCGAAGCGCCGGGCTACAGCATGACGATCATCGACTACGACCCCGGGTCGCGGGGGGCGATGAGTTACCTCGACGCCAGCCGCGAGCTCGCGGAGCGTGGCCTGACGGTTGCCGATGGAGGAGAGCGATGATGAGTCAACCGACGCGTAAGAAGGGCGGCCTCGGGCGAGGCCTCGCCTCGCTAATCCCTACCGGGCCGGCGGAGGGCGAGACCGACTCGGCGCGTCACAGTGGGCCGGGGATCGGGGCCGCGGCCGCCGACGTTCTGATGGGCGGCCCGCCGGCGGCGCCGGTGTCCGATATCGGAGCGGTGTACCGCGAAATCGATCCGACCCACATCGCGCCTAATCCACGCCAGCCGCGCCAGGTCTTCGACGAAGAGGCGCTGTCCGAACTCGTGCACTCGATTCGCGAGTTCGGCCTCATGCAGCCGATCGTGGTCCGCGACCTCGGTGCGACGGCGACTCCTCGCTACCAACTCGTCATGGGGGAGCGGCGGTGGCGGGCGGCCCAGACGGCAGGCATGACCGCCATTCCCGCGATCGTCCGGGAGACCGCGGAGGACAACCTGCTACGCGACGCACTCCTGGAAAACATCCACCGAGCGCAGTTGAACCCGTTGGAAGAGGCGGCCGCCTACCAACAGCTGCTGGACGAGTTCGACGTCACCCACGACGAATTGGCCGCCCGGATCGGTCGGTCGCGGCCGTTGATCTCCAACATGATCCGGTTGTTGCGGTTGCCGATCGCCGTCCAGCGTCGGGTGGCCGCGGGCGTCCTGTCGGCCGGCCATGCGCGAGCGTTGCTGTCGCTGGAAGCCGGCGCGGAGGCACAGGAGGCACTCGCCGCGCGGATCGTCGCCGAAGGGCTATCGGTCCGGGCGACCGAAGAAGCGGTCACCATCGCGAACCGCAGCGAGCCCAGCAAGCCGTCGGCGCCGAAACGCAAGCCGATTCAGATGCCCGGCCTGCAGGATATCGCCGAGCAGCTCTCGGGCGCCTTCGATACCCGCGTCACCGTCAGTTTGGGTAAGCGCAAAGGCAAAATTGTGGTCGAGTTCGGCTCGGTGGACGATTTGCAACGCATTGTCGACTTGATGAACTCGTCGAAAAGCTGACCGGCTACACCAGCCCGTTACGTCACTGTGACATTCCGCCGGACGAGACCGCTCTGACATGCCGAAGAACATCGAATCCAGTTGTGCGCGAGGCGATTTCGTTCCCAACGCAGCACCGGCAGGCCCGCAGGGCGCTGGTGGGTGGGAAACCGCGCGCCGGCCGGCGTGCGGGCGGCCGGAGAGGGGTCCGAGCGGGTATCGCGGCCGTCGGCAGCGGGGTACGCTCGGCTGCGGGGAAGACGGGCCACCAACGACCGCCCCCCACGGAGGCCCAGGAGTCTAGTGTCTGCTCGAATCGCGCCGCTGCGCCTCGAAGCTTTCGATCAGCTTCCCAAGCACGCGCGCCGCTGCGTCTTCTGGGAAGTCGATCCCGCGACGCTCGGCCAACAAGATCAGCTTGCCGACCCCGAATTCGAAAAGGAAGCGTGGCTGTCGATGGTCATGCTGGAGTGGGGATCGTGCGGACAGGTCGCCACCTCGGCGCCGGCCGATGCCGACGAGGGTGAGGCGGCGTGTCTGGGCTACGCCTTCTACGCTCCGCCGCGAACTGTCCCGCGGGCCCACCGATTTCCCACTGCGCCAGTGTCACCCGACGCGGTCTTGTTGACCTCGATGCGGGTCGAGCCGGGGCCGGCCGCTGACGAGCTGCCCTACAGTCTGGTCGCACGGGTGGTCGACGAGCTGGTCCGCCGCGGTGTGCGGGCGCTGGAAGCATTCGGCCGTACTGAGAAGGTTGCCGAGTTGGTCAGTCTGCGGGACGCTGACCCCGAGCTGATGCCGGTGCTCGAAGTGCTGGGGGATTGCTCGGCCGAACAGTGCGTGATCGACGCCGAGTTCCTGCTCGACGTGGGATTCGTTGTGGTGGCGGCACATCCGTACTTCCCGCGGCTGCGGCTGGAGCTCGACAGGGGTCTGGGCTGGAAAGCCGAAGTCGAGGCCGCGCTGGAAAGGCTGCTGGAAAGCGCGGCTCTGCAAGAGCCGGTGGCCGCCGGGGCGCCGTCGGGGTCGTCGGGCTAGGAGCCGCTGGCGCGACCGGCCTGCTCTACGGCCAACTCGTGGGCGAGCAGTTCGGCGAACGTGAAAGTGCCGGTGGGCCGGTCGTTCTTGCCGAGCAGGTAGAGCCGCTTGACCGCCGCCAGGATTCCCTCGGCGATCGCGTCGCGGGCCTGCGTGGTGGTCAGCATCGCGCGGTCGCGCGGGTTGGTGATGTAGCCGACGTCGACCTGAACGGTCGGCATCCGGGTCAGCCGCAGCAGATCCCAGGTACGGCCGTGGGTGCGACAATCCCGTAAACCAGTGCGCGCCACCACTTCTCGCTGAATGAAGTCGGCAAGGTTGCGACCGATGGTCGACACCGAACCATGCGAGTTCCCGAAGTGGAACGAGGCGACCCCGCCGGCCGACGGGCTGGCCTGGGTCTCACACCGCAGGCTGATCATCAGGTCAGCCCCGACGGCGTTGGCCGTCGCGGCACGTTCGTGGTCGGTTGGGCTGCGGTTGGTGGGCCGCGACAGGAACGTCTCCATGCCGATCGCGGTCATCCGGCCTTCGAGCCGACTGGCCAAGTCCCACAAGATATCTGCTTCACTGATCGGTCCTGCCGGCCCGTGTGCGATCAGACCGTGGTCGGCGCCGCCGCGGCCCGGGTCGATGATGATCCGCTTGCCTGACAACCGCGGCCCGGATCGGCGGACCAGTTCCTCTTCACGGATCGCGTGCAGCGAGCCGCCGGTCACACGGGAACTGAGAAAGTACAAGGAGCGCAACGTTTCTGGGCCGCAGATACCGTCGGCGTACAGCCCGTACTCGCGTTGGTAGGACATCAGACCGTTGTGGGTCTGCAAGCCGAAGTAGCCGTCGACCAGGCCGGTGTAGAAGCCGAGATCCTGCAGCCGGGCTTGCAGCGTCGCGACGTCGTCGCCGTACATCGGCGCGCCGAATTGGTGATGCAGGGTGCGGGCGCCCAGCCGGTACGACGCTTCGCGCAGAGCACGGTTGGTGGCTTCGCCGACGATTCCGTCCACCAGCAGGCCGCGGTGCTGCTGAAATGCGCGAACCGCATGGTCGAGCTCGTCGTCGAAGAGATCGACCGCGACGTGGCGCCCGGTACTGAGGTCGGTGTCCCCGCCGTCCAGGTGACCGAGCGCGATCAGCGACGCGCGAATCTCGGTGACCGCCGCGCTACGGTCACCGCGGCGCAGCTGATCACCGTCGTCGCCGTGCGGTCTCGACATTCCAAGGCCTCCGGTGAGCCGTGTGAGCAGCCCTGCCGCTTATTGACAGGCTTGGCCGTATTGTCGCAGACGCCCGGCGATTTAGGGAAAACGCCAGGCAGATCGCCGCGACCTTTAGCGAATTAGGCGAGACCCGGAACGGCGTCGGAAAGCTCACGCAGCAGCGCCGCTTTGCCCTTGGCGCCGACGATGCGTTTGACCGGCTCGCCGTCCTTGAACAAGATCAGCGTCGGGATCGAGACCACGTCGAAATTGCGGGCGGTCTCGGGGTTCGCGTCGACGTCGAGCTTGGCGACGGTCAGGTGATCACCGGCGTCCGCGGCGATCTCCGCGAGCACCGGTGCGACCATCTTGCACGGCCCGCACCAGGTAGCCCAAAAGTCAACCAGCACAGGGGTTTTGCTGGATAGCACCTCGCTGTTGAACGACGCGTCGGAGACGTCCACAGGGGTTCCGGCGGAATCGGTCTGTGTCATTGCAGCTACTCCAATCAGAGGGTCGCGGTCGCCGGTTGCCCGGCGGGTTTGGTCTGGGTGCGTTCGCCCGGCTGCGCGTGTTCGGCCAGCCAGCGCTCGGCGTCGATGGCTGCCGAACAGCCGGTGCCGGCGGCGGTGACCGCCTGCCGGTAGGTGTGGTCAACCAAGTCACCGGCGGCAAACACACCCTCGGTCGAGGTGTAGGTCGTGTGACCTTGGACAAGCACGTAGCCGTCGTCGTCGAGGTCGACCTGGCCGCGCACCAGCTCAGAGCGGGGGTCGTGGCCGATGGCGACGAACACCCCGGTCACCGGAAGCGTCGATTCCTTACCGGTCACGGTGTCGCGCAGTTTCAGGCCGGTCACGGTGTTCTCGCCCTCGACGGAGACCACCGCGCTGTTGGTCACGAAGGTGATCTTGTCGTTCGCGCGGGCCCGATCGAGCATGATCTTCGAGGCCCGGAACTCCTCACGGCGGTGGACCAGCGTGACGCTGCGGGCGAACTTGGTCAGGAAGGTCGCCTCTTCCATCGCCGAGTCGCCGCCGCCGATCACGGCGATGTCCTGGTCCTTGAAGAAGAAGCCGTCACAGGTGGCACACGCGCTCACGCCGCGGCCGAGCAACTCCTGCTCGCCGGGTACGTGCAGGTAGCGGGCCGCGGCGCCCATGGCCAGAATCACGGCACGGGCGCGCAGCGTCTCGCCTTCGGACGTGGTGACGGTTTTCACCGGGCCGCCCAGCGACACCGATTCGACGTCTTCCATGCGCAGGTCGGCGCCGAAGCGCAGCGCCTGCTCGCGCATCTCGTCCATCAGCTCGGGACCCTGGATTCCGGCCCGGAACCCGGGGTAGTTCTCGACCTCGGTCGTCGTCATCAGGGCGCCACCGAACGAGGTGCCTTCGAAGACGACCGGGGCCAGTTGGGCACGGGCGGTGTAGAGCGCCGCGGTGTAACCGGCGGGCCCGGATCCGATGACAATGACGTCATGAACGGTTGAGGAACTCATGCCAACCTTTCCGATACGTGAAACCCGTGCACTGGAACGCCAGGGTAGGCGGTGCTGTTCCCGCGAACATTACGGACGGTGGACCATCCTGTCAGCCGACAGGCCGGTGTTGGCCGAGCTGCAGGTCGGTGCCACCGCAAGCGCTGCGAACGCGTCCGGCGCATCGCCGGGCAACACCAGCAGAACCGCCGCATGGCCCACGATCTCGATCGGGCGCGCGCCCAGCACGTGCGTGTTCGCCGGATAGCCCAACCCCGCCAGGCAGGAGGCGCGACGGCGCAGGTCGGTCAGCGGCCCGAGGTCCGGCTCGCGGTCCAGCAAATCGAGGATCTGCTGGTCCGAGAGAGGGATGGTCTGGGCAGGTCGCGTCACCGTGATGTGTTCGATGGTGGTCGGCCGGCTCGGCAACGGTTCGGGCGCTGTGATCAGCGCCCGGGTGCCCAGCCAGGCCGCGACCGCCACCGCGGCCAGGCCCACCAGCGCCACCGCCATTCGCGCCGGACGCGGGAGCCGCCCGCGCTGTACTGCGTGCGCGGCACGCACGTTGGCCGCAATGCCGTCGATGACCGCGGGGTCGACCGGCGGTGCCGACGATTCATCGGAGCCGAGCGCGGCCACCTCCCGCCGCACACGGTTCAACGCCTGCATCGTCTGCCGGGCGTCGGGGTCGGTTCGGATTCGCTTGCGCAGCCGCGCCGCAGTGTCGTCGTCGAGCAGCCCGGCCTGCAGGTCGGCGAGGACTTCCGCGGTCAGCGGCGGATCGCCACCTTCGTCCGGCTCAACTCCGTCCATCCGCCCCAGTGTCCGGTATCGGGCGACGGCGCGGCTAGCCGGCCGGTCGACGGCTCTCGGTGTGCAGGTAGCCGAGTATCTCGGCCAACCGGGCCCGCCCGCGCGCACAGCGACTCTTCACCGTTCCCTCGGCGACGCCCAGCAGGTGGGCGGTGTCGGCGACCGAGTAACCGTGCATGTCGACGGCGACCACCGCGGCGCGCTGCTCGACGGGCAGCCGCAAGAGTGCCCGCTGCACCGCGATCGCCGTCTCGACCTGCGCGGTGCGATCAGGGATCGGGTAGACGTCGTCGAGGACGGTTGTCGGGTGAGTCTTGTTGCGGCGCAGGCGATCCAGGCAGGCGTTGACGACGATGCGATGCAGCCAGCTGCTCACCGCGGCGTCGTGGCGAAACGAACCGGCGCCTCGGTGTGCCGACACCATCGCTTCCTGCAGCGCGTCTTCGGCGTCCTCGGTGCAACGACTGGTTAGCCGCGCGACGCGGTGCAGGCGCCGGTGGTGGCGGTAGAACAGCTCCTCGAACGCGAAGCGGTCTCCGGCCACGTGCGCCGCCAGCAGCTCCGCGTCGCTGCGTTGTCCGGGACGGTGCCGGTGAACCTTCGGGGAGCCCACCCGCCGGACAGTAATCAATCGCCTGCGGGCGGGCACTTCACTTGGGGTGCCCTGTCAGGACTTGGCTTGGACCGTGACTTCGGAGAGGCTGGTGCGGCTGACCCCGTTGTCGGTGCCGAGCGTCGAAATCCACACCAGCACATACTGAGTCGGCGACGCCGCATTGACCTGGATGGTGTTGTGCCCCGGGTGCATTGGCATCGGCTGGCTCAGCGCTGTGGTGTCCTCGAGCTTGCCGGGCGTGGCCGTCGCCGAGGAGCGGATCTGGATTTTCGTTCCGGTGCTGGGCAGGTCGACGTTGACCGCGCCGACCACGGTGGGCTGGGGCAGCTGCAGCATCAGGCCGACGCCGCTCTTGAAGCCGGGGAACGGCACCGGGTCGTGGTAGGTGTCGGTCTCCCACCCGGTGCCCGGGCTGCCGTCGATCGCGAGCGCGGCCGAGGCCGGGTTGTCGGCTTCGCCGCCTGGGGAGTACACCGTCGCGGCGACCGGCTTGACGATGCTGCCCGCGGCCACGCCGGAGCTCGAGCTGGTGGACGGTCCGTTGAGGCCGAGCTGGTCTTTGTCCAGGCTTCCGACGTCGCTGAACATCTTGCTCAGCACCGAGGCCAGGACCAGCAGCGCGACCACGATCACCGCCGCTCCGGCCCCGACGCCGATGGTGACGGCCCGACGTCGCCGCGCGCGTGCCTGCGCTTCGTCCGTCTCTACCGGGCCGCGCTCGGGCAGCTCGGGGGCTGGCGGGGGAGGGTTCTCCTTGATCGGGGCCAGCAGCTCGGTCCGGTCGGCCACCACGGTGGCTTGCTGCAGAAGGTTCAAAAGGGTTGCCGCGCTGCGTATCCCGCCGTCCAGCTGGATCGAGTGGGTGGCGGCGGCGGAGATCTGGAAGGGGATGTCCTCGTCGATCGAACTGGGGTCGAGGACGCGGCCGGCCGAATCGCGGGGCGCCGGAGCCATTCCGCTGGGCGCACCGGACTCCGGCAGCGGCCACCGGTTGACCAGCAGGGCATACAGCGCGGCGCCGATGCCGCGGATGTCGTCCTCGGGGCTGATGGCGGGCATCGTCGCAGGGAAGGCCAGCACCACGTCGCCTTCGATGCTGACCCGCACCCGGCCGGGGTGGTCGATGGAGAGGACGACGCCGGCGTGGTGGGCGGCCTCGGCCGCCGCGGCCAGCGTCTGCATTGCGCGCGATGCGCCGGCCGCCGACGGTGAGGTGTCCGCGACCTCCTGCAACGAGCCGCCCCGGACCCATTCGCTGACGACGAGTCCGCCGGTGCCGGCGTGGACCACGTCGAGGATGCGGGCGATTCCCAGCTTGTCGATGCGGCTCAGCTTCATGGTGCGAGCCAGGATTTCGCGGACCTGCTCGTCGGGCAGGGCTCCATCCGGATCCACGAAGGTCAGAGCCACCTGTCGGTTCAGCGCGGTGTCCAGCGCCTGCCAGAACTGAAGGTGCGGCGCGCCGCCGTGAAAGACCAGCAACCGGTATCGACCGCGCGCGATGCTGGCGCCCGGCACCAGGTGCTGTTCGTCGGGCGGCGTTGTCGACTCGGTCTCAGTCGGCAGCGGGTCACCGGCGTCGAAGGCGGTGGTCTCGAGATCGGTGTCGGAGGGTTCGCCGTTGGCGGCGGCGTCCGGCGCGGCAACGCCGACTTGGAGATCGGTGGGCACGTCGGGATGGAAATCGTCTGCGGCCGGCGACGAGGGCGTGTCGGAGACAGCGTGCACCGAGGCGCCGTCCGATGAGCCGTCGTTCATCTCCGCTCCTCTCTCCAAGCCCTCCCCGGTCGATTGTTCGGGATGTCCGCCCCGCAGGGGTTCCATCCCGGTGTACCCCGCCTGCGCGGCCGGAATCCTGCGCTCAGGGTACGTGACGATGCCGGGGCGCAACAGCTGATCTCGACCACCGACGTTCGGGGTCGCAACGCCCGCTGACCTGCCAGAAGGCGGTTCGGCAGGCGGCCGTGACGTGGCCTTGCCGCCGGCCGGCTTGGCGCCGCTCCAGCCGCGGAGCTTGGCCAGCGCCGCCTGCGCCTCGGGCACCTGCGCCCAGACCATGACCGCCGCCACGATCGGCGCCATGATCACCGCGAGCACGGACAGCCGCAGCAACGAGCCGGCACCGCCGCCGTAGGCGGTCAGCCGCTGCATGCCGATCAGCACGTCCACCAGGTACGCGATCAGCCCGGCCAGCAGCGACGCGGTCGCCGTGACCAGAATCGTCCGCACCGCCGCAACGCCGAGCAGGTGCCCGCCCTTGGGCCGCAACGCGTTTCGCAGCAGGAAGTAGCCGGTGATCGCACCGGCCAGGAAGCCCAGCCCGTTGGCCAACCCGAGGTAGCCCGCGACGAGGTCGGGGTTGTCGGTGAGGCGCGGTGCGACCAGCGACGCCCCGATCTTGACGATCGTGATCACCACGATGATCGCGATCGGAATCCAGGGCTGCTCGCGGGCGTAGAACACCCGCAGCTGCAGCAGCACCACGGCGTAGGGCAGCAGGGTGAACGCCGACATCGCGATCGCCGCGCCCAGGTGGCCCGCGTCGACGTCGCCGAAACGGCCGTAGGCGAACAGCGCGCTGCCCATCGCCGACCCGCCGACCGTCATGAACGCGACAGTGGGGATCAGCGTGATCATCGTCAGCCGGGTGGCCAACGACAGGTCGGCGAGTACGGCATCGGTGTCGTTTGCGGCGGCGTTGCGGCTCAGCCGCGGCATCACCACCGTCAGCACGGTCACGCCGATCATGCCGTACGGCAGCATCAGCACCAGCCAGGTGTAGTTGTAGATGGCCGGCCCGGAAGCTGCTGCGGTGCTTGCGATCTGGTTGGTGACGATCAGACCGATCTGGCTGATCAGCACGTAGAACACCATTGCCGCGGCCATCGCGCCAAAGCGCTTGAGCCGATCGTCGATGCCCCACAGTGGGCGAAGGCTGATGCGGTGCCGCCGGATGGCCACCACCAGCACCGCGGTCTGCGCGAAAACGCCCAGCGTAGTGCCGATGCCGAGGATCAGCAGCTTGGCGTTGCCCATTTCCACGGGGTCAACCGACAGCTGTCCCGGTGCGGCCAGGTAGGCCCCCAGCGTGCCGATCGCGACCACGTTGTTGAGCACCGGCGCCCAGGCCGGTGGCCCAAAGACGTTGCGGGTGTTCAGGATTGCCATGAACACCGACGACAGGCCGTAGAAGATCACCTGCGGGAGCAGTAGGTAGGCGAACGCGACGGTCAGCGGTTCGTTGACCTGAGGGTCGCGGCCCAGCATCAGCCGCACCAGCAGGGGCGCGGCCGCCACAGACAGCAGCGTCGTGCCGAGCAGCACGGTGGTCGCCAACGTCACCAGGCGCCGCACGAACGCTGCGCCGCGGTCGGGGTCGTCCTTCTCGGCGCGCGACAGCACCGGCACGAAGATCGCGGTGAACGTCGCCTCCAGCACCAGCGCGGCGACCAGGTTCGGCAGCTGGTTGGCCACGGTGAAGGCACTGGACAACGCCGCGCCCAGGATCGCGGCCAGCAGCACGATCCGCGCGAACCCGGTGATCCGGCTGACGAGCGTTGCCAGTGCCATGCCCCATGACCGGGACACCACCGCGGCGTCGGAGAGCTCCGGGCGGGCCGGCGGTTGGGAGCCCTGTGACGACACCAGACCGGTCGGCGGCAGCGGGCCGGTCGGCGGTCCCGGGCTGCGCTTATAGGGCTGTGGCGCCGGCCCTGGCACGGCGTGGCTCATGCGCCCGGCTCTTCGTCGACGGCGGCGTCGTGCGGGTCCGGACGATCAAGGTCGGCGGGGTCGGGCTGACCGCGGAACCGGTGCCAGAGCCGTCGTCCCGCCAGCGCCACCAACACCGCGGCCGCGCTCATCGTGATCGCGAACAGCACCTTGCCGTAGGCGTTCGAATGCACCGATAGCCGCACCAGCTCACCGAGCGGCACCCCGGCGGGAGTGTGCAGCGTCGCGTCGATCGCGACGCGCTGGGTGAAGTTGACCTCGATCGGCACCCGCATCGGCAGGTATCCCGGCGGCAGCTCGATTTCGCCCGGGTCGGTGACCGTCATCCCGGGTGGAACGGCGAGATGCAACCGCACCCGGATAGGCACGGCCAGGCCGTTGTGCAGGGCCAGCGGCAGCGGGCTGTGCTCGGTGGCCAGGGTGTAGGAACCGGTCGGGGCGACGATGGTGACCGCGCCGAACAGGTCATCGACCGCGTGCGCCACCACGTCCAGCCGTTGCTGCGCCAGCCCGTTGCGGGTATCGGGCGGGTCGGACTGGCTGACCGCGCGCAGCATGTCTTCGCGCAGCGGCGCGGTATAGCTGACGCCGGTCAACCCGGTGCGGGTATCGGTGGTCAGGGCCGCGGTCAGGCTGGCCAGCCGACCCATCTCACCGGAGATCTTGGCGACGACGGCGTCGCTGAACCGGCCGCGCCCGTCGGCTTGATCGGGTTGCGGGGTCCCGTTGCTCGGCGGGACCGCCGACGCCTCGCTGATCAGCGCCGGAAGGGGGCGCGGCACCGCCAGCCCGGACCGGATCGCTGTCGCCAGCCCGGTCATGATGGCGCCCGCGTCGTCGGGCCGGAGGTTCCAGTTGGTCGGCGGCAGCAAGACCTCGGCGCGGGGATTGACCTTCGGCTGCAACGCCCGCCACAGCATCGAGCCCAAGGCGTCTTGACGGCGCGCGACGTCGGAGTCGTGCCGAAGCCGAACGAGCAAGGAGTTATCGAGGTAGCTGGGCGCGACCGGATCGGACCCGGCGGCGGCAAACGCGGCGCCGACGGCCGGGTCGAACGGCGCGAGCACCACCTGCGGCGACAGTCGCCGCGGGGCGGTGTCCGGCGTGGACGGCAGTGGGGCACTGGAGTCGTGGACGGAGGAGTCGGCGGCGGCGATCACCACGGTGTTGCCGGTGGCGCTGAGCAGGTCGACGCCGCGACGCGACAGCGAGCCGTCCGGGATCAGGGTGGCGCCGCGGACCGCGGCGACGCCGAGGATCTGGTCCACGATGTCGCCGGCGCCGCTGGTCGCGGTCGCGCTCAGGCCGGGCTCGCCGATCCGCTGGACGGCGTCGAGGTCGGCCTGGGCGTAGGGCAGCGGCGCGACACACATCCGATGCGCGAGCGCCCGTAGGCGGTTCAGCCAGCCGACCGCCGCGGCTTGCCCGGCCCCGGGATGGGTCGGCGTGCCGGGTTCCTGCGCGGGGCCCGCAGGGGAGTTGGAGACGACGTAGCCGGCCGTCATCGCGTTGACGGTGACCAGCAGGTCGGGGTCGACGGCCAGGCACACCGAGCGGCCGACGGCGCCGTCGGGGTCGACGTCGTGGCTGGTGGCGAATTCGGCGGCGGACAGCAACACATCCAGCCGCCCGCCGCTGGACAACGCGCCCGCCAGCTCGTCGTCCATCAACCGCACCGGGATGGTGCCGCCCGGGACTCCGGGCGCCAGCCGTGGCCGGTCGGCCAGCGGCCACAGCATGGTCACCGGCACGGGTTTGGAGGTGTCGGGTGCAACGACCGCGCCCAACGCGTCGCCCGAGGTGTCGAGCGGGTCCGGTGGCACACCCAGCACCGGCAGCAGGAACCGGGCGTTGTCGAGGCGCGCGGGTTCGCCGTAGTCGGGTGTGCCGTTGACGTTGACCAGCAGGGGGTAGACGCCCGGCGAGGTGATATCCAGCGAGTGCTTGCCGGCTGAGCGCATCGGGGCCGCCAGCGTGAACTTCGTCTTCTGGCCGCGCTGTAGTACCGGGGAGACGGTCACGAAGTCCATCGCGGCCTGGTACTGGTCGGTGTCGCCGTCGAGGTTGGTTCGCAGCCCCATCGAGGCGGGCACCGCGGGAGCTCGCTCGAGGCGCAGCATCAGGTCGTGGACCGGCCGGTCACCGATGTTGGTGACCGTGCCCGCGATGCTCACCACCGGGTCGCTAGTGGTGGTCGCGACCTGCGGGCTGACCTGGTCGATGCGGACCTGGACGAAGGGAGTGGCGCCGGGCTCTCCCGCGGCGGCGGTCGGAACGACGCCGACGGTCAGTCCGGCCAGGATGCCGACGACCACCAGCAGGTGCGCCCACCTCGAATTGCTCTGCATCGTTGTCGGCTACGGCCCGGGACCGCGACCGTTCTTCCGGCCCGGAACAGGCTCGTCGGCCCGGCGCGTGCGGGCGCGTGAATGGGTTTGCGGGCGCCGCCGCGGCGTACTGGGCGGCAGCGGCGGAAGCGCGGCCTCGCCGTCGCTCTGCAGCTTGTCGATCAGCTCGTCGGCGACTTCGGCCAGTTTGCGTTCGTCGGCGTAGGCCAGCCGGGACGGCAGCTCGGGCAGCGGCACCCACGCCACCTCGGCGACCTCGACGTCCTCGTCGCACAGCTCGCCGCCCGAGCAGCGCATCAGATAGTGATGAACGGTCTTGTGCACGCGCCGGCCGTCGGTGACGAACCAGTAGTCGATGCGGCCGAGCGCCGCCAGCACGCTGCCCTGAATCCCGGTCTCCTCGGCGACTTCCCGGATCGCGGTCTCCTCCGCCGTCTCGCCGAGCTCGATGTGGCCCTTGGGCAGCGACCACAGCATCCGGCCCCGCCGGTCCACGCGGCCGATCAACGCGGCGACCTGTTCTTCACGCGGGCGATCGATGTTGTCGATGACCAATCCGCCGGCCGAGGTCTCGTGCACGGTCCGTAACCGTTCGGCACCTCGGCGCGCTGGCCGACGCTGACCGGCCTTCGCGGCCGTGCCAGGCGTGCCCGCGACCGCTGCCTCGCTACCGGATTTGGCCTCGCCTGACCCTGCCGAGCGCCGACCGCGGCGCCTCCCCCGACGCCGACGCGGTTGCGGATTCTCGCCGTCGGACACCTTAGCGATGGTAGCTGGCGTGCTCAGACGCTCTGGGCGCACTCGCCGGTAGTGAGCTGCGCGATCGAGCCGGACTATCCTCGCCGTCCGGCGACGATGCGGGCCGGAACGACCTGAGGAGGAGCCGGACTATCCTCGCTGCGTGCCCGAAGACCGTGAGGATGCCGAGCTGTTGACCGCCGCCGCGGTGGCGTTGAACAGCCACGCCGCCGTCCTGCGTGATCTCGGCGGCGTGTTCGCTGGCGCCGGACACGAGCTGTATCTGGTCGGCGGTTCGGTGCGCGACGCCGTGTTGGGGCGGCTGAGCAACGACCTGGATTTCGCCACCGACGCGCGACCCGAGCAGCTGCAGAAGTTGCTGCGGTCATGGGCCGACGCGCTATGGGACACCGGGATCGAGTTCGGCACCATCGGTGCCGAGAAGGACGGTCACCGCCTGGAGATCACCACGTTTCGGGCCGACCGGTACGACGGGGTGTCGCGCAACCCGGAGGTCCGCTTCGGCGACTCCCTCGGCGACGACCTGGTGCGCCGTGACTTCACCGTGAATGCGATGGCGGTGCGTGTAACAGCTTCTGGTGCAGCCGAATTCGTCGATCCGCTGAACGGCCTGGCGGCGTTGCGAGCGCGGGTGCTGGATACCCCGGCCGCCCCGTCGGTGTCCTTCGGCGACGACCCGCTGCGGATGCTGCGCGCCGCGCGGTTCGTCTCGCAGCTGGGCTTCGCTGTGGCGCCGCGGGTGCTGGAGGCGATCATCGAGATGGCCCCGCAGCTGGGACGGATCACCGCCGAGCGGGTGGCCGCCGAGCTGGACAAGCTGCTGCTGGGCGCCGACCCGGTGGCCGGCATCGACCTGATGGTCCAGACCGGGATGGGTGACGTGGTGCTGCCCGACGTCGGCGGCATGCGGATGGCCATCGACGAGCACCACCAGCACAAGGACGTCTACGAGCATTCGCTCACCGTGTTGCGGCAGGCCATCGCGCTCGAAGACGAGGGGCCCGATCTCGTGTTGCGCTGGGCGGCGCTGCTACATGACATCGGCAAGCCGGCGACGCGTAAGCACGAGGCCGACGGGGGTGTCAGCTTCCACCACCACGAGGTGGTCGGTGCCAAGATGGCGCGAAAACGGTTGCGCGCCTTGAAGTATTCGAAGCAGCTCGTCGACGACGTCTCCCAGCTGGTGTACCTGCATCTGCGATTCCACGGCTACGGCGGCGGCCAGTGGACTGATTCGGCGGTGCGGCGCTACGTCACCGACGCGGGCCCGCTATTGCCGCGGCTGCACAAGTTGGTGCGCGCCGACTGCACCACCCGCAACAAGCGCCGGGCGGCCCGGCTGCAGGCCAACTACGACGACCTCGAGAAGCGGATCGCCGAACTGGCCGCCAAGGAAGATCTGCAACGGGTGCGCCCGGATCTCGACGGCAACGAGATCATGCAGCTACTCGGCATCCCGGCCGGCCCGCAGGTGGGCGAGGCGTGGCGACACCTCAAGGAGCTGCGGCTGGACCGCGGGCCGTTGACCCGCGAGGAGGCGACCGCCGAGCTGAAGTCCTGGTGGGCGGCGCGCGGGAACCAATAGCCTCGGGCGGCCGTCGGATCAGGCATGGAGTACTGCCTGAGCGCCGATGACGGCGGCGCGACGATCTGGGACCGCGGCCCCGACCTCGATCTCGACGGCGACGGGCGCCTCGACGCGGTCGGGCTGGATTTCGACCACGACGGCCTGGCCGACGATGCGCTGGCCGACCTGGACGGCGACGGCGTCGCCGACCATGCCGTGCTCGACGTCAACGGCACCGAGCGATACTTCACCGACGACGGCACGGGGACCTGGGCCATCGCCGTGGACCGGCCGCCGCGCACGGCGACGGGCTTGCGCTGGTTCGGCCTCGACGGCGTCGAGCACACGGGCAAGCCGCTCACCGACTTCGACCCCGCAAGCCGATCGGAGGTGCGGCTGGTGGACAGCGACGGCAACGGCCTGGCCGACCGCGCGCTGATCCCGGGGCCCGACGGCGTGACCGGCTACGTCGATACCGACGGCGACGGCCGGTGGGACGTCAAGCTCACCGACACCGATGGGGACGGCGCCGCCGACGCGGCCAGCGCGTTGACGCCCAAAACGTAAGTCCCTGTCCGCGTCGGCAGCCCGGTACTGTGACGGCCCATGACCTCCGACTTGTCGCGCGCGGACTCGGTCGGCGCCGCGCTGACCGAGATCCTGCGTGACGACCTCAACATCGACGTCAGCCGTGTGACCCCGGAGTCGCGGCTGGTCGACGACGTGGGCCTGGACTCGGTGGCATTTGCGGTCGGCATGGTCGCGATCGAGGACAAGCTCGGGGTCGTGGTGAACGAGCAGGAGTTGCTGGGCTGCGACACCGTCGGCGACCTCGAGAACGTCATCCGGGCAAAGGTCCCGGTCGGCCAGTGAGCGTGCTGGCCACCGCCCTGTCCGGGGCGATGCGCTCTTCAGCTCACGACCTGGTGGTCTTCGACAAAGAAGCCGACGCCTGGACGCGGCGGCCCTGGCCGCAGGTGCACGCGCGCGCGGAAGGCATCGCCGCGCGGATCCTCGACCAGCCGCACCTCGGCGCGGTGGGACTGGTCGGCGAGCCGACCGCCGACTTGGTCGCGGCCATCCACGCCGCCTGGCTGGCCGGCCAAAGCGTGTCGATCCTGCCCGGCCCGGTCCGCGGCGCCGACCCCCAACAGTGGGCGCAGGCGACGCTGACCCGGTTCGCGAGCATCGGCGTGCGGACGGTGCTCAGCCACGGCGACGAGCTCGCCCTGCTGGCAAGCCACGACGGGCCCCCGACGGTTCTCGACCTGACGGCCGTCGCGCACGAACCGTCGACCACCTTCACACCCGTCGAGCCCGCGGCCGGGACACCGGCGATCCTGCAGGGAACCGCAGGCTCCACCGGAAACCCGCGCACCGCAAGGCTTTCCGCAGAGGCGGTACTGAACAACGTCAACGGCCTGCTCACCCGCATCGGTGTCGACCCGGCGGTCGACGGAGGCTGCACGTGGCTACCGCTCTATCACGACATGGGCTTGACGTTCCTGCTCAGCGGCGCACTGGGGATGACGCCGGTGTGGCTGGCCCCCACCTCGGCGTTCACCGCGTCGCCGTTCCGCTGGTTGCGTTGGCTCAGCGAAAGCGGGATGTCGCTGAGCGCCGCACCGAACATGGCCTACAGCATGATCGGCAAGTACGCCCGCCTGGTATCCGACGTCGATCTCGGCCGGGTGCGGTTCACCATCAACGGCGGCGAGCCGGTCGACTGCGCCGGCATGGAACGGTTCGCGGATGCGTTGCGCCCCTTCGGTTTCGACGCCCGAGCGCTGGCGCCGTCCTACGGGCTGGCCGAATCCACCTGCGCGGTCACCACCCCGGCGCCCGGTCGAGGCTTGCGCTACGACGAAATCAACTCCAGCACAGCCGAACCGCGGCGCCACGCCTGTTTGGGCCAGCCGATCGACGGCATGGAAGTCCGCGTCAACCTCGAGTCTGACCACTCCGCCGAAGTACCGGGGCGCGACGTCGGCGAGATCGAGATCCGCGGCACCTCGATGATGTCCGGCTACCTCGGTGATACCCCGCTCGAGCGCGGCGCCTGGTTCCCGACCGGCGACCTGGGCTACCTCACCGACGACGGCCTGGTGGTGTGCGGGCGGGCCAAGGAGATCATCACGGTCGCGGGCCGCAACGTCTTTCCCGCCGAGGTCGAACGGGTCGCCGCCGAAATCCGCGGTGTGCGTGAGGGAGCTGTGGTCGCCGTCGGTACCGACAACGACGCCACCCGACCCGGTCTGGTGATCACCGCCGAGTTCCGCGGCCCCGACGAAGCGGGCGCCCGCAGCGAACTGGTCGCCAAGGTGGCCTCGGAATGCGGCATCGTGCCCGCCAACGTGGTGTTCGTCCGGCCGGGCACCCTGCCACGGACCTCGTCGGGCAAGCTACGGCGCCTCGAAGTCAAACGCAACTTGGCGGCGGCGACCAGATGACCGACGAGTTGAGCCTCGACGAATACCGCACGCTGCTCGGCGAGGTGTTCGATGACGACGTCATCAAGTGGACCGCGGAAGCCGAAGAGAGCGAACGCTTTCCGCGCAAGCTGATCGAACATCTGGGGGCGCGCGGCGTCTTCGCGCAGAAGTGGCTGGACGGGCAGCACCCCGACGTGGCCAAGCTCGTGGCACTGGCGATCGAGTTGGGCAAGCTGGGCTCGGCGGGCATCGGCGTCGGCGTCAGCCTGCACGACTCCGCCATCGCGATCCTACGGCGGTTCGCGCGCTCGGACTATCTCAAAGGTATCTGCGAGCAAGCCATCCGCGGCGAGACCGTGCTGTGCATCGGCGCCTCCGAGGAATCGGGCGGTTCGGATCTGCAGATCGTCGAGACCGAAGTCCGTTCTGTCCGAGACGGATTCGAGGTCAAGGGGATCAAGAAGTTCGTGTCGCTCTCGCCGGTGGCCGATCACATCATGGTGGTGGGCCGCGGGGTGGACGACGACTCGTCCGGCCGGCACGGCAACGTGCTGGTGATCGCCGTGCCCTTGGAGCAGTGTGAGATCCAGACGCCCTACCGCAAAGTCGGCGCGGGGCCGCTGGACACCGCCGCCGTGCACATCGACACCTGGGTCCCCGCCGACGCACTGATCGCCCGTCCCGGAACGGGTTTGGCGGCCATCTCCTGGGGGTTGGCGCACGAGCGGATGTCGATCGCCGGCCAGGTCGCCGGCGGTTGCCAGCGAGTGCTCGGCATCACCCACGCCCGGATGGTGGAGCGGCGGCAATTCGGCTCGACGCTGTTCGAACACCAGGCGCTGCGGTTGCGGATCGCCGATTTGCAGGCCCGCGTCGACCTACTTCGTCACGGGCTCAACGGAATTGCCGCCGAGGGCCGACTCGATCTGCGGGCCGCGGCCGCCGTCAAGGTCACCGCCGCCCGGCTGGGCGAAGAGGTGCTCTCGGAGTGCATGCATATCTTCGGCGGCTCCGGCTACCTGGTCGACGAGACGCCGCTCGGCCGGTGGTGGCGCGACATGAAGCTGGCCCGAGTCGGCGGCGGCACCGACGAGGTGCTGTGGGAGTTGGTCGCTGCCGCAATGAAACCCGACTACGACGGCTACCGCGAGCTGAACGGCTAACGGCCTCAAACCTCACCGAGATCGACGCTGGCGAGGAAAAGTCCGAGTTCGCGGCACGGTAGCGTCGATCTCGCACACCAAACACAAGAACTAGCGCGCCTTCGGTACATCGTCGGGTGTGCGCGGCAACGCGTACAGCGCCATCCGCCGGTTGCTCATATCGTGCTCACCGAGGAATGTGCAGCCGGCGTATTCACACAGTCGGCGCGCCGCGGTGTTGCGGTGATCGGGGTCGAACATGATTCGGCGACAACGCGGTTCGACCTCGAAGACGCTCGCCACGATACGCGGCAGCAGAAACGGCCCCAGCCCTTTGTTGACGATCGACAACTCGGCGATCGCCGCGTGCAGGCCGACGTCGTACGGATCGGCGTCGTAGCGGGCCGCGATGGAATCCTTTGCGGCGCGGTACACCTCGACATAGCCGCTGTCCTCGCCGTTCATGCTGCCGACGAAGGGACGGGAGTAGTCGCCGGCCACCTGCGCGTGCAAATAGTCACGCCACCGATCGACCGGCCAGGCCGACTCCCACGCCTCCACCAGGTGCGGCATGTTCATCCAGCTCGAGATCATCTCCGCGTCGGCATCCGGGTCGGCCGGCCGCAGCGCGTACGGGGCGTCCAGCACCGGAGTCGGCGGCGGGGGAGCCGCGCGGACGTCGTCGCTGATGTCGGTCAGCTCCCGCGGCAAGATCACGGGCGGTGAGCCTACCGGAAATGAGGTTAGGGTTACCTACCCCGCCCTATCGACCGCGGCCCGGCGGGCCGGCGAAGGCTTGCGCAATCGGCAGCCAGCGCGCCGCGTCGATGCCGGACGCCGTGATGTCGAGCTCCCGCAGCGGCCGTCGCTGGGTGACCAAAAAACAGAAGTCCTCGGCCGACCCGGTGACCCGCTGTGTGGCAGCCTCCGGTCCCCACGCCCAGAGGCTGCCATCAGGGGCACGCAACTCGACCCGGAATGGTTCAGCCGGCGGCGTCAGCTCGTTGATCACGAACGCGAAATCGCGGGTCCGCACGCCGATGTGGGCGATCGACCGCAGCCGCGCCGTCGCGGGCCGCGTGACACCCAACGCGTCGGCGACGTCGAGGCCGTGCGCCCAGGTCTCCATCAACCGGGCGGTCGCCATCGACGGCCCGCTCATCGGGGGGCCGAACCACGGCAACTTGCGTCCGTCGTCGACCGTCAGCAGCGCGTCGTGCAGGCGCGCGCGGGTCGCCCGCCAGTCGGCGAGCAGCTCGGCCGGCGGAACCGCCGCCAGCTCGTCGGCCGCGGCGTTGACGAAGCCGATCGGGTCCTCCAGCGCCGCCTGCACCACACCGGCGAAGGCGTCGGAGTCGGTGACCGAGACCAGCGCGCCGCGGTCGGTCCACAGCAGGTGCCCGATCTGGTGCGCGATCGTCCAGCCCGCGGCGGGCGTCGGCGTGCTCCAGCGGTCCTCGGCCAGCGGCGCGACCACCGCGTCCAGCTCGTCGCTTTCGGCGCGCAGGTCGTCGACAATCTCGGCAAGGTCGGCCATCAGTGCACCTTAGCGATTGGCCGCGCGCCCGATGACGGTGTGCGCGGCAAGCCCGCAGAGGTAGACGGCGGCGCCTGCCACGACCAGGACCGGCGAGTGCCCGTCATCGCGAATCACGCAGGCCGCCACCGTGATCGCGACGAGGAACCCCACCCAGAACACCGAATCCTGCACCGCGAACACGTGCCCGCGCAGCGCGTCGTCGACGTCGATCTGGATCGCGGTGTCGGCGCACAGCTTGACCACCTGGCCCAGCCCGCCGAGTAGGAAGCCAGCCGTCACCAGCATCCACAGCTGTAAGCCGACGCCGGCGATCTCGACCACGGCGGCCATCGCCAGGGCACCGTTCGCGGCGGCGTACCGGCCCCACCGGCGCACCGCCAGCGGTGTCACCAGGTTGGCCAGAAAAGATCCGGCACCGGCCGCGGCGACAAAAAGAACCGCGTTGCCCAACGCGGACACCGCCCCTGGGCCGCCGCTGCGCACCAGCAGCAACACCACCAGCGAGTTGACGCCGAACACCATCCGGTGCGCGGCCAGCCCGGAGAGTGTGGCCGCGACGGTCGGGCGGTCCAGCACGGTCCGCACGCCGTGCAGCCAACCGGTGACGACGGCGTAGAGCACCGACCCGTGGATCGCGCGCCGGGTGTCGTCGGGCCCGAGCACATGGTCGGCGAACCGCAGCGAGAACAGCAGCGCGATCAACAGCGGGACGATGTCCAGAAAGATGGTCGACGCGGCGCCGGTGTCACCCGACCCGATCAACCCGCGCGGCACCAGCATGAAGTTGGCCCCGACAAACGCTGCGATCGCACCGACCGCCGCCGCGAGCGAGTTCATCGTGACCACCTGCTCGCGTGGAACCACGTGCGGCAGCGCGGCCGACATGCCCGTCGAGACGAACCGGCCCAGCCCGTTGACCACCAGCGCGCCGCACAACACCGACGCGTCGCGGGCCCCCAGCGCGAGGCAGATGCCGACGAAGGCCACCGACACCACCCGGCCGACGTTGGCGGACACCAACACCAGCCGGCGATCCCAGCGGTCCATCAGTGCGCCGGCGAACGGGCCGAGCACCGAATACGGAAGGAGCAACACCGCGAACGCGCCCGCGATCGCCAGGGGGCTCGAGGCCCGCTCGGGGTTGAACAGCAGCGCCCCGGCCAGCCCGGCCTGAAACAGGCCGTCGGCGAATTGGCTCGCCAGCCGCAACTCCAGCAGCCGCCGGAAGTCCGGGAGCTCGCGCACCGACCGCCAGACAGCTACCGGCGCGCGCGGATCGGTCACGGAACCTGCTTCCCATTGGCCCGACGGTGTTGGGCGCGGAGTTACAACACTACAAATTCTCGCCCGGCGGCCTACTTGTTGACCACGGTCGTCCGGCCCGGATGCCATGATGGACAGGTGGCGCAGCCCGAGGACCCAGAGGACTTCATCGCCCCTGCCGCACATCGAGTGCGAGCGGGCACTTTGCTTCTGGCGAACACCGATCTGCTCGAGCCGACGTTTCGTCGCAGCGTGATCTACATCGTCGAGCACAACGACGGCGGCACGCTCGGTGTGGTGCTCAACCGGCCCAGCGAAACCGCCGTATACAACGTGTTGCCGCAGTGGGCCGGGCTGGCGTCGAAGCCGAAGACGATGTTCATCGGCGGACCGGTCAAGCGTGACGCGGCGCTGTGCCTGGCGGTCCTGCGGGTCGGAGCCGACCCCGACGACGTAGAGGGGTTGCGTCATGTGGCCGGCCGGACGGCGATGGTCGACCTGGACGCCGACCCCGAGGTGATCGCCCCGGCGGTCGAAGGTGTCCGCATCTTCGCCGGCTACTCCGGCTGGACCATCGGCCAGCTAGAGGGCGAGATCGAGCGCGACGACTGGATTGTGTTGTCGGCGTTGCCGTCCGACGTGCTGGTCGAGCCGCGGGTGGACCTGTGGGGTCGGGTGTTGCGGCGTCAGCCGCAGCCGCTGTCGTTGCTGGCGACCCACCCGATCGACGTCAGCCGCAACTAGGGCGCGGTCAAGCAGCCACCGCGGCGAGTTCTTCACCGCGGGAGAGCCGGCTCGCGATCACCGAGCACACGATCAGCTGGATCTGGTGAAAGATCATCAGCGGCAACATGATCACGCCGACGGTCGCAGCCGGAAAGAACACCAGTGCCATCGGAAGGCCGGAGGCCAGGCTCTTCTTCGAGCCGCAGAACAGCAGCACGATGCGGTCACCGCGGTCCAGACCGATCAGGCGACCGAGCAGGCCGGTGAACCCCAGCACTATGGCCAGCAGCACGGTGTTGACGACCGCGACGACGGCCAGCTGCCACGGGTCGACGCTTGCCCAGATGTGTTCCACCATGCCCATCGAAAACGCGGTGTAGACGACCAACAGGATCGACCCGCGGTCGACCAGCTTGGTCAACGCCGCATGCCGGACCACCCAGTCGGCGACCCACCGCCGCATCAATTGCCCGGCCACGAAGGGCAGCAGCAGCTGCACCGCCACGTCGCGCACCGCGGAGGCGTCCATCTGGGCTCCGCCCGTGGTGTTCATCAGCAGCACGACCAGCAGCGGGGTCAGCGCGATGCCGACGATGTTGGATAGCGACGCGCTGACCAGGGCGGCCGAGACATTGCCGCGTGCAATCGATGTGAACGCGATCGAGGATTGCACAGTCGAGGGGACCAGGCACAAGAACAGCAGCCCGTTGTAGAGATCGACGTTCAACAGCCAGGGCACCAGGCCTCGGCAGGCCAGCCCGAGCAGCGGGAAGATGACGAACGTGGTGGCCAGTACCAGCAGGTGTAACTGCCAGCGCTTGACGCCCTGCCATGCCTGCTGCGGCGAGAGCCGGGCACCGTAGAGCCAAAACAGCAGTGCGATAACCACTTTCGCGGCCACGGACATGAAGTCGGCGAAGGCGCCGCGGGCCGGGAACAGCGCCGCGAGCGCGACGGTGGCGGCCATGGCCAACAGAAAGGTGTCGATCGGCAGCTTTTTCAGCATGCGGATGCGCCGGTCAGTGGCAGGACAACGTGCAGGCCGCGCAGCTTCCGGCGCACTGGCCGGCGGACTCTTCGTGGTGCAGCGCGAACCGCGCGGTCTGATACGACCCGGCCGCGACCGTCCCGAGAGCGCCGACGATGCAGACGCAGACGACGGTCAATGCGGTGGCCTGCGGCGCGGCCAAGGCCACCACTCCGGCGACGGCCAGCATCGTCGAGGCGGCCAACTGCGGGGGTGCGACGGAGCGCATCACCAATCCGGCTGTGCTGGTGACGGCGGGACGGGTCAGCGATCGCAACCCGAGAACGGCCAAGATCACCGCCGCGCAGATGCATAGCATTCCCGCGATGAGCATGCAGACACCATACGAGGCGCCCGCCTCCGGTGCAGCGCGGGTCTTAGCGAGCGAGTGCCTGCGGGGGTGCGACCACCGCAGGGGGCGCGGCTGGGACCGGTGCCGGAGCCGCGACCGGCGCAGGCGGCGCGGGCTGGTTAGACCCCGGCGGCCCGGCGCGGAAGCCGTTGACGATTCCGTCGGTGGCCTGCGCTTCGCCGACCCCTCCCCCGGCTTCGGTCGTGACGGCCAGTGAGACCAGGTACTTGTCCGGGCCGGATGTGACGATGACGTGGCGCCGTGAGGTGTTGAGCGTCATCTCGTTCTGCCGGTAGGTGCCTTCGATGAGCGACGACGGGGAGCCGTAGTAGTCGACCAGCGAGGCGTCGGTGGTGCGCCAGGCGGGCAGCTGCTGGCTGTCGATGTAGCCGTGGGTGATGGCCTCGTGCGGGTCAAAGTCGCCGACCAGTCGGTAGACCACCAGCTGGGCGTTCGGGGTGTAGAGGCTGGGGCTGCGGCGGTTGGCGATCACGGCGAACGCATCGGGGACGTTTGGGTCGGGAACCTGGGTCCAGCCCTGCGGCATCGGCAGGACCAGGTCGAGCGCGGTGAAGCCAGCCGCTTTCTGCGGCTCCATCTTGACGCCTTTGCCGTTGAAGAAGTCACGCAGCGTTCCCGCGGTGGCAGGCATCAGCGCCGGTGGCACGGCCGCTGGTGCCGGCGCGGGCGGCTGGGCGGCGGCGGCCGGAGCAACGCCGGGCCCGGGGGCCACGGCCTGCGGAGTCAGGCCCGGCATCGGGTTGCCCAGCGCCCCGGGGTTGCCAGGGGCCGCCTGTGGGGCGGGGATCGGCGCGGGGACGGGCCGGGGCGGTAGTACCGGGTCGGCCGAGGCGGCAGGGCAAGCAATGCTCAGCGCGCCGGCAGCGCCGACGGCGAGGCCCGCGACCGTTACTCGCCAGCTACGGGACATCGTCATGAGCGTCGATCCTTCCGAGAGTGCCCGGGTGTTCTTCAAGTCGCAGAAAGCGACTGTAACCAGGCAGAAGCGGCGTATTCCAGCACCGCAACCGACCTTTGACACAGCTGGAATGAAGCCCTGATCGGTCTGCAATCCAACCGAGACCGTCGGTGGTCGGCGGGTCGCTCGACGCCGCCCTTATAACCTGTTGGGCGTGACCGACTCCGACCCCGACGCGCCGCGGTACCGCTACACCGCGGCCCTGGCCGGCCGCATCGAACAGACCTGGCAGGACAACTGGACCCGGCTAGGCACGTTCAACGTGCCCAACCCGGTCGGTTCGCTCGCGCCGTCGGACGGTTCACCTGTTCCCGACGACAAGATGTTCGTCCAGGACATGTTCCCGTATCCGTCTGGCGAGGGATTGCACGTAGGCCACCCGCTCGGCTACATCGCCACCGACGTCTACGCCCGCTACTTCCGGATGCTGGGCCGTAATGTGCTGCACGCGTTGGGCTTCGACGCGTTCGGTCTACCCGCCGAGCAGTACGCGGTGCAGACCGGCACCCACCCGCGCACCCGCACCGAAGCCAACATCGTCAACTTCCGCCGCCAGTTGGGCCGGTTGGGGTTCGGTCACGACAACCGCCGTAGCTTCTCCACCACCGACGTCGACTTCTACAAGTGGACGCAGTGGATCTTTCTGCAGATCTACAATGCCTGGTTCGACGAAACCGCCGGCAAGGCCCGCCCGATCGCCGATCTGGTCGCCGAATTCGATTCCGGTGCACGCCAATTGGATGACGGCCGGGCTTGGTCGACGCTGTCCAAGGGCGAGCGTGCTGACGTGATCGACGGCCGTCGGCTGGTCTACCAGTCCGATTCGATGGTGAATTGGTGCCCGGGCCTGGGCACCGTGCTGGCCAACGAAGAGGTCACCGCCGATGGCCGCAGCGAACGCGGCAACTTCCCGGTGTTCCGAAAGCGGCTGCGGCAGTGGATGATGCGGATCACCGCCTACTCCGACCGGTTGCTCGATGACCTCGACGTGCTGGACTGGCCGGAGAAGGTCAAGACCATGCAGCGCAACTGGATCGGCCGCTCCACCGGCGCGGCGGCGCTGTTTTCCTCGGCGGCGGGCGATCTGGAGGTGTTCACCACTCGGCCGGACACCCTTTTCGGCGCGACGTATCTGGTGTTGGCCCCTGAACACGAAATGGTCGACAAGTTGGTGGCGGCGCAGTGGCCGGACCACGTCGACCCCCGCTGGACCTATGGCGCAGAGTCCCCCGTTCAGGCCGTCGCCGACTATCGCAAGGCGATCGCGGCGAAGTCCGACCTCGAGCGGCAGGAGAACAAGGCCAAGACGGGTGTTTTCCTGGGCACCCCTGCGATCAACCCGGCCAACGGCGAGCGGGTGCCGGTATTCATCGCCGACTATGTCCTGGCCGGGTACGGGACCGGCGCGATCATGGCGGTCCCCGGACACGACCAGCGCGACTGGGAGTTCGCCCGCGAATTCGGCCTGCCGATCGTGGAAGTCATTGCCGGCGGCGATGTTTCACAGGCCGCCTATACCGGCGACGGCGCCGTGGTCAACTCGGACTACCTCAACGGGTTCGACGTGGCGGCCGCCAAAGAGGCCATGACCGCGCGGCTGGAGTCCGACGGCCGCGGCCGGGCCCGTGTCGAATACAAGTTGCGCGACTGGCTTTTCGCGCGGCAACGGTATTGGGGCGAGCCGTTTCCGATCGTGTACGACGGTGACGGGCGCGCGCATGCGCTGGATGAGGCCGACCTCCCGGTCGAATTGCCGGACGTCCCGGACTACTCGCCGGTGTTGTTCGACCCCGACGACGCCGGCAGTGAGCCGTCGCCTCCGTTGGGCAAGGCCAGCGACTGGGTCAACGTCGAACTCGACCTCGGCGACGGGCTGAAGCCCTACACCCGCGACACCAATGTGATGCCGCAGTGGGCCGGCAGCTCCTGGTACGAACTGCGCTACACCGATCCGCACAACCCGGATCGCTTCTGCGCCAAGGAGAACGAGGCCTATTGGATGGGCCCGCGACCGGCCGAACACGGACCTGACGACCCCGGTGGCGTCGACCTCTACGTCGGCGGTGCCGAGCACGCGGTGCTGCATCTGTTGTATTCGCGGTTCTGGCACAAGGTGCTCTACGACCTCGGGCACGTCAGCTCCCGCGAGCCCTACCGGCGACTGGTCAACCAGGGCTACATCCAGGCCTTCGCCTATACCGACTCCCGCGGTTCCTACGTCACGGCCGCCGATGTGGTCGAGCGCGACGGCAAGTTCTTCTACCCCGGCCCGGACGGGGAGATCGAGGTCTTCCAGGAATTCGGCAAAATCGGTAAGAGCCTGAAGAACTCGATCTCACCGGACGAGATGTGCGACGACTATGGCGCCGACACCCTGCGGGTGTACGAGATGTCGATGGGCCCGATCGAGGCATCGCGGCCGTGGGCCACAAAGGATGTGGTTGGGGCACAACGGTTTCTACAGCGGGTGTGGCGACTGGTCGTCGACGAGAACTCCGGCGAAGCCCGGGTGACCGGCGACGAGTTGGACACCGATACGCTGCGGGTGCTGCACCGCACGATCGCCGGAGTCTCCGAAGACTATGCGGCACTACGTAACAACACCGCCGTGGCCAAGCTGATCGAGTACACCAATCATCTGACCAAGCAGCACCGTGACTCGGCCCCGCGGGCCGCGGTCGAGCCGCTGGTGCTGATGTTGGCACCGGTGGCGCCGCACCTGGCCGAGGAACTATGGCAGCGGCTCGGCCACCCGAATTCGCTTGCGCACGGCCCATTCCCGGCCGCCGATCCCGCCTACCTGGTCGAGGACACCGTCGAGTATCCCGTGCAGGTCAACGGAAAGGTGCGCGGCCGAATCACGGTGTCCGCCAGTGCGAATGCCGATGCGGTGGAGGCCGCGGCGCTGGCCGACGAGAAGGTGCAGGCGTTTCTGGCTGGCGGAACTCCGAAGAAGGTGATCGTGGTCGCCGGCAAGATGGTCAACCTGGTCGTCTGACCCGTTTCGCGTGCTCAACCGCGCGGACGCAGAACCACCTCGTGCAGGTGGCCGTCGGGCGGGGTGTGGATCGCCTGAGCGACGGCCGCCGCGACGGTCTCCGCGCGTAGGAATTTGTCGGGGTCGTAGTCGCCGCCCTCGAACGACACCAGTTCGCGCTGCATGTCGGTGTCGGTGCGGCCGGGGTAGACGGTGGTGACCCGCAGCTCGGGCTCGCTCAGCCGCAGCGAGTCCGCGAACGCGCGTAGCGCGAACTTGCTCGCCGAATACGACGCCATGTTCTTCGACGCGTTGCGACCCGACCCGGAGTTGATGAACACCACCTGACCCTCGGCGCGTCGCAGGGCGGGTAGCAGCGCAAGCGTAACCGCCACGGCGCCAACCACATTGACCTCGAAGGTGGTGCGCCAATCGTCGACCTTGGACTCGGCGATGCGCCCGGGAATCGATACCCCGGCGTTGTGTACCAGCACGTCGAGTCCATCGATCGCGGCGGTGGCGTCGGCGATCGAGTCGGTGTCGGTGACATCGAGTGGCAGCGGCGTGGCTCCGAGTCGATCCGCGGCGGCCTGCAGCGCGGCCGATGGTCGTCCGGCGAGGAGCAAGGTGTGGGTTGGCGCCAGGGCCTCGGCGATGGCGGCGCCGATCCCGCGGCTGGCACCGGTGATGAGTGCTGTCGGCATGCTCGCCAGCCTAACGGCGGAAGAGCGACAAGGGTTTACGCGGTTGCGTCGCCGTTAGCTGCGGCCGCGGGGGTGGTGACCGACTCGCTGGCCGCCAGGCGTTCCAGTGGTGCCAGCGCCTTGGTCAGCGACTCCAGGTCGGGCGCGCTCAGCTGGCTCAGCAGCGCCGCGAGCGCGGTGATCCGGTTGCTCAGCGACTCGCGGTGCACGGCCAGCCCGCGGGGGGTGATGTCGACGAGCACAGCACGCAGGTCCGACGGGTCGCGGGAACGCTTCACCAGGCCGATCTTTTCCAACCGGCGGATCGCCACCGTCGTGGTGGGTGTGCGCACGCGTTCGTGGGCGGCCAGATCGGTCATCCGGATCGGGCCGCGGTCGAGCAGGGTCACCAAGATCGACAGTTGGGCCAGGGTGAGGTCGCTGGCCTGGGCGGCGCCGGCGCTCGGATCGCCGCGGCGCAGGATCGAGAACAGCTTGGAAAGCGTACGGTGAAGCCCCTCCGCCAGCTCAGTGAGCTCGGGCACGGTGGCTTCGGTTTCCGCCATAGTTCGCCAGTCTAACCTGTCTGCTGTTCAGGGGCCCGTAATTGCCATTTGCTGTCACAGGACCTGCGACAGGAAGCGTTGTAGCCGCTCGGTGCCGGCCGCTTCGAAGATCTGCGCCGGGGGACCGGTTTCCACCACCTGGCCGTGGTCCATGAACACGACGCTGTCGGATGTCGACTTGGCGAACCCCATCTCATGGGTCACGACCAGCATCGTCATGCCTTCGGAGCCCAGCTCGGCGATCAGCGCCAGGATCCCTTTGACCAGTTCGGGGTCCAGCGCCGAGGTCACCTCGTCGAAGAGCATCACCTGCGGCGTCATCGCCAGCGCCCGGGCGATCGCAACTCTTTGCTGTTGTCCCCCGGACAGGGCGCCGGGCCGGCACCCCGACTTGTGCTTCATGCCCACCCGGTCCAGTTGGGCCAGCGCCGATTCGCGGGCCTCGTCACTGGAGAGCCCTTTGAGCTTGCGGGGCGCCAGCATCACGTTGTCGAGGACGCACAGGTGTGGGAAGAGGTTGAAGTGTTGGAACACCATCCCGATCCGCTGCCGCACGGCGTCGGGATCGTCGCCCAGCACGGACTTACCGTCGAGCAGGATGTCGCCCTGGTCGGGTTCGATCAACCGGTTCAACGCGCGCAACAGGGTGGACTTTCCGGAGCCCGACGGCCCGATTACCGCCACGGTGTTGCCGGCGGGGGCGGCGATGTCGACGCCGCGCAACACTTTGTTGCTGCCGAAAGAAAGGTGAATTCCCTTGCCCTCCAACGCTACTGACTCGGTCATATCATCTCCTGACTGGTAAGCAGCGGCGGCGAAGCTTCCGGGCGACCGTGTCGAAGCCGGTTGTCGATGACGTTGACCAGGTGGGTCAGCGGAATGGTCAGCAGCAGGTAGAACAACCCCGCGGCCACCAGTGGCGACAGGCTGCCGGTTTGCGCGTTGAGGTCACGGCCGACCTGGAATAGTTCGCGCTGGCCGGCGATCAGGCCCAGGAAGTACACCAGCGCTGAGCCTTTCAGCAACGCGATGAACTGGTTCACCAGCGCGGGCAGTACCCGGCGGATTCCCTGGGGGACCACGATCATCCGCATCGACGTGCGATAGCTCAGCCCCAGCGCGCGGGCGGCATCCAGCTGGCCGGGTTCCACGCTTTGGATGCCGGAGCGGAAGATCTCGCCGATGTAGGCCGCCGCCGTCAGCCCCAGCGCCGCGATGCCGAGCGGATAGGGGTTGTTGTGGGTCAATCCGCTGACGATCGGGCCGATGCCGAGCCCGATCAGCAGGATGATCACCACCTCGGGTAGGCCGCGGAAGATGTCGGTGTAGATCCGCGCGGGCCAGCGCAGCCAGCGGGTCTGCGAGACACCGGCCACGGCGAGCGCCATGCCGACAGCCAACCCGACCACGCCGGAGCTGATCGTGAGGATCAGCGTGTTCGGGAGGCCCGTCGTCACCATCGCCGGAATGGCCTGCTTGTAGAGCTCCCAGTCGAAGAACGATTCCTTTAGCTGAGTCAGCGTCGACTTCGGCGCAGGGGGCTTGTCGATCGCGCGGTGATTGCGCGCGGCAATCGCCGCGAAGTCCGGAAGATGCGGCGTCGCAGCCGCTTTCGATCCCGGCTTCCAGCCGGGCGGCAACGGCCGCGGAGTCCAGTCGGTGTACAGCTGCGCCCAGGTGCCGTCGGCGATCACCGCGTCCAGGCCGGCGTTGAGCGCGTCGATCAGCGGCTGGTTGTCCTTGGCGACCGCGTAGGCAATGAAACTGTCCAGCCCGAACGTGTAGCCGACGACGGCCGCGGTGTCGCCGTGCTTCATGACTTTGGCCGCCTCCATGGCGGGTGCCACCCAGGCGTCGAGCTGGTGATTCTTCACGCAGGAGTAGAGCGTGGTGAAGTCGGGGAACTTCACCGGCTCGGCGTGCAGGGTGTTGACCACGTAGTCCTCCTCGACTGTGCCCTGGACGGCGCCGATCCGTTGGCCGGCGTGCAGGTCATCGAAGCCGTGGATCGGCGAACCGGTCGGCACGATCAGCGACAGGTAGCCGAAGTCGTAGCCGTTGGTGAATCCGACTGTGCGACGGCGTGCTTCGGTCGCGATGATCGACGACGAGCCGACGTCGAAGCGTCGTCCGGCGACCTGTGCCAGCAGCGCGGAGAACTCGGTGCCGACGAATTCGATGTGCAGGCCCAGTTTGGCCGCGATCGCCCGCAGCAACTCGCTGTCGTAGCCGGTGAAGCGCCCGCCGTTGAGGCAGCTGCTCGGCGGACCGCCCGGCTGTGTGCCGACCGTCAGCGTCCCGGGTTTGAGCAGGCCCAGTGCGTCGATGTGCACCGAACTCAACGGCTCCACCTCGGGTGTGGTGTACGTGTCAGCTTCCTGCGGCCGGTCGGTGGACAGGTTGGCCGGTAGTGGGCGCGCGCCTTCTTTCCCGACCGGCCGGCACATGTGGTTGTCCGCGCCGGCCGGTGCGAGCGGAGCCAGGCCGTACGCCAGCAGGATGATGGCCAGCAGCGCAACAAGTTTCGACGCGCGAGGGGTCATGCCCGATCACGCCACCGGCAGAGCTGTTCGGCGTCGCTCAGGTCGTAGTCGGGACCGTTGACCCCGACGGTCAGCAGCGTGACGCCCAGCGTTGCCAAGCCTTCCGCGTCGGTGAGCAGATGCTCTGCGTTGACACCGGCCGAGTGCTCGATCGCGTGCGGGTCGCGGCCGACGGCTTTGCAGTGCTCCGCAAGTGTCTCGGCGGCCTGCGGGTAGCTGTCGACGGTGGTGAAGCCGTGCCAGATGTCGGCGTGCTCGGCCACCTGACGGAGGGTTTTCTTCGGGCCCTTGCCGCCGATCAGGATCGGGATGTCGCGGGTGGGTGCCGGGTTCAGCTTGGCCAGCCGGGACTTGATCCGCGGCATCGCGTCGGCCAGGTCGTCGATCCGGCTGCCGACGGTGCCGAACTCATAGCCGTACTCGTCGTAATCCTTTTGCTTCCAACCCGATCCGATGCCGAGGATCAGCCGGCCGTCGGAAATGTGATCGACGGTGCGGGCCATGTCGGCCAGCAGCTCCGGGTTGCGGTACGAGTTGCATGTGACCAGCGCGCCGATTTCGATGCGGGAGGTCTGCTCGGCCCAGGCGCCGAGCATGGTCCAGCATTCGAAGTGCGCGCCGTCCGGGTCGCCGTAGAGCGGGAAGAAGTGGTCCCAGTTGAAGGCGATATCGACGCCGATGTCTTCGCATCGGCGCACGGCGTCGCGCAGGTTGCGGTAGTCGGGGGAGTGCTGCGGCTGCAGTTGGACGCCCACGCGGATCGGCCGATCAGGGAAAGTCATTCCCATACGGTAGGCGGGGGCGGGGGTCAGCGCGCAAGTACGCCCCGCAGGATTTCGATCAGTGCGAGCGGTTGGTCGCTCTGTACGGAATGGCCCGAGTTTTCGACGATCTGCAGGCCCTGGAATTGCTGTGCCCGCCTGGCCAATTCGTCGGCGTCCTCGTCGGTGACGAACGGCGAATTTCCACCGCGCACCAGCCTGACCGGCACCGATAGACCGGCGAAGTCGTCCCAGAGGCCGTCGAAGTCGGGGATTTTGCGGATGCTGTCATAGCGCCACGTCCAGGTGCCGTCGTCGAGTCGCCGCGAGTTGTGAAAGACCCCGCGCCGCAAAGACTTCCGGTCACGGTGCGGTGCCGCGGCGGTAGTGACCTCCAGGATCGCATCGAAGCTGGGAAAGTTTCGCTCACCGGCCACCAGCGCGACGGTGCCCTGTTGCTCGGTGGTCATCTCCGCGTAACGGCGCAACGCCGACGGGGTGACGTCGACCAGCACCAGCTCGCGCACCAGCTGCGGTGCGATGGCGCCCAGCCCGATCGCGGTGAGCCCGCCCAGCGACATGCCGACCACAAGTTCCGCGTCCGGCGCGAGGTCGTTGATCACCGGCTCAACAGCGGCCGCGTTGTGCTGCGGCGAATAGTCGCCGTCTTCGCGCCACGACGAATGTCCGTGGCCGGGCAGATCGACCGCCAGCGCGGGCACACCCAGACCAACGATCACCGTGTCCCAGGTGTGAGCGTTCTGCCCGCCTCCATGGAAGAACACCACCCGCGGCGACGAGTCACCCCACTGCAGGGCGCTGATGCCGCCTGCCTCGACCCGGCGCACCGACGGCAGCGGATCGGTGACGCCGGCCTGTTCGGCGTTCTCGGGCAGCAGCCCGAATTCGGAGAGGCCAAGCAGCTCGTCGTCGGAGATCTCGGTCATGGTCGTGACCCTAGAGGGTTCGCAGCGCCTGTTGAACCCCGCGGCCAGCCGCTCCGTGTACTACTTAGTACATTATGTACCGCGCAGTACATGCATTGATGAGAACACGTCGAAAGGACACGACATGCAGTTCAGAAAGTTGAGTTGGGCGGGACTGGTCGCGCTTGCCATGGTGCTGACGGCCTGCGGCAGCTCGTCATCGCCCAGTCCCCAGCCAACCTCAGCGATGTCTTCGATGTCGTCGCCGACGGCGATGACCGGCTCGGCCGCGCGAAGCGGCGGCTTTTCGGGGCTCAACGGCAAGCACGTTTCGGGAATGGTCACCTTCGCCGGTGGCGAGATCACGTTGTCTGGCTTCGCATCGGACCCCGGCCCGGATCTACACATCTACCTGGCCAACGGTAACGACGAACAAGCGGTGATGGCCGGCACCGCGCTGGGTTCGGTCGCCTCCGACAAGGCGTCGCAGACGTTCGCGGTGAACAGTGCCGACGCAGCGAAGTACAACACCGTGGTCATCCATTGCGACAAGGCAAAAGCCGTCTTCGGGTTCGCCCCGCTGGCATGACCCTTCTCGCACGGGCTACGACCCTGGTTGCACCACTTGCAGCCGGTGCCGCCAGGGTCTGCGCGGGGGTGCTGTGGTTACACGAGGGCACGTTCAAATACCGCGCACACTTCGGCAGCGCGGACATTCTCCTCGTGGCCGACAGTGCAAAGTCGAATCCCCGTGTGCCGGAATACTTTTCACTGTTCGCCGGCCACGTATTGCGGGCCTGGCCGAGCTTGTTCGGCTTCTTGATCCCGTTACTGGAAACGTTGCTGGGTGTTGCTTTGATAGTGGGTATCGTCAGCCTTCCCGCCGCCATCGGATCGCTGCTCACGCTGTTGACGTATTGGAGCTCGGATCAGCTCATTGCGCAGTACCCGGTCATGGGGGCGCTGTCGGTGATCGTCGTCGCCTGGTCGGTGCCGGCCACACGCCTTTCGGCGACGGCTCTGCTGATCAGGCAGTGGCGACGCAGGCGGGGGGTTGACGCTCGCGAGGTTATTCCGCTTCGACGCTGGCTGTAACCGGCCAGCGGGATCAGCCGAGGCCCGACGCAGTCGCGTGCTGCACTCGCCGCCGGACGTCGTCTACGGCACTTTGCAGGGTGTCGCGCAGAACAGTCACGTCGTCGGCGACCCGCGCGAGCAGCATGCCGCCCTGCAGCGCACCGAGCAGCGCCGCGGCGAGCCGGCTCGGATCGTCGTCGGGCCGTAGAGAGCCGCGCTGACGCATGCGCTCCAACCCGTCGCATAGGGGCTGCTGCCACTTCGCAAAGGCATCGGCGAGCGCAGGTCGATAGGACGGATCGTTCTTCAGCTCGGCGGCCATCGTGCCCAGCGGACAACTGAAAGGACCGCGGGGGCCGGCATGCACGGCGACGATCGCATCCGCCCAGGCTTGCAGCCCCTCGATCGACTGAATCTCGAAGATCAGGGGTTGCGCCAGCAGGATCAACTCGATCTGACGCGAGATCACGGCGACGATGAGATCCGCCTTGTCGTCGAAGTAGTGGTAAAGCTGCGACTTGCCGGCCCCGGACTCGGCCAAGATGTCGTCGAGCGTGCTCGCCGCTACCCCGCGCTGATACACCAGCGCAGCGGCAGCGTCCACGATCGCAGCGCGGGTCCGACGCCCTTGTGCAGTGCTGGGCAATGTCGAGCCCCGCGACATGCCCGGGGCGGCTGCTCTCGAGTCGGCGGTCATTCCGAGCCATTTTACGTGGTCGGCAGGGCTGTTCGGTCGCTCGGCGGTCGCCCCGGGTCGTTGATTACGCCTGTGTGGCCGCGATGAAGTCCACGATCAGCCGGCCGAGTTCCGCGCCCTTGTCTTCCTGGATGAAATGGCCGGCACCGGCCACCGTGACCGGAGGGTGGTTGCGAGCTCCAGGCACATGTCCGGCCAGCACCGCGTCGCCGCCACGCGTGATGGGGTCGGAATCGGCGAACGCACAGAGGAAGGGCTTGTCGTAGCGTCCTAGCGCCGCCCACGCCGCTTTGTTTGCCGGCGCTGCGGGGTCTTCGGGGCTGGTCGGCACCAGCATCGGGAACTGTCGCGCGCCGGCTTTGAAGGAATCGTCGGGGAACGGCGCGTTATAGGCGGCGACCTCGTCGGCGGACAGCTCGGAAACGCAGCCGCCGTTGACGATTCGGCCGGCGTCGAAGACCGGCGTTTCCTGGCTGTATTTCTGCCATGCCAAAAAAGCTCGGCCCGCCGGAACATCCCCGGTGGGCAGGAAGGTGTTGGATGCGACCACGCGCGAGAACAGGTCAGGTTCCTCGCCGACGAGTCGCAGTCCGATCAGACCGCCCCAGTCCTGACAGAACAAGGTGACGTCCGTCAGGCCAATGGCATCGGTCGCCGCGCGCGTCCAGTCCACATGGGCCTGGTAGGTGTAGTCGGTTCGCTCGGCTGGTTTATCACTGCGGCCGAAGCCCACCAGGTCGATCGCGACCGCGCGCAGCCCCGCCTCGGCTAGGACGGGGATCATGTGTCGGTACAAATATGACCACGACGGCTCGCCGTGTAGCAGCAACACCACTGGCGCGTCGGCCGGCCCCTCGTCGACGTAGTGCATCCGCAACGACGACCCACCCGGGCCGTCGACCTGGACATAACGTGGCTGATAAGGAAAACCGGGCAGATCGACGAAGCACTCGTCAGGCGTACGCAAGATGTGCACGGTTATACGATCCCCACGAGGCTTTGTACTGTCAAGTACAGAGACTCGCGTACCCGGGGTCGATCCGGACTGCCACATCGAGGCGCGTTGGCGATGGCTCCTCAACAGCTGGCGGCGTCTGCGGTGAGCCGAAAAAACGAAATGCGGTGAAGCCGCGCTGTGGCGTCCTCACCGCATTTGCGTTCGATCAGCCCTCGACGATGAACTCTTCGAGCTGGGTCCGCGCGATGTCGTCGGGCAGCTGCTGCGGCGGGCTCTTCATCAAGTACGCCGACGCCGGGATGACCGGTCCGCCGATGCCGCGATCCTTGGCGATCTTGGCGGCGCGCACCGCGTCGATGATGACGCCGGCCGAGTTGGGCGAGTCCCACACCTCGAGCTTGTACTCCAGGTTCAGCGGGACGTCACCGAACGCGCGCCCCTCGAGGCGGACGTAGGCCCACTTGCGGTCGTCGAGCCAGCCGACGTGATCGGACGGGCCGATGTGCACGTCCTTGGTCTTGAACTCGCGCTGCACGTTCGACGTGACGGCCTGGGTCTTGGAGATCTTCTTGGACTCCAGCCGCTCCCGCTCGAGCATGTTGAGGAAGTCCATGTTGCCGCCGACGTTGAGCTGCATCGTGCGGTCGAGCTGCACGCCGCGGTCCTCGAACAGCTTGGCCATCACCCGGTGCGTGATCGTCGCGCCGACCTGGCTCTTGATGTCGTCACCGACGATCGGCACACCGGCGTCGGCGAACTTCTTGGCCCACACCGGGTCGGAGGCGATGAACACCGGCAGCGCGTTGACGAACGCCACACCGGCGTCGATCGCGCACTGGGCGTAGAACTTGTCGGCCTCCTCGGACCCCACGGGCAGGTAGGACACCAGCACGTCGGCCTTGGCCTCACGCAGCGCCGCGACCACGTCGACCGCGTCGGCGTCGGATACCTCGATGGTGTCGGCGTAGTACTTGCCGATGCCGTCGAGCGTCGGACCACGCTGCACCGTCACGTTGGTCGGCGGTACGTCGGCGATCTTGATGGTGTTGTTCTCCGACGCGAAGATCGCTTCGGACAAGTCGAAGCCGACCTTCTTGGCGTCCACGTCGAACGCGGCGACGAACTTCACGTCGCGGACGTGGTACTGGCCGAACCTCACGTGCATCAAGCCCGGGACGGCGCTGTTCTCGTCGGCGTCGTAGTAGTACTGGACGCCCTGTACCAGCGAGGACGCGCAGTTGCCGACGCCGACAATGGCGACTCGGACCTCGGTCGTGGCCTCCTGCGCCTTCAGCGGTTGCAGCTCACTCATCCGGCGTTCTCCTTAATTCTTTCTTGGGGGATTTCTTCGGCTCTAGGCCTGCTCAGCGCTACGTTGCGCAACACGCTCGGCAGCGATCAGCTCGTTGAGCCAATTGACTTCGCGCTCGCTCGACTCCAGCCCGAGTTGGTGCAGCTGGCGGGTGTAGCGGTCCAGTGAGCTGCTGGCCCGCGCCACTGCTTCACGCAGACCTTCTCGTCGTTCTTCGACCTGACGGCGACGGCCCTCCAGGATGCGCATCCGCGCTTCGGCCGGTGTGCGGTTGAAAAAAGCCAGGTGCACGCCGAACCCGTCGTCGGTGTAGTTGTGCGGTCCGGTGTCGGCCACCAGCTCGCTGAAGCGCTGCCGGCCCGCGTCGGTCATTTCGTATACTCGCCGAGCGCGACGCACAGGCGTTCCGGCCGGGGCGGCGTTCTCGGCGATCAATCCGTCGGTTTGCATCCGCCGCAGTGCGGGATAGAGCGACCCGTAGGAGAATGCCCTAAAGGCCCCGAGCAGACCGGTCAACCGTTTCCGCAGCTCGTAGCCGTGCATGGGTGACTCGAGCAGAAGTCCGAGGATGGCGAGCTCCAGCATCAGGTCACCTCCTTTGCTTGGCTGAGTGCGTCGCTGTTATGTCGAGTAACAGTCTCGCGCAATAGTATCGGTCCGATATATTCGGCGCTACTCCGGGATTCCAGCTGCCGTTCTCGCTCCGTTCAACCACTGGTCGCCGGACTGCCGATCGGGTTGGAATCTGCGTGGTTGCAAGCCTGTTGGTGGCGGGCCCCGCAGGGCATAACCAGACAACGTGTCAATCCATCTGCATTGGTTTCTTCCCACCTACGGGGATTCGCGCGACCTGATCGCCGGCGGGCATGGCAGCAACATGCACGGCGATCGGCCGGCCGACCTGAAATACCTCGTCCAGCTCGCCCAGGCGGCCGAGATCAACGGCTTCGAGGCGGTGCTGACCCCGACCGGCCTGTGGTGTGAAGACGCGTGGCTGACCACCGCGATGTTGATCGGCAGCACCGAGTCGCTGAAGTACCTGGTCGCATTCCGCCCAGGCCTGATCAGCCCGACGCTGGCCGCCCAGATGTCGGCCACCTTCCAATGGCAGTCGCAGGGCCGGCTGCTGCTCAACGTGGTCACCGGCGGCGAGAGCGCCGAGCAGCGCGCCTTCGGCGACTTCCTGGACAAGCAGGACCGCTACACGCGCTGCGGCGAATTCCTCGACATCGTCCGCCGACTGTGGAGCTCCGAGGCGCCGGTAACCGCCAAAGGCGAGCACCTCAGCGTCGAGCAAGCGTCGCTGGCACGGCGGCCCGATCCCCTGCCGGGGGTGTTCTTCGGCGGCTCGTCCCCGGAGGCCGGCCAGGTCGCCGCCGCCTACGCCGACACGTACCTGACCTGGGGTGAGCGACCCGAGCAGGTCAAGGAGAAGCTGGACTGGATCCGCGGGCTGGCCGCGGCGCAGGGCCGGACGCTGAGCTACGGGATCCGGCTGCACGTCATCTCGCGCGACACCAGCGAGCAAGCCTGGGCCGAGGCGGAGCGGCTGTTGGGCGCGCTCAACCCCGAGACGGTCGCCGCTGCTCAGCAATCGCTGGCGCGCTCCGAATCGGTCGGCCAACGCCGGATGCGTCAATTGCACGGTGGCGGCGACGATTACACGGCCGGAGCGGATGCCCGCCGCCTGGAGATCTACCCGAACCTGTGGTCGGGTGTCGGCTTGGTCCGCGGCGGCGCCGGCACGGCCCTGGTCGGGTCGCACGCCGAAGTCGCCGATCGGATCGTCGAGTACGCCGATCTCGGCCTGGACCACTTCATCCTCTCCGGCTACCCGCACCTGGAAGAGGCGTACATCTTCGGGGAGGGCGTGCGGCCGATCCTCGCCGAGCGGGGTCTGCTGGACGTCAGCGCGCGCGCCGCCGAGCCGGTGAGGTCGGCGTTCCTGCCCAGGGTGGGCGAGGTCAGCGCCTCGTAGCCGCTATTGCAGGTCCACCCGTTTGATGGTGCCGTCGCCGGCGAAGGTGAGCGACCCGCTGGCGTAGTCGCTGGAGACGTACACCGACAGCGACAGCGCACCCGGCGTGACGGGCCTGGGCGCGGGTTCGATGATCAGGTAGGTGTTCGTCACCTCGGCCCGTTTGATGTGCAGGGTGTCGGGGGCGCCGCGCAAAATGCCGACCACGATCGGTATGTCGAACGCGCTCAGGTCCACCGGGTCCGGCGCGTCGGTGCTGGTCTTGGCCTTGTTCGTCGGGTCGTCCCAGCCGCCGCGATAGTCCGAGGCGAGGATCCGCCGGTCGTCGGACGGGTCCGGTCGATCGAGCGAGGCGTACGTCGGGTAGACGAGCAGTCGGTAGCCGACGACGTTGCCGAACCGCTTGCGGGTCTGCTCGATCAGGCCGGTCAGGCCGCCAACCGAGTGCAGTTGCGTGGGCGGCTTGAGCACCACCGGCGCCACACCATCGGGCCTCGCACCCGGATCCGAGGCGACCTGGAACGGCGAACTGGCGTCGCTGTAGATACCCCAGCCGATCCCGAGGCCGAGCACGAGTCCCGCGAGCAACGCGACGACCAGAGGCCGCCGCCCGCGGCGCCTGGTTCGGGCGCGAACAAACCCCAACAGCCCGGCGTATCCGTCCGGTGACTGAAGTGCGGACGCCGCGCCGCCGTCGGATTGCAAGTCGTCGACCAGGTCCCGCAGGTCGCCCAACGTGACTGCATTGGTGGCGGCGCCGACGCGCTCGCGGTGTTCTTCCATCGATAGCTCGCCACTGCTGAGGGCGTCGTCCAAGAGCCGACAGGCGTCCTGTCGGTCGGCGTCCCGGGCACGGGTTCCCCTGGTATCGCCGCGAGCAGCGGGCGTCCCAAGCCACTTAACCACGCGCTGATCCTAGAGCCGAAGTCAATCTGTCCCGGACCGGAAACGTGACCGACCTACCTCTCCGCACCGCCGGAGCGGACGTACTCTGGTCATCGTGCGGTTGCAGCGACAGGTAGTGGACTATGCGCTTCGGCGTCGGTCGCTGCTGGCCGAGGTCTATTCCGGCCGCACCGGCGTCACTGAAGTCTGCGACGCCAACCCCTATCTGCTTCGCGCGGCCAAATTCCACGGCAAGGTCAGCTCGGTCATGTGCCCGATCTGCCGCAAGGAGCAGCTCACGCTCGTGTCGTGGGTGTTCGGCGACCATCTCGGCGCCGTGTCGGGGTCTGCGCGGACGGCCGAAGAGTTGGTGTTGCTAGCGTCGCGGTTCGAAGAGTTCTCGGTACACGTGGTGGAGGTATGCCGAACCTGCAGTTGGAATCACTTGGTCAAGTCGTATGTGCTCGGCATGACACCCGCGGCTCGTCCGCCGCGCAAGTCACGCAGCACCCGGACGGCGCGCGACGGCGCCCGCACGGCCAGTGAATAACGAAGGGCAGCAAGACCACTCAGCCGCTGGTAGCCCGAAAGGGTCAGGGGCTGATGGCGGGTCGAAGCAGCCGCGGCACACCTCTCGCAGGCCCCCCGTCCCTCCGGATGATCGGCTCACCACGATCCTTCCGCCGGTGAAGGACGATGTGCCGAACCGTTTCAAGGACCCGATCGACGCGGTGAAGGCCGCGCTGGACGGCCGACCCACGTCACGGCGCGACCCGCTGGAGATGGCTTCGGCTGCGCTGGACGCCAAGTCACCTCCGCGCAAACCCGCCAGCGCTGGACCGCCGCCACCGACCGGCCCGCCGAGCGGCCCACCGAAGCGTCCGGTCGGCCCGCCGCCCAAGAAGCCGCCGCTCCCGGGTTGGGCCCAGCGCCTCGACTGGGAGTGGCTGGAGCACGTCAACTGGGCGTGGGTCCGGCGCGGGATCGTCGTCAGCGCCGTCGTGATTCTGCTGTTGCCAATCGTCACATTCGCAATGGCCTACTTCATCGTCGACATCCCCAAACCCGGTGACATCCGCACCAACCAGGTCTCGACGATCCTGGCCAGCGACGGCTCCGAGCTTGGGAAAATCGTTCCGCCCGAAGGCAACCGGGTCGACGTCAACATCGATCAGGTGCCGGTACACGTTCGCCAGGCGGTGATCGCGGCCGAAGACCGCAACTTCTACTCCAACCCCGGCTTCTCATTCACCGGGTTCGCGCGGGCGTTCAAGAACAACATCTTCGGCGGCGACACCCAAGGTGGTTCCACGATCACCCAGCAGTACGTCAAGAACGCGTTGGTCGGAGCGCAGCGCGCCGGGGTCGGCGGCCTGATCCGCAAAGCCAAGGAACTCGTCATCGCCACCAAGATGACGGGTGAGTGGTCCAAAGATGATGTGCTGCAGGCTTATCTGAACATCATTTACTTCGGCCGCGGCGCATACGGCATCTCCGCGGCGTCGCGCGCCTACTTCGACAAACCCGTCGAACAACTCACCGTCGCCGACGGCGCGCTGTTGGCCGCGCTGATCCAGCGCCCGTCCACGTTAGACCCCGCGGTGAACATGGTGGGTGCTCAGGGCCGCTGGAACTGGGTGCTCGACGGAATGGTCGACGACAAGGCCCTGACGGCGAAAGACCGCGCAGCTCAGCAGTTCCCGCCGACGGTGCCGCCCGAGCGGGCACGCGAGGAGAACCAGACCACCGGACCCAACGGCCTGATCCAGCGCCAGGTGACTAAAGAGCTGATGGAGCTCTTCAACATCGACGAGCAGACGCTCAACACCCAGGGGCTACAGATCACCACCACGATCGACCCGACGGCGCAGAAGGCCGCCGAGGATGCGGTGGCGAAATATTTGGCCGGGCAGAACGCCGACATGCGGACCGCGGTGGTGTCGATCGATCCGCACAACGGCGCGGTGAAGGCCTACTACGGGGGCGCGGACGCGCACGGATTCGACTTCGCCCAAGCCGGATTGCAGACCGGGTCGTCGTTCAAGGTGTTCGCGTTGATCGCCGCGCTCGAGCAGGGCATCGGCCTGGGCTACCAGGTGGACAGCTCGCCGTTGACGGTCAACGGCATCAAGATCACCAACGTCGAGGGCGAAGGCTGCGGGGTCTGCAACATCGCCGAGGCGCTCAAGCGTTCGCTGAACACCTCCTATTACCGGCTGATGCTCAAGCTGAAGAACGGCCCGGAGGACGTGGCCAAAGCCGCCCACCAGGCCGGTATCGCCGACAGCTTCCCCGGTGTGCCGCACACGCTGTCCGAAGACGGCAAGGGCGGCCCGCCCAACAACGGAATTGTGTTGGGCCAGTACCAAACCCGGCCGATCGACATGGCCTCGGCGTATGCCACGCTGGCCGACTCCGGCATCTATCACCGCCCGCACTTCGTGCAGAAGGTGATCAACGCCGACGGCAAAGTGCTGTTCGACGCCGCCGGCTCCGACAACAACGGTGAGCAGCGCATCCCCAAGGATGTCGCCGACAACGTCACGTCGGCGATGCAGCCGATCGCGTCGTACTCGCGAGGCCACGCGCTCGCCGGCGGGCGTCCGTCGGCGTCCAAGACGGGCACCACGCAGTTCGGTGACACCGACGCCGACAAGGACGCCTGGATGGTCGGCTACACCCCGTCGCTGTCGACTGCGGTGTGGGTCGGCACGGTCAAAGGCGACATTCCGCTGGTGACCAAGGGCGGCGCCGCGGTCTACGGTTCCGGTCTGCCATCGGACATTTGGAAGGCGACGATGGACGGAGCGCTCAAGGGCACCACCAACGAAACCTTCCCCAAGCCGACCGAGATCGGCGGCTATGCCGGGGTGCCGGCCGCGCCACCACCGCCACCACAGCCGCCGCAGATGACGGTCATCCAGCCCACCATGGAGATCGCCCCGGGCATCACGATTCCGATCGGGCCGCCGACCACCGTGCCCGTCGCGCCGGCACCGGTGCCGATACCTGCGCCCGGAGGTCCGCCCGAGCCGGGACCGCCGCCCCCGCCGTGACCCTCGATCGCGCCGACATCTCACCGCGGCGGTTGGCCGACGATCTGCGCTCCGCCGATGACCGGGATTGCCCGAGCCGCAACGACTTTCTGGGCGCGGCCCTATCCAACGCCGTAGGCGGACCGGTCGGCCGGCACGCGATCATCGGGCGGACCAGGGTCCTGACACCGCTGCGGGTGATGTTCCTGATCGCGCTGGTGTTCCTGGCGCTGGGCTGGTCGACCAAGGCGGCCTGCCTGCAGACCGTCGGCACCGGACCGGGCGATCAGCGCGTCGCCAACTGGCAGAACCAGCGGGCCTACTACGAGCTCTGCTATTCCGACACTGTTCCGCTATATGGCGCAGAGTTGTTGAGCCAGGGGCGTTTTCCGTACAAGTCGAGTTGGATCGAGAAGGACGGCAGCGGCCGGCCCCAGACCCGCTACGACGGCAAGCCCGCGGTGCGCTACATGGAGTATCCGGTGCTCACCGGGCTGTACCAGTACGTGGCGATGTCGTTGGCCAAGACCTACACCACGATGAGCAGAATCATCCCATTGCCGGTTATCGCCGAGGTCGTGGTGTTCTTCGACGTCTCCGCGCTCGGGTTGGCGCTGGCCTGGCTGGCCACCGTGTGGGCCACCGCGGGCCTGGCCGGTCGCCGGGTGTGGGACGCCGCCCTGGTGGGGGCGTCGCCGTTGGTGATCTTCCAGATCTTCACCAACTTCGACGCGTTGGCAACGGCTTTGGCGCTCGGCGGACTGCTGGCCTGGGCGCGACGACGGCCGGTGCTGGCCGGGATGCTGATCGGTTTGGGCGGCGCCGCCAAGCTGTATCCGCTGTTACTGCTCGGCCCGCTGCTGGTGTTGGGCATCCGGACCGGACGGTTCCGCGGCGTGGTCCGCACCGGGGCCGCGGCGGCGCTGGCGTGGTTGCTGGTGAATCTGCCGGTGCTGGTGCTGTTTCCGCGGGGCTGGTCGGAGTTCTTCCGGCTGAACGCCCGTCGCGGCGACGACATGGATTCGCTCTACAACGTCGTCAAGTCGTTGACCGGCTGGCAGGGCTTCGATACGGACCTGGGTTTCTGGCAGCCGCCGGGCAACCTGAACATGGTTGTGCTGATGCTGTTCGGATTATCTTGTGCGGCAATCGGTTACATCGCGCTGACGGCGCCGCGGCGGCCACGGGTGGCCCAGTTGGCGTTTCTGGTGGTGGCCGCATTCCTGTTGACCAACAAGGTGTGGAGCCCGCAGTTCTCGCTGTGGCTGGTGCCGTTGGCGGTGTTGGCGCTGCCGCATCGGCGAATCCTGTTGGCGTGGATGACTATCGACGCGCTGGTGTGGGTGCCTCGGATGTACTACCTCTACAGCGTGCCCGACCGCGGGTTGCCTCAGCAGTGGTTCACCACCACGGTGCTGCTGCGCGACGTCGCGGTGCTGGTGTTGTGCGCGCTGGTGGTCCGCCAGATCTACCGGCCGACGGAAGACCTGGTCCGCTGGGGCGGACGGGTCGACGATCCGGGCGGCGGCGTGTTCGACCGCGCGCCCGACGCGCCACCGCCGTGGCTGCCCGGATGGCTTCGACCAGCTGGGCTGCAGCGGGCCGCGGCCGCTCAGCATTTCGCAAGCCCGGCCGCCGTCCGGTAACCTACGACGGTTGCCGACGCAGGCGACCCTCCTGCCACGGGGATTCCCGTGGCCGCACACGACCATAGGAGGTGATGAGGTTCCCATGCGTCCATACGAATTAATGGTCATCCTCGACCCCACCCTCGACGAGCGCACCGTAGCTCCGTCTTTGGAGACGTTCCTGAACGTCGTCCGCAAGGACGGTGGAACGGTGGAAAAGGTCGACATCTGGGGCAAGCGCCGGCTGGCCTACGAGATCGCCAAGCATGCCGAAGGCATTTACGCGGTGATCGATCTCAAAGCCGCCCCCGCGACGGTGTCCGAGCTCGACCGTCAGCTCAGCCTGAACGAGTCGGTGCTTCGCACCAAGGTGATGCGCACCGACAAGCACTGACCTGTGGGCGAATGGCCACGTCGCGTCTGACCGCTTGCGTAGGCTCAGCGTGGACTATTCGCCGACTCGGAGCTTGACCCATCCGGACCTAGGAGGTCTCAGTGGCTGGTGACACTGTCATCACGGTTATCGGAAACCTGACTGCCGACCCCGAACTGCGTTTCACGCCGTCGGGCGCGGCCGTCGCGAACTTCACGGTGGCGTCGACCCCGCGGATATTCGACCGTCAGACCAACGAGTGGAAGGACGGCGAAGCGCTGTTCCTCCGCTGCAACATCTGGCGGGAGGCTGCCGAGAACGTGGCTGAGAGTCTCACCCGTGGCTCGCGCGTGATCGTGAGCGGACGACTCAAGCAGCGTTCGTTCGAGACCCGTGAGGGCGAGAAGCGCACCGTCGTTGAGCTCGAGGTCGACGAGATCGGCCCGTCACTGAAGTACGCCACGGCCAAGGTGAACAAGGCCAGCCGCAGCGGCGGTGGTGGTGGCGGCTTCGGCGGCGGAGGATCGCGCAGCCAGGCAGCACCCCAGGGCGGCGGCGGCAGCGCCGGCGGCGACGACCCGTGGGGCAGCGCCCCGGCATCGGGTTCGTTCGGCGGCGGCGACGACGAGCCCCCCTTCTAAAACTTCGAAACGACAGAACGAAAGAGAAAGACATGGCGAAGTCCACCAAGCGGCGTCCGGCACCGGAAAAGCCGATCAAGACCCGCAAGTGTGTGTTCTGCTCCAAAAAGGGCCAGGACATCGATTACAAGGACACCCAGTTGCTGCGGACCTATATCAGCGAGCGCGGCAAGATCCGTGCCCGCCGGGTGACCGGCAACTGCGTCCAGCACCAGCGTGACGTCGCGCTCGCGGTCAAGAACGCCCGCGAGGTTGCGTTGCTGCCCTTCACGTCGTCGACGCGGTAGAGAACGGAATCAGCAGAACAATGAAGCTCATTTTGACTGCCGACGTGGACCACCTCGGTTCCGTGGGCGAGACCGTCGAAGTCAAGGACGGCTACGGCCGCAACTTCCTGTTGCCGCGTGGCCTGGCGATCGTCGCGTCGCGCGGCGCGCAGAAGCAGGCCGACGACATCCGTCGCGCCCGCGACACCAAGCAGGTCCGCGACCTCGAGCACGCCAACGAAATCAAGGCCGCCATCGAGGGCTTGGGAACTGTCTCGCTCCCGGTGAAGACGGCCGGCGATTCGGGCAAGCTGTTCGGCTCGGTTACCACCAGCGCCGTCGTCACGGCGATCCGCAAGGCCGGCGGCCCGAATCTCGACAAGCGCGTGGTGCGGTTGCCCAAGAGCCACATCAAGGCTGTTGGCAGCCACCCGATCACTTTGCATGTGCACCCCGACGTCGACGTCAAGGTCTCACTCGACGTCGTCGCGGAAGCCTGACCGCTCTAACCAGTAACCCCCGGTGGTCGCCCGAATCGGCAGCCCCGGGGGTTTTTGGTGTCCGCACAGCGAACTCATACTCGCTAGCAACCGTTAGCGAACGTTACCGTCCGTTAACGCCGGTAATGATCGGCTGAAACACAACACGCCCGAAGTGGCAACCCCGTACGACACGCCGATGGAATTCCCATCCACACGAAATACGCAGGTGTGTGGTCCGCTTATCTGCAGTGATGTAGCAACGGCGCATATTGCTCCACAAGTTCTCCACACCCCCTCAACACGGGCGCAGACGGATATGCACACACCATGCACAGGTCTATGAACAACCGCGTTTGGAGTCGGCGCCAGCAACCTTTAACGTCGACCCGTCGTGAGGTGATGCTGGCGTTCGAAGATCGACTACCCGGCCCGTGGTGGGTGTCCCGCCGTCCGCGAGCCGAGTCGGTCACGAGGGTGAAGGCTGTCGATCCGCCCGGGGTGGGGGATCCCCCAATGGTGGGGGTGAGTCGGGCGGCCGGGCTGAGTCGAGCGGTGTCGGTGGTGTGACCTAACGTCGTGGCGTTGGCGTCGAATGTGCGTTCGAACGGCGCGGAGGAGGCGGGAGTTTAGTGGCTGTCGTTGATGATTTGGGTCGGCCGGATACCGGAGCTCCCAGCGAGGACTACGGCCGTCAGCCGCCCCAGGATCTTGCCGCCGAGCAGTCGGTGTTGGGCGGCATGCTGCTGAGCAAGGACGCGATCGCCGACGTGCTCGAGCGGCTGCGGCCCAGCGACTTCTACCGGCCGGCGCACCAGAATGTCTACGACGCCATCCTGGATCTCTACGGTCGCGGTGAGCCGGCCGACGCGGTGACGGTCGCCGCGGAGTTGGACCGCCGCGGTCTGCTGCGCCGAATCGGCGGGGCGCCCTATCTACACACGTTGATCTCGACGGTGCCGACCGCGGCCAACGCGGGCTACTACGCGGGGATCGTCGCGGAGAAGGCACTGCTGCGACGGTTGGTCGAGGCGGGAACTCGGGTGGTGCAGTACGGCTACGCCGGCGCGGAGGGTGCCGATGTCGCAGAGGTCGTCGACCGCGCGCAGGCCGAGATGTACGAGGTCACCGAGCGGCGGATGTCGGAGGACTTCGTCCCGCTGGAAGACCTGTTGCAGCCGACGATGGACGAGATCGACGCGATCGCCTCCAACGGCGGGATAGCTCGCGGTGTGCCAACGGGATTCACCGAACTCGACGAAGTCACCAACGGCCTGCACGCGGGGCAGATGATCATCGTCGCGGCCAGGCCCGGCGTGGGCAAAAGCACCCTGGGACTCGATTTCATGCGGTCGTGCTCGATCAAGAACCGGATGGCCAGCGTCATCTTCTCGCTCGAAATGAGCAAGTCCGAGATCGTCATGCGGCTGCTGTCCGCAGAGGCAAAGATCAAGCTGGGCGACATGCGGTCGGGCCGGATGAGCGACGACGACTGGACGCGGCTCGCGCGCCGGATGAGCGAAATCAGCGAAGCGCCTTTGTACATCGATGATTCGCCGAACCTGACGATGATGGAGATCCGCGCCAAGGCGCGCCGGCTGAAGCAGAAGGCCGACCTGCGGCTGGTCGTCGTCGACTACCTGCAGCTGATGACGTCGGGCAAGAAGGTCGAGTCGCGACAGATCGAGGTGTCCGAATTCTCAAGGCACCTCAAGCTTTTGGCCAAGGAGCTCGAAGTTCCCGTGGTGGCCATCAGCCAGCTGAACCGTGGTCCCGAGCAGCGCACCGACAAGAAGCCGATGCTGTCCGACCTTCGCGAATCGGGATCGCTAGAACAGGATGCGGACATGGTCATCCTGCTGAATCGGCCCGACGCGTTCGAACGCGACGATCCGCGCGGCGGTGAGGCGGATTTGATTCTGGCCAAGCACCGTAATGGCCCGACCAAGACGGTGACGGTCGCTCATCAACTTCATCTGTCTCGCTTCGCCAACATGGCGCGGTAGTTGTAGTAGGTTCTCAAATCCCGTGTCCAATTCTTAAATGAAATGTCCACCGCGTGTCCAATTGGACATCTAAGTGAGACGAGCGAGTTACGGGACCACCATCACTCCGATGAGACGATGACTACCCTCGGTGGAGGTTCCATCGCGGCTTACGGCCTTCGGTACCAGTACCTCGCGACAGTGGAGTACTTTCTCAGATACCTACGCGAACACCCCGACTTGATTGCGCGTACCACCTTAGTCGTCGAACCGCTATTCAAAAGCGTCAACGACGCGGACGACGACATCGTCGATTTCGCAGTCGAACTCGACGATGCCGCGGTTCATCAGCTCCAAGTCAAGGCCACCACCAAGGCCGACCAGTACTTGCTGCAACCGGCCGACGCACGAGCCGCTCTGGACCGATTACTCGTCCATCCAGCCGATAATTCGACGTTATTGACCAACAAGCATTTATCGCCTGGTTTGGCCTGCGAGTGCGTAATAGCTGACGCCGACGGTCCGGCGACGACCTACACGTGGGCTGAGGGTCCGCAGCCACCACGGGGTGCCGACCCACGACAGGTGTTTCTGGCCGTAGATGATCGCACACCGGCAGAACTCCGCAGTTCAATCGCCCGGCTGGTCCGACACTTTCGAAGGATTGGAAGGCTCAAACAAGGACTTACGACAGCGCGGCTGCTTGTCGGACTCGTGCTCGATTTCATCTTCGACGCGGCAGCTGGCCTAGAACCCGCTCGGATAACCGCACTCGATCTTCTCGCCAAAGTTCATATGCCTGACGCGCGGATGGCCCAACTTGCCGGCGGATTTGATTGGGGACTCCCGATGTCGGGCATCCCCAACTACGGCTCGACTGTCGCCCGTATGGCGATCCTGGACGAGATTGTCGAACACCTGGCCACGGATGACACCCGCGAAGTCCCCAAACTGGTTGTGCTCGCTGGACATACAGGCATCGGCAAGTCGGTCATCGCAACCGACTATTGCCATGCGGACCGGATTTCGTACGCGTTCTTATGCTGGATCGACTGCCGCGACACCGAAATGATCGCGCCGCGAATCCGAGACATTGTTGCGCAACTTACCGACACTGACTGCACCAGCAGCGAACGACCGGCGACGGCCTCCTTGCCGACAGATCTGTGCTTTATTGGCGCACGTCGGGCGTATTTAGATCCTCAGGCCGAGGTCGCCAGCGGTGGTGCACTCCTCGCGCGGCGGTGGGACAGTGCAGCTTTCGGTGGACTAGGACTGGTCGAATAGTGATGCAGTGCACGCGGTTAGGCAATACGGCGACATTCGCCGGAAACCCGACTTATTGAATACTGACCTACTCATGCAGCAGATCAGGATCCGATTGCTGCCCCCGTCGCTTAGTAGCACCGTTCACGACACGACACGACATGACACGATGCGCAGGGTATTCGCCTTTAGCTGTCGCGGTCCTGGCCAGCTAGAACCATCGCAGAAACTAAAATCAGTCAAATGGCTCGGTCTGCGTACGAATGGCTCCCCGATCGACACCTCGGTGTCGCGGCAACCCTTTCCCACGCGGATGAGCTGATCGGGCAGATAAGCAATCTGCTTTACCCCTACCAAACACAGGAGGGCGGCATCGTCCGCCTGCGCGAAGTCCGACACGGATCGGTAAGCAGAACAGTGGTGGACGGGGTAGCGCCCATACCTCGCAAACTCCCTCTGTTGGTCGCAGATGCACTCGTAACCATGCGTGCCTCCATCGAGCACGTGCTGTTCGCGGAGGTTGAGTATCTCGACGGACCAGTTAATGAGAAAGCTGCCAAGCTAGTTGAGATGCCCGCTGCGGAGTCGTGGGAAGCCTTCGAGGAATGGAAAAAGAAGCGGCGCAAGAACGGGTCGCCATCACTTCAGGCTGGAAGCGAACTTGTCCGACGGATCGCAGCACTGCAACCGTTTCATCGCCACGTAAATCCAGAGCTACATCCATTGGCACGGTTGGTGAGCCACACGAACCACGCCAAGCACCGAACACCCGCCGTGGTGGCTGTCGGCCTAGCAGGAATGTACGAGGACGCCAACGTGCCGCGGTCAATCGAGGAGCTGCCCCGTGGCCAGAAAGGCCCTCTACGCGCCGGCGACGTTATTGCCGAGACGCCCTTAGGCACGCAGGTCCCCGCCACGTTGTTCCCGACCGTCGGAATAAACCGACCCGGGACCGACGAATGGCCTGTGCTACTGACGGAACTGGACGAGATTGCGACATGGGTTCGTGACCAGGCAGTGCCTCGCCTGGTCACGGGTGGAGAGCCCCCGGAACCCGCGCTCCCTGTGCGCTACGACATCTCGGTCGCACACGCTGACGACCGACGGGCAATCGAACTTGGCACATCGACTACGGCAGCGAAAAGTCACGCTCTTCGCCTCTCGGCCGCCGACGGCCGCCGAGAGCTAGTCGAGCACCTCCACACGACTCACGGTTCTCTGAACCCCGAGGTGCTCACGGCATGGCTGACTGGACTGTCCGATGACGACGTGAACAAAAGGATGGAGCGCCTGGCGGCCACAGCGCCCCAACGCGGTGGCAACGCACATCAAACACTCGCCGTCCTGGAGGATCTCCGCGACGAAGCTGTTGCGTTCGCCAGCAACCATTTGGCACACGAATAAGCAGTGAGCTGCAATGCAACTCGCCCGCCCACATTGCATGAAGTGGTTAGCCCCGCCGGGGGCCTGTGAGTGCAGCAAGGCGTCGCTTCGGGAGTGGCGCGATAGGGCCAGAAGGGGCAAGACAGCTTCTACGATCTCGCCGCTAGACCGTGCCCGGGCGCCGCGTTGTGGAGCCTCATCGCGCGAAGCCAAAACTCCCCGTGCTTGGGGAGGCCTCAGCATTCATTGAATCATATTGCGCCAGTCTGTCATTCACGTTGGGCACCCAGCAGGCGTTCGGGCCGGCTTTCAACCATCGTCACTTCGCTCGAGGTCTTCTGAGATGGCTCGCGAGGTCAACAGAGTGACGGTGAGCAAAGTGTGGAGAACGAGGGCGGCCGCCTGCGAGCTGTTAAAGAGTTCAATGCCGTGCGACAGCCGGTTGCGAAGGTTGATTCCAAGCGGATGGGTAAGCGTCGCTTTGAGGAATCGATATCGGCTGCGGCTCAATGTGAACCGGTCGGGTAGCAGGTCGATCATTGCCCCCAGTCCTGGGTATTGGCCAGGCTTATGGATACTCTGAAGCGTATAGATGCCCTGATTTGCATCGAGAATTACTTGGCGTATCGCTGCCTCGATCCACGGCGTCGCGGCATACACCACGCCTTCGTAGTCGCCGCACCAAAATCGTTGCAGTCCAAGGGTAATTGCTCGCATGACGTATTGACTCGTCGTTGGCCACTGGCTCAGAAAGGCCGCGAGGGCTACCTGATCAGGAATTCCGAATCGATCGGGAATTGAGTGAAGGGCGGCCGTGAGCGGCCCGAGATTGCCACCGATGACCTGTGCCTCCCATTTCGTCAGGTCACCATCGAAGCGATCGTCTGGGTCGATGGCTTCATAGATCGGCAAGCCGTCGGGCCCCAGGATCTTGTCGGGGAAGTATGCCACCAGTGGTGCTGCTGCTCGGAGCTGCTCGATTGTCGCGCAGTTCTGATCGTAATCACCACTGAGCGGACCGCATTGGGCGAATGATATGAGCGCTTCCTGCCAGGTAGCCCCCTGCGCCATTTGGTCCCGGACCTGCTCGAAGTGCTCCTGGTAGATCGCGGCGCTGGTGTGCACGTGCATCAGCCCTAGATCTTCGTGCCGGGTCGACTGCAGCGCCGCAGCGGCTAGTTCTTTGAGCTCGCTGAAAGTCGATGTCTCGGCGCACTTCAAGGCGTCTTGCCGAAGGATCATCTTGATGATGCCGGTTTCGCTATCGGCTGCGGTGAGGAAGTTGTTTACGCGCCTCTCCCAGACCCGTCGCCGGCACTCGTTATCGGTACAGCGCTGAGATATCAGCGTTAGCGCGCGTTCGCGGTCGCGAACGTTATCAAGCGCCACGGCTGCACGTTCTAGTAGCTCGTCGACCCGGGCCGGACAGTCAGGCTCGTTAACGGCGTAGTCAAGGGGTCGGAGTACATAGCCAGGCTTGTCGCTCGGCTCGTCATCAAGGGCGCGCTGTGCACCGTCGAGCAAGTACTCAAGGGCCCGTTGTGTTGCGGCCGAGTCACCGACAATACGAGCGATCCGAGCCGCGATACGGAGGTACTCGTCAGAGTCGTGCTGGCGCCGCCAATGTTGCGCCGAAGCGATGTAGTTGTCGACCGCGATCGCCGCGTTAGCGGGGCCGGCCGATCCTCCGCACTGAAAGAGTGCGTGGGCAATCCGAGCGCGCGCGGGGGCAGTCGCGACGATGTCGAGCAGATCGCGCCAAACCTGACGGACCTTGCTGTCGACTGACTTGATCGGAGGTGGGTCGGGCTGGTCACTCGACTCCACGCGCGGCGCGAGTCGAGCGTTCTTGCCATCGAATTCGACCGCGTAGTCAAAGACCCAACAGACGGCCCTGAGTTCGATTGTCGCGCCAGTCGGTAGGTCGCCGAATAGTGGAATACCGACTTCGTCACGTATCGCATGAGCCATCGAGTACACGCTCTCCGCCGTCGCGGCGCGATCGATCGCGGCGGCGTACCAAACCAAGTCGCGAGTGGCGGATTCCTCTGGCGTAGACAACTTTCTCCCTCGTTGAGCCGCTCACGGGAGTTGTACCACCACCATCCGACATGAGCGGACAGCCATGCGGTTGACCACATCGAGCTCTGAAGAATTGAAGACTTGACTGGCAACTCCGGTATCCAATGCGATATGCGGTAAGCACGCCGACATAGTTAGTGATTAGCGGCGGGCACGCATCGACGCCGTACCAGTAGCCACGGCGCGGTTGCGGGGCGACTGCGGCGCTTGTTCACCGTTGACGTAAGCACGCCTTATCGGCTAGCAGTCCGTGCGGTGACCGCGCCGCGCGTGATGAGCGGGCCCGGCCTGCGGCGGGCACACATGTGCGGTGATACACGGATACGGGCAGCCCACACCGTCAACTATCAAACCCATCAGGCGACGCGGCCCGGGACGTCATTCGTAGATCGATAGCGACTTCATTCTCGGATGGAGGATCGCGGGACCGAGCCATCGAGCAACGAACCGGCGCAGCGCGGCTGCGTCACGCGGCGGCTTCCCAGGGTCAGTCAGGAGGGATCGCACTGTTCTCAAAGTCATTTCGGCCAGCTCACGGAGTGCGTGATTGTCGAAACCGTGAAGCGTCCAATCGACATCGAGGCGGTCGAATACCGACAAGCAGAACGCAAGGGCTGTGTCGCCGGTTAATGAAATAACAGCTTCACCCTCCGGTACCCGCGTCAGCAGGCTTTCAAGTTGTGGATCGCCGACAAGATTCTCGATTCCGAATGACACGCATTCGACGACAGCAATGACGGGGTCATTCTGTCCGCAGACGCGTTGTACAGCCTGGTCAATCAAACCGTCGACCGCGCGCATCGCGCTGGCGATGAGCAGCGCGTCAGCGTTGGGGAAGTAGCGATACACGGTCTGGCGAGTGACCCCAAGTTTGCGGGCGACGTCAGCGAGGCGTATCGCCGGTCCTTGTTCGGCGACCACTTGGTCTACTGCATCGAGAATGCGGGCGATTGCCTCCTCGTCCGAGGACGGCGTGGCTCCCGCCCAACCGCGACTACGCACGATTCACGGGGAGATGCCCGACCCATCCACAATTCGCCGCGCCGGTCCCCACATCGGCTGCGTTAGACCCGCATGACTGACGCCAGAGCAGCGAGCGGTATGTGGGCCTGGACAGCCCCGCCGTCCATAAACCACACGAGGCTGCCTGGTGTGAAGTCGATGGGCTCGTCGTGACCGACTGGATAATCCGGCATGTAAAGGATCAATTCGTCCGGTGTGAGAGCCCACGCCTTGTATGCGCCGGAGTACACCTTGTCGGGCTGCCATCGGTCGACGAGGAAGGGGTAGGTACCGGGATCGTGGGCCGGGGGAGCGGCGTCGAGTGCGCTTTGGATAAATGGTTGCGCGAGCGGGGGAATGACGGTGAGTGGGTCTGCGGTGGTCAGGTCGGCAAGTCGTAGCCGCTTCCCGCTTGCCAGGTCGAAGGTGAAGGTGCGATAGGCGTTGTTGGGTTTCGGCCCGTCGGCGTGATAGTCCTCGTGAAAAACCGCGCTGAGCAGACCGCCGTGTCGGAAGATCTCGTAGGTCTCTTCAGCGTAACTGTCGGCTGCCATGTGCAAGTTGGCATTTCGCCAGTTGCTGAACAGCGTGCGCAGGTAGTCCCGTATCACTGCGCTAGTTGTCGGGTTGTCGATCAACTCACCTGGCACTGCGACTTTGATGTCGCGGGTGGCATTTCGCTCGGAAGTCACGGCGGTATGGCAGTACAGACCGTCCCACTCGCCGCCGAGCTCGCCGCAGAATGAAGGCGCCGAGGCCTGCGCAGTGCCGGCGTTGGAAACCGCGGTGGCGAGAATTAGCGCGAGCGTCGCCATTAGCCGGGTCGTCACAGCAGTTGGACTTTACTTGCGAGCCAACGGCCGTCGACCTTTTGCATCGTCATCTTGATTCGGCTGCGATCCATCCGCGGATCCGGCAACTGGGTATTTGTGACGGTCTGATCGATGAACAACAGCACAACTACAGTGTGGGGCGATTCGGACTGAATGGCGGAGTCCACCACCGCGCCGTGTGCGGTGGCCTTGTTCTCGATCAACAGTTGGCGGAGTTGGACGCTTGACTGGGTGTACATGTCTTTGAATTCGCCGGTCGCGCCGTCGAGCACTTGACGGAAATTCTGGTCGACGTTGTTGGAGTCGATGCTTGTCAATGCTTGCGCATTTGAATCGCCCCGGTGAGTTCGGAGACTTTCTGATTTGAGGACTCAGCCGGCGGCTGGTCTCCGTTGGTGAGCGTAAT
>NZ_LZLV01000131.1 GCF_001673405.1 Mycobacterium sp. 1245111.1 | reverse complement strand
CCAGTGAGGAGCCCGATGAGTTCGTGGTGGGGCACTCCCCGGCGATCGACAACAACGAGGTCTACGCGATGCTGGCACCGGCGATCGAGGCGTGGCCCGACACGTCATTCACGGCGCTGCAACTGTTTCCGGATCAACTCGTGGCCGCTGTGCGCGACGGCTCGATCGACCTCGGGTTGCGCCGCGGGGTGGTCCCGCAGGAATCGTTGGCCACCGGGATCGTCCGCTATGACGCGCTGCGAGTCGCCGTCCCGAGCGCTCACCGACTGGCCGGCCGGACGAGCCTGTCCGTCGCCGACCTGGCCGATGAAACCATCGTGCTGTGGGCGCCACCCGGGTCGTCGTATTACAGCGACTTCCTGGTCAACGTCTGTCGTCGCGCGGGTTTCGAGCCGCGGTACCGGGTCAGCCGGGTTCAGGGTTGCCCGCCCGAGGTCGCGCCGTTGACCGACGGCGGGGTCTCGTTCGTTACCTCCGCATCCGGGCCGGCGGGCCACGCGGTGCAGGTGCTCGACATCGAGGATCCGGTGTTGGTTCCCGTGCAGGCGCTGTGGCAGCCACACACCGCATCTGTCATACGCGATCTGATCCTGGCGGCCAGCGACGGGCCCGGGTGACGGGGTTGCGCGGCAACGACTTAGGAGTCCAGGAACTGTTGAACCGCCTCCGAGAGAATTCGCCCGCCCTCGGTGTTGAGGTGAATGCCGTCGACGTGGAACTGCCAACCGTTGATACGAGCGATCCGGTCAAAGCTCTGACGCAGGACCATCTCCCGAAACAGATAGTCACGGTAGAAGGACGCGAACGAGAAGTGGGTGAACGGTTTTGCCGTGCCCGCGCGTAGGAGTTGGTCCTCGAATGACTCCCCGAACGGAATGTCGTCCGTGCGCCTCGTCGGTGCTCCGATTTAGGGTCTTCTCCCAATGGGCCAAGCGAACTGAGCCCGATCTTTGCGTTGGCTTCGCGCTGCAACCGATAGACGATGAAATCGAGGTTTTCCTCGAACCGCGCCGGCGAGGGCGCCTCGGAGACCCGCTTGACCACCCGGACGAATCGCCAGAAGTTCGGAAACACGCTCGCCATGACGTCGTTCGCGCCGATGAGAATGATCACCCGCTGCGGGCGCACGGCGATCACCCGGTCCACGACCGCGACCGTGTTGAACGACAAGTCCCCTCCCACACCGAAATTCGCGAATCGGAATCGGCTGTTCTGCGAACGCTTCTCTAACTCGTCGATCCATTTGTACGTCCCCCTCGACGCCGTGGTGCTAGAGCCCAGGCACGCGACCGTTTCGACCGGCCGATCGCTCATCGCCGGCGGCCAAGGATCTGCCGCAGCACCTCGCCGAGACGATCTTCGGGCGAAGGCGGCGGCGGCCCGCTGCGCCAGGCGACGAAGCCGTCGGGACGCACCAAGAGCGCCTCGTCTGGCGTTAAGCCCGTCAGGTGCGGCCATGCACCGTCGCTGTCGTCGATCTCGCCGTCGCCGATGCTGTGCACGCTGATCGGGACATCCATTGTGGCGGAGACCGCATCGACGGCGGTGGCCCAATCAGCGCCGGAGGGCCCGGTGAACAGCGTGAAGCCTGGTCCGACCAAGTCGAGCGTCGAGACTCGTCGGCCGCCGCTGTGCACCCACACGTGCGGCACCCTGGTGCCAGGCTGCGCCCGCAGCTCGTCTACCACCCACAGAGCATCGGAATTCCCGGGCGTGCCGCCCTCGAAAACAATTGCGGCTGACCGGTATTGGTAGCCGATCAGCAGGTCGAACATCGGAGCCTCTTCATCCGCCGGCAATTTCGGGTGATTGTCGTCGAGCCGCAGAAACTGTAGCGCCGGCCCGGTGAGCGACTGACGCGCATTGAATCGGCCGACCGGGTGCCGCTCGTCCTGGTAGGTGGCCAGCAGCGCGGGGTCGGCTGTCCCGTCGAGGACGGCGGCCAGCTTCCACGCCAGGTTGTGCGCGCTTTGGATGGCGGTGTTGGCTCCGCCGGCTTTGAACGGCGGCATCGTGTGAGCCGAATCGCCGACGAGAAACACTCGGCCACTGAGGAATTGGTCGGCGACCTGCTCGTAGGGCTGCCACGGCGCGACATCGATGACGTCCACGTCGATCGGCTCACCGATCGCTTTCGTCAATACGTCACGACAATGCTGCGCGGTGAATTGCTCGGCGCTATCCCCTTCGGGCGGGAAGTAGGTGGTGATGAACATGCCGAAGTCGTCGCGCACCGGAAGGAAGATGCCGTCGACGTCTGCGTTTGTGACCTGCACTGCGTCGCCGTCACCGAGCTCCGGGACGAACTTTCGCCATGGCGCCCGGAAGTAGATGAACACGACATAGATCGGCAGGGCGCCGTAGCCCGTGGTCGTGATGTCAAGCGCGTTGCGCACTGGGCTGTGCACGCCGTCGGCGGCCACGAGATAGTCGGCACGCACGGTTTCCGTTACGCCCGAATCCCGTTGTCGCACTGTGGCGGTGACACCGGCGTCATCCTGCTCGAGCGAGCATAGCTCGGTCCCATAGCGCGCCTCGCTCTCGCCGGAGCGGATGAGCCTGAGCAGCATCGGCTCGAACGCACTCTGCGGGCAGTACTGGCCGCCGGGCTCGGGGCTGACCTCGCTGAAGGGCCCGAACATCGCCTCGGAGTCGAACGCCTGCCATTGTTCGGCGCTGTTTAGCGCCGGCTTTCCCAACATGTCGGACACGCCGTCGGCTACGGCGTGCACCTCGTCGGCCAATCCCAGCTCTCGCAGGATCTCCAGGCTGCGGAAACTCAGGTTGCGCGCCTTCGGATAGATGAAGACCTCGTCGCGCTTCTCGACCAGCAACGACCGCACACCGTACCTGGCCAGCAGCGCCGACGCGGTCAGCCCACCGGCACCGGCACCGACGATCACAACAGGCACCCGGGTGACGCTCATCGCCGCTCCTTCCTATATGGAACTAATCAGTTCCGTATAGGTTCGAAAATGCCACCTCCCAATGCGCCGCGCAACCCCTATCGGACGGGCGCGCCGGTGAGCGGCAGGAGCACGTCCTCGAGCACCCGTCGGACGTAAACCCGGTCGATGGGCCGCCCGGTCATCACCCTTATGACGTTGAGCCCCAGCAGGACGTCAGGCAACAGACTCAAGTCGCGGCCGGCGGGTATCTCACCGCGGGCAACCGCATGGTCCAGCATGGTACGAACCACCTGCCGAGGAATGGCCAGCACCAAGTCGTCCAAGGCGGCCGCCAGGACGGGATTGTGCATCGCCGCCGTCGCCACTCCGACGATGACGTGAATCATGTTCAGCTCGGCGTCATTCAGATCGGGAACGGCCGCGACCAATGCCTCGATGTCGTCGTGGAGGCTGCCGGCGTTCGGCGGTTCGACGGGTCCAAGTTGGCGCCGCCAGTGGGCGATCGCATCGGCCACCACGACAGCCTTCGACGGCCAGCGGCGGTAGATCGCGGCCTTACCCACGCCCGCGCGGGATGCGATGTCGTCCATGCTCAACTGGTCGTAACCCCGTTCGGCCACCCCGGCCAGGGTCGCGTCCAAAATGGCGGCGTCCAGCGACCGGTCGAGCCGTCGTTTGGCGCCCGCCGGGCGCCTGGTCGGCGTCGATCGGCCCGCCTCCGACTCCATGGGCCTGCCCCTATACTCGATACGATCAAGTTCCGTTTAATGGTATCGCATCAGCTGGAACGCGCCAGAAACTCCTCGGCGACCCCGATCACCCGTTCGCGGTCGGTGCCGACGAGTCCGATCCTGGTGCGCCGGTCGACGATGTCCTCGACGGTCAGGGCCCCCTCGTGGGTGATCGCATATTCGAATTCCGCACGCGTGACGTCGATTCCGTCGGCGACCGAATCGGCGGGCCGCTCGCAGTTGGCCGTGGCGAGCACGTTGGCCGCCTCTGCTCCGTAGCGCAGCACCAGCGACTCGGGCAGCCCGGCCATCGGCGCGGTCGTCGAGCCCGGGTTGCTCGGGGCACCGACCAGGGGCAGGTTTCGGGTCTGGCACGCGCCGGCTTGCAGGCCGCGCAGCTCGATGGCCCGATCGAGGACATCTTCGGCCATGTGCCGGTATTCGGTGAGCTTCCCGCCGATCACACTGACCACCCCAGAGGACGACTCGATGACAGCATGGTCGCGCGACACGTCGGCGGTCTCCCCGTCGCCGGTGTCGATCAGCGGCCGCAGTCCGGCGTAGGAGCCGACGACGTCGGCGGTGTCCAGTGAGATATCCAGCGCGGTGTTCACCACGTCGAGCAGGAAGCTGATCTCCTCCGACGTCGGTTCTGGCACATCGGGAATCGGGCCGGGCGCGTCCTCGTCGGTCAACCCCAGATAAACCCGTCCCAGCTGTTCGGGCATGGCGAAGACGAAGCGGTTGAGGGTGCCGGGGATCGGAATGGTCAGCGCCGCAACGGGATTCCCGAACGCCTTGGCGTCGAACACAAGGTGGGTGCCGCGGCTGGGCCGGAGTTTCAGCGACGAGTCGATCTCGCCCGCCCATACTCCGGTGGCGTTGATGACGGCGCGCGACGCGAGGTCGAACGATTCGCCGGTGCGCTGATCGGTCAGCCGAACCGAGGTACCGGTGGCCTCCGACGCCGAGGTGTAGGTCAAGATGCGCGCCCCGCGTTGCGCCGCGGTCCGCGCGACCGCAGCGACCAGTCGAGCATCGTCGATCAACTGACCGTCATAGGCCAACAGGCCGCCGTCGAGCCCCTCCCGCCGAACGGCAGGGGCCAGGTCGATCGCGCGCTGCGCTGAAATGCGTTGTGAGCCAGGTAGAACCGACCCGGGTGTGCCCGCCGTCTTGCGTAGCACATCACCGGCGAGAAATCCGGCGCGGATCAGCGCACGGTTGGTGCGGCTCATCGACGGCAACAGCGGAACCAGTTGCGGCATCGCGCGAACCAGATGAGGAGCGTTGCGCGTCATCAGGATTCCGCGTTCGATCGCACTGCGCCGGGCGATCCCGACGTTGCCGGTCGCCAGATAGCGCAGCCCGCCGTGCACCAGCTTGGAGCTCCATCGACTCGTGCCAAAGGCCAGGTCATGCTTCTCCACCAGCGTGACGCGCAGGCCGCGCGAGGCTGCGTCCAGCGCGATGCCGGTGCCGGTGATACCGCCGCCGATCACGACGACGTCGGTGGGCGCACCGTCGGCCAGCGCGGTCAGATCGGCGGCGCGGCGCGCGGCGTTAAGAGCGGTCGATATCACGCCAGGTATCCGTTCAGCGAATGGGCCAGCTCGGTGGCCAAGGCATCCGCATCGAGGATCGGGCGGACGATCTGAGCCGACTGAATGGTCGACTGGGTGATCAGCAGGACCATCGCGGCCATCTGGCGGGGGTCGCCGGCGCGCACGCTGCCGTCGTACTGGGCCGCCCGAAGACCCTTGGCCAGCGCCTCGATCAGCATCTGCTGGCTCCTGCCCAGCCGCTGCGCGATGTAGACCAGCGCCAACTCCGAGCGCAGCACCGCCATCACCAGCTCGTCGCCCCGCAGCCGCTCCGCGACCGCGACCACCCGGTCGACCAGGGCGGCACGGCCGGTGCCGCGCACCGGCACCTCGTCCAGCGCCTCGGTGATGTGGCTGGTCAACAGCGCGGCAAGCACCGAGCGGGTGTCTGGCCAGCGGCGATACACGGTCGGACGGCTCACGCCCGCGCGACGCGCGATCTCCGCCAGCGTCACGCGTTCGACACCGAAATCGACCACGCAGCTCGCGGCGGCCGCGAGGATGCGGTCCTGAACCGGAGCGTTACTGATTGACAGCATGTGTAATACTGTAACGCATGGCTGCCGATCTGCTACCCCCGATGAAGTGGAACGCCTGGGGCGACCCCCACGAAGCCAAGCCGCTGTCCGAGGGCGTCCGCGCGCTGCTGACCCAGGCCCTCGGCGTGACCGGAGCTTCGGAGGCCGAACTTCAGGCCGACCAGGTTCGGCTGACGCCGTCGAAGTTGACCACCGAACACCGCGAGGCGCTGGCCGCCATCGTGGGCCCGGAGCATTGCCGCGTCGACGACAATGACCGGCTGTTGCGTGCCGGCGGCAAGTCCACGCTAGACCTGTTGCGGCGCAAGGACTCCGGCGTTCAAGATGCTCCCGACGCGGTTCTGCTGCCCGGCTCGGAGGACGAGATCACCGCGATCTTGCGGCACTGTTCGCAGCACGGCATCGCCGTCGTCCCGTTCGGCGGCGGCACCAGCGTGGTCGGCGGGCTCGACCCGATCCGGGGTGATTTCGCCGCCGCGGTGTCGCTGGATCTGCGGCGCTTCGACCAGCTGCTGTCCTTCGACGAGGTGTCCGGCGAGGCGGAGTTCGGCGCTGGCGTCACCGGGCCGAAAGCCGAGGAACTGCTTGGCGCGCACGGGTTTTCGCTCGGACATTTTCCTCAGAGCTTCGAATTCGCCAGCATCGGCGGCTTTGCGGCGACCCGCTCGTCGGGTCAGGACTCGGCCGGCTATGGCCGGTTCGACGACATGATCCGCGGCCTGCGGGTGATCACGCCTGCCGGGGTGCTGGACCTGGGGCGTGCCCCGCAGTCGGCGGCCGGTCCGGATCTGCGGCAACTGGTGATCGGGTCGGAGGGCGTGTTCGGCGTCATCACCCGGGTGCGGGTCGCCGTCCACCCCAAACCGCAGGCCACCCGCTACGAGGCGTGGTCGTTCCCCGACTTCGCCACCGGCACAGCGGCATTGCGCGTCGTCACCCAGACCGGCAGCGGCCCGACCGTGATTCGGCTCTCCGATGAGGCCGAAACCGGTGTCAACCTGGCCACCACCGAGTCGATCGGCGGCGACCCCATAGTCGAAAACCACAGCACCGGCGGCTGCCTGGCGATCACCGTGTTCGAGGGCACCGCGGCGCACGCGGAGAGCCGGCACGCCGAAACCCGGGCGCTGATGACCGCGGCAGGCGGGACGTCATTGGGCGAGGGCCCGGCCCGAGCCTGGGAGCGTGGCCGGTTCGGCGCGCCGTACCTGCGAGACGCTCTACTGGCCAACGGCGCATTGTGCGAGACCCTCGAGACGGCCACCGACTGGTCGAACGTTCCCGCGCTGAAGACCGCGGTCACCGACGCGTTGACCGGCGCGCTGGCCGAATCCGGCACGCCGGCGCTCGTGCTGTGCCACATTTCGCATGTGTATGCCACCGGTGCCTCGCTCTACTTCACGGTCGTCGCCGGGCAACGCGGTAACCCGATCGAGCAATGGCGCGCCGCCAAGGCCGCGGCATGCGACGCGATCGTCGCAGCCGGAGCGACCATCACCCACCACCACGCCGTCGGCGCTGACCATCGGCCCTGGATGGTCGACGAGGTTGGCGAGCTCGGTGTGCAGGTGTTGCGAGCGGTCAAAGCGACGCTTGACCCCGCGGGAATTCTCAACCCCGGCAAGCTGATCCCGTGACGCGCCGCGACGATGCAGAGCGAAGCGATGAGGAGGAGCGGCGCCATGTAACGCGCCGCCAGATTGGCCGGGTGACCGTACTGACCAATCCGGCGTCAGGACATGGGAATGCGCCACATGCCGCCGAGAAAGCGATCACCCGACTGCAACAGCGCGGCGTCGACGTCACCGCGATCGTCGGCAGCGACGCCGAACACGCTCGTCGTCTGCTACACACCGCGGTCGACAACGGCACCGACGCGCTGGTCGTCGTGGGCGGCGACGGGGTGATCGCCGACGCGCTGCAGGCCCTCGCCGAAACCGACATCCCGCTCGGCATCGTTCCGGCCGGCACCGGCAACGACCATGCCCGCGAATTCGGTTTGCCGACAAAGGATTCCGTCGCCGCCGCCGACATCATCGCCGACGGCTGGACTGAAAACCTCGACCTCGGGCGGATTCGCGACCGCACCGGCGCGACCAAATGGTTCGGCACCGTCGCGGCCGCGGGATTCGACTCGCTGGTCACCGACCGGGCCAACCGGATGCGTTGGCCGCGTGGCCGGATGCGCTACAACCTGGCCATGCTCGCCGAGCTCTCCCAGTTGCGGCTACTGCCCTTCCGGCTGGTGCTCGACGGGCGCCAGGAGATCGTCACCGACCTCACGCTCGCGGCCTTCGGCAACACCCGCAGCTATGGCGGTGGAATGCTGGTGTGCCCCAACGCCGATCCCACCGATGGCCAACTCGACATCACGATGGTGCACTCAGCGTCGCGGACCCGGCTGATCCGTCTCTTCCCCACCGTCTACAAAGGCACCCACGTCAACCTCGACGAGGTCACCACCGCGCGGGTCACCACCGTCGACGTGGAGTCACCGGGAATCAACGTCTACGCCGACGGCGACTTCGCCTGCGTGTTACCCGCTCAAATCGCGGCCGTTAAGGGCGCGTTATGGATCCTACGGCCGGATAGGTAATCGATTAGCGTGAGCAGATGATCGGCAAATGGTCGGCGCTGGGCACGATCTCACTGCTCATGGCGCTGCTGTCGGCCCCATCCGCGGGCGCGGACCCGAACGACGACGCGTTCATCTCCGCCCTAACCCAGAACGGGATTCCCATTGCCGACCGCGATTCCGCGACGGCGATCGCGCAATCCATCTGCGACGGCTTCGATCATCACCAGAAGCCCAGCCTGCTGGCGCTCAAGCTGATGAAGCAAAGCGGTCTATCGCTCAAGCAATCCAGTTACGTTGTCGGCGTTGCCATCTCGGCGTACTGCCCAGAATACGCCGGACACACCGACAATTCTGCAGCGTGGCTCAACCCGCTGCCACCGCTGATGTAAGTCTCAGCCCACCCCGCGGTTGAGCCAGGACAGCTCGGCCCCGTCGCCGCCGTCGCGGTAGGCCTCGAGCGCCTCGTCCCACGCGGTACCCAGCGCCGAATCCAGCTCGGCTGCCAGCGCGTCGGCGCCGGCAGCCATCATCGAGCGCAACCGCATCTCGCCGATCATCACGTCACCGTTGGCGCTCATCGCGCCGCTCCACAGGCCCAGTTGTGGGGTGTGGCAGAACCGCTGGCCGTCGACGCCGGCGCTCGGGTCCTCGGTGACCTCGAACCGCAACACCGACCATGAGCGCAACGCGTTGGCCAGTCGAGCGCCGGTGCCCACCGGCCCGACCCAGTTGGTGACCGCGCGGAGCTGTCCCGGCATCGCCGGTTGCGGGGTCCACTTGAGGTTGGCTTTGGATGCCAGCGTCGAGGACAACGCCCACTCGACATGTGGACATACCGCGGCGGGCGAGGCGTGCACGTACACCACGCCAGTGGTCACATCGGCGAACTGGTTGGACGCACGCATCTGTTGCTCCTTCGGCTCCACGAGGGACGTCTTCCCCAACGACCTGGTGATTCCGACGAGCAGATATAACGATTTATGTGCCTTGCGTGTCTATTGTGCCTTGTGAGGCCTATGTTGCGCTAGTCCGAGTTGTATTCACTCAGGACACTGTCAGAAAGGGCGGGCCATAGCGGCAGCGCCCAGTCGCCGAAATCGCGGTCGGTGAGCACCACCAGGGCGAGCCGCGCGACCGGATCTGCCCAGATCAGCGTGCCCGACTGGCCGAAGTGGCCGAAGGTGGCCGGCGAGTTGCGTAGACCGGTCCAGTGTGGGTTCTTCGAGTCGCGAATTTCGAAGCCCAGCCCCCAATCGTTAGGTCGCTGAACCCCGTAGCCAGGCAAGACACCGTCGAGACCGGGAAATTGCACGCTGATCGCTTCGGCGTGCATCTCGCGTGACACCGTCGCCGGTGACAGCAGATCGGTGGCGAACGCCGCCAGGTCCGCGACCGTCGACGTGGCCCCGTAGCCGGCGGTTTGTGCTCCACCATCGAGGCGGGTCGCGGTCATTCCCAGCGGTTCCAGCACCGCTTCGGTCAGATAGCGGCCGAACTCGATGCCCGACGCCTCTTGCACCGTCTCGGCCAATACCGCGAAGCCATAGTTCGAATACACCCGGCGAGTGCCGGGCCTGGCGAGCGTCTTGCCGTCGAGCATCGCCAACCCGGAGGCATGCGACAGCAGATGGCGCACCGTCGATCCGGGCGGGCCGGCCGGGGTATCGAGCTCCACCGCGCCTTCTTCGATGGCGACCTGTGCGGCCCGCGCCACTACGGGCTTGGTCACCGACGCCAGCGCGAACTGTCGCGCGGTGTCGCCATGGGTGGCCAGCACACCATTTCGCCCCACCACCGCCGCGGCAGCGTTAGGCACGGGCCAGTCCTTGATCGCGTCGAGTGCGGGCATCGCGCTGAGCCTAACGACCAACCACTAGGTTGTAGCCCATGAGTCAGACAGTGCGTGGAGTCATCTCGCGGAAAAAGGGTGAGCCCGTCGAGGTGGTGGACATCGTCATTCCCGATCCCGGCCCGGGCGAGGTCGTCGTCGATGTCATCGCGTGCGGGGTGTGCCACACCGACCTGACGTATCGCGAGGGCGGCATCAACGACGAGTTCCCGTTCCTGCTGGGCCACGAAGCCGCAGGCACCGTCGAGGCCGTCGGTGACGGTGTAACTGCCGTCGCACCAGGCGATTTCGTGGTGCTGAACTGGCGCGCGGTGTGCGGGCAGTGCCGGGCCTGCAAGCGTGGCCGCCCGCAGTTGTGCTTCGACACGTTCAACGCCTCCCAGAAGATGACGCTGACCGACGGCACCGAGTTGACCCCCGCGCTGGGCATCGGCGCGTTCGCCGACAAGACGCTGGTGCACCAGGGACAATGCACCAGGGTCAACCCCGACGCCGACCCGGCAGTGGCGGGCCTGCTGGGCTGCGGGGTGATGGCCGGCCTCGGTGCGGCGATCAACACCGGCGCCCTCACCCGCGACGACACCGTCGCCGTCATCGGCTGCGGCGGGGTCGGTGACGCCGCGATCGCCGGCGCCGCCCTGGTCGGCGCCCGCCGGATCATCGCGATCGACACCGACAACACCAAGCTGGAGTGGGCCCGCGCATTCGGCGCCACCCATACCGTCAACGCCCGCGAATTGGACGTCGTGAAGACCGTCCAGGACCTGACCGATGGCTTCGGCGCCAACGTGGTCATCGACGCCGTGGGCCGCCCGGAAACCTGGAAGCAGGCCTTCTACGCCCGAGACCTCGCCGGAACCGTTGTGCTCGTTGGTGTTCCGACACCCGACATGCAACTGGACATGCCGCTGATCGATTTCTTCTCCCACGGCGGGGCGCTCAAGTCGTCCTGGTACGGCGACTGCCTGCCCGAACGCGACTTCCCCACCCTGATCGATCTCTACCTCCAAGGCCGACTGCCGTTGGAGAAATTCGTCTCCGAACGCATCGGCCTCGGCGACGTCGAAGAGGCCTTTCACAAAATGCACGACGGCAGCGTGCTGCGCTCGGTGGTGATCCTGTAGATGGCTGGCATCGAACGTATCGTCACCCACGGCACCTTTGAACTCGACGGCGGCAGTTGGGAAGTCGACAACAACATCTGGCTGGTCGGCGACGACTCCGACGTGGTGGTGTTCGACGCCGCGCACACCGCGGCCCCCATCATCGAGGCGGTGAAAGGCCGCAATGTGGTGGCGGTGGTCTGCACCCACGGCCACAACGACCATGTGACCGTCGCACCCGAGCTGGGCGAGGCGCTCGACGCTCCGGTCCTGCTGCATCCCGCCGACGACATGCTGTGGCAGATGACGCACCCGGACAAAGACTTTCGCGCGATCGCCGACGACGACAGGCTCACCGTCGCCGGCCTTGATCTGCACGCTCTGCACACTCCAGGGCACTCCCCCGGATCGGTCTGCTGGTACGCCCCCGACCTGGGCGCGGTGTTCAGCGGCGACACCCTGTTCTCCGGCGGACCGGGCGCGACCGGCAGGTCGTTCTCCGACTTCCCGACAATCCTGGCCTCGATCTCAGGCCGGCTCGGCAACCTCCCGGCCGACACGGTCGTCTACACCGGTCACGGCGACACCACCCGAATCGGCGACGAAATCGTGCACTACGACGAATGGGTCGCCCGCGGCCACTAACCGCCGTCGAGCACCCTG
>NZ_LZLV01000130.1 GCF_001673405.1 Mycobacterium sp. 1245111.1 | reverse complement strand
GCCGGGTCGACGAGCGGTCGCAACGCCGGCTGCGCATCCGGGCCGTCAAGCTCAACGAGACCGCGTTGTTGGTCCAGTCCCAGATCGAAGACCGGGTGAACCCCGGCGCGCTGTGGCCGGGCGTCAGCGGTGAGGACCTCGCCATGTGGCTGTTCGACGCCGAGCTCACCGTCGAGCGCCTCGCGAGGGCCGGCGCTCAGGCCGCCCAAGCCGACATGCCCGCCGCCACCCGCGCCGAACTCGCCGACATCGTGACCATGCTGTCGCGCGCGATCCGGATACCACTCAGCCACGGCCTGAGGCAGACGGCGGAGCGGGCGCAGCGCCTGCTGGACCAACAACGCGGTCTCGTTGAGCTTGACGGCCCGGATGCGCAGCCGGCGTTGCGACCGCTCGTCGACCCGGCTGTTGCGCACCAGATCGGCCGTGGTGTCGATGACGATCGCCATCCGCGCCCGCAATGATCGAATATTTTCGCGCAGAACGCTTTTCGGTCGGTCGGGCATCAGCAGCATCGCCCAGAGGAAGCTGCACAACGTGCCGATCACCGTGGCGCCGATCAACCATGGCAACTCGGCGAACTTCGCGTGCAGATACAGCGAGAAGAAGTACGACATGAACGTGACCATGCCCAGGGCGGTTCCACGCGGGCCGAACCGCCGCAGGTACGCCGCGACGAACACCACCACGACGAACAGGACGTCGCCCGCCACCGGGTGCGGGGTCACCAGCGCGGCCGCGGTGATGGACGCCGCGGTGGGCAGCGGCAGTAGCGCCATCGTGACGCGTTGGCGGTGCGGATCGGGTTCGTTGACCGACCGTGCCGACACCATCGTGACCAGCGCGCCCAGCAGCGCCACCGTCATCGGCTGCCCGGTGGCCTTGGTCAGCAGGTACAGGACCAGCAGCGCGGTCGCCAGCGCGGCGGTGGTGCGGGTAGCCATCCGCAAGCGGAGCAGTCCCGGGTCCGATCCGATCGTCCAGTTACGCGCCCGCTCGTACAGCGCGGTTGCGTCACCGAACACCGTTGGCCAGCCTCTCTCCCGCGAACTGCGTGTCTGTTGCTACCGACTCTGGCACAGCGGCCAAGATGGAACCCGATGAGCACGCACGTGATGCTGGCCGACGGCCGCGAGCTGTTGTTCTTCTCACTTCCGGGCCGCACGCCGGCCCCGGTCGCCGACCGTCGTCCGTTGCCGCCGTTCGAGCCCGGCCAGTCGCAGCTGCGGTTCGACCAGACCACCGGGCAGTGGGTGGTCATCGCCGCGCGCCGCCAGGATCGCACCTACAAGCCGCCCCCCGACCAGTGTCCGCTGTGTCCGGGTCCGACCGGGCTGACCAGCGAGGTGCCGGCGCCCGACTACGACGTCGTCGTTTTCGAGAACCGGTTCCCGTCGTTGTCCGGTGCGGGTTCGCCCGCATCGGTTCCCGACGGCTTCACGCCGCTGCCCGGCGCCGGACGCTGCGAGGTGATCTGCTTTTCCAGCGACCACACCGGGTCGTTCGCCGAGCTGCCGTTAGCGCACGCCCGATTGGTTGTCGACGCGTGGCGGGACCGGACCGGCGCGCTGCTGGCGTTGCCAGGCGTGGAGCAGGTGTTCTGCTTCGAGAACCGCGGCGAAGAGATCGGCGTGACGCTGTCGCACCCGCACGGCCAGATCTACGGCTACTCGTATCTGACTCCGCGCACCGCCGCCATGATGTCGCAAGCCGCTGCGCACAAGGGCGGCAACCTATTCGCCGACCTGCTGGCAGCCGAGATCGCCGACGGCAGCCGGATCGTCGCGCGCACCGAGCTGTTCACCGCGTTCGTGCCTTTCGCGGCGCGGTGGCCGGTCGAGGTGCACATCTACCCGAATCGGTTCGTGCACAACCTTGTCGACCTGTCGCCGGCCGAGCTGGACGACTTCGCTCGGGTCTACGTCGACATGCTGCGGCGCTTCGACCGGATGTATTCCGGCCCGCTGCCGTACATTTCGGCGCTGCACCAATACGCCGACACCGACGCGCTGCGCGACGGCTACTTCCACGTCGAGCTGATGTCGATCAGGCGCAGCGCGACCGCGCTGAAATACCTTGCCGCGTCCGAGTCGGCGATGGACGCCTTCATCACGGACGTGGTGCCCGAAGCCGTCGCTCAGCGGTTGCGGGAACTCGCGTGACGATCCGGTATTCCGCGCCGGGGCGGATCAACCTGATCGGCGAACACACCGACTACAACCTCGGCTGGTCGCTGCCCATCGCGTTGCCGCAGCGCACTACCGTCGTTTTCGAGCCGTCGGACGCCGACGCGCTGACCGTCTCCAGCGATCTAGCCGATGGCTCGGTGCGAATTCCGTTGACCACCAGGCCCGGTGAGGTAACCGGGTGGGCGGCCTACGTGGCCGGGGTGGTGTGGTCATTGCGCGCCGCCGGGCATCGCGTGCCCGGCGGTTCGATGTCGATCACCAGCGAGGTCGAGATGGGCTCGGGCCTGTCGTCGTCGGCGGCGCTGGAATGCGCGGTGTTGGGCGCGTTGGCTCCGAACATCGACCGTCTTGACCAGGCGCGGCTGGCCCAGCGCGCGGAGAACGAATACGTCGGCGCGCCAACGGGTTTGCTCGATCAGATTTCTTCGTTGTTCGGCGCCGCGGCCACCGCGTTGCTGATCGACTTTCGCGAGCTGAGCGTGCGGTCCGTGGGCTTCGACCCGTCCTCGTCGGGCGTCGAACTCTTGTTGGTCGACTCGCGGGAGCGGCACGGTCACGTCGGCGGCGAATACGCGGCGCGACGTTTGTCATGCGAGCGGGCGGCCGCAGACATGGGAGTGGTGTCACTGCGCGAGGTGCAGGACCTCGCCGCGCTCGACAAGGTGAGCGATCCCGTCGACGCCCGTCGTGCGCGGCATGTGCTGACCGAGAATCAGCGGGTGCTGGATTTCGTTGCGGCGTTGGGTGATTCGGACTACGCCGAAGCCGGGCGGATCTTCACTGCCTCACACGCGTCGATGCGTGACGGTTTCGCCATCACCACGCCGCACATCGATTTGATCGCGGACACCGCGGTGGAGGCGGGCGCCCTGGGTGCCCGGATGACCGGCGGCGGCTTCGGCGGCTGCGTGATCGCGTTGGTCCCGGCGGATCGCGTCGAGACGGTCAGCCAAGCAATTCAGGCCGCCGCTGGTAACCAGCCAACTATCACCCGGACGTATGCCGCAGACGGTGCATCCGCCACATGAGTAACAGCGGGGCGGGGGTGTTCGATGTGCCCACCTCACAGCGACAATCGCACCCGGCCACCGGTTTGTCGCTTGTAGGTGGGCACAAAGCCAGCTGGCCAGCTCATGGTGCGGGAGTTAAACGAATCGCGCGAAGTGTGGGCGCGTTGTAGCAGGGCGGCACGCGCAACACATTGTTGGTAAGAAGGGCAGGGTGAGGATCGCGATCAGCGGCGCCGGCGTGGCCGGGGCGGCGCTCGCCCACTGGTTGCACCGCACCGGCCACGACCCGACCCTGATCGAGCAGGCACCGCAGTTCCGCACCGGCGGCTACATGATCGACTTCTGGGGCGTCGGCTACCAAGTGGCCCAACGCATGGGCATCGAAGATTCGATCCGCGCCGCCGGGTACGAGGTCGAGTTGCTGCGCTCGGTCGGCTCCCGCGGCCAGGTCATGGCCGAGGTGCACATCGAGACCTTCCGCCGCATGTTCGGCGACGACTTGATCGGCCTGCCCCGCGGCGACTTGGCCGCCGAGATCTACGCCACCATCGACAACAAGGTGGAAACGATCTTCGGCGACAGCATCGCGACCGTGGACGCGCACAGTGAGGGCGTCCGGCTGACCTTCGAGCATGGAGCGCCCCGCGATTTCGACCTGCTGATCGGCGCGGACGGATTGCATTCGAACGTGCGCCGCCTGGTCTTTGGACCCGACGAGGACTTTGAGCACTACCTCGGTTGCAAGGTCGCCGCGTGCATGGTCGGCGGATACCGGCCTCGCGACGATCTCGTCTACCTCACCTACGGCAGCCCCGGTCGCCAGCTCGGCCGTTTCGCGCTGCGCGGCGACCGCACCATGCTGTTGTTCATCTTCCGCGCCCCGCACGACAGCGCAGGGGTGTCACCAAAAGATCAGTTGCGCAACGAGTTCAGCGATGCCGGCTGGGAATCGCGGGATTTCCTGGCCGCCCTCGACGACGTCGACGACTTGTATTTCGATGTTGTCAGCCAGGTTCGCATGGACGATTGGTCGCGCGACCGCGTCGTGCTGATCGGGGACGCCGCCGGGTGTATTTCGTTGCTCGGTGGGGAGGGCACCGGCCTGGCGATCACCGAGGCGTACGTGCTGGCCGGCGAACTCGCGCGTGCGGGGGCCGACTACAGCCGCGCCTTCGAGGCCTACCAGTCGCTGATGCGTCCCGTGATCAAAACCAAGCAAGCCAATGCGAAGCGCTACATTTCGTTCTTCACCACGCGGACCCGGTTCGGCTTGTGGTTCCGCAACATGGCGATGCGGATGGCAGATTTCGGGCCACTGGCCACGCTGTTCGCCGGTGCTGCGCGCGATGACTTTCCGCTGCCGGAGTACGGCATCTAACCACGTCACCGTAGTCCCCAGCCGAGAGTGAATCCATGCCTCAGGACCAGCTCGGTGAGCACGTCGGTGCGCTCGGCCAGCGGCCATGACTCGAACGTAAACGGCTCGAGCGCGAAAAACGCGTAGTTGATCGACGTCTCGGGCGTGGTGCGCGGTCGATAGACCAGCGCATCCAGCGCATCGGGCGCGGGCCACCAGCGCTTCACGGCGTCGGCGAGGCGGTGGCAGGTGGCCCACACGTCGTCGTGCTGACCGGTGTTGATCTGGTCGTCGATGCCGAGGACGTCGAGGTTGGCCTCGGTGCGCAGGTCGAGGACCCGCAGGTGCCGGGCAGCGACGAGTCGGACCAGCCGGTGCTCGGCGTGGTCGGCGGGGATCATCAGCCCGGTCGGCCGGTAACGCTCGCGGAATGCGCCGACGAGAGCGCTTGCGGCGTAACGGGTTCGGAAGGCGCCCGACTCCGGGTCGAAGCGATACCGGGCGCTCGGAAACCCTTCCCACGTCCAGTCTTCGGGTGGCGCCGCCTCGACCCGCCAGAGTTCGGTGCCGGCGTCGATCCGGCGGCGGCGCAGGCCCACCGGGCGCGCGTCGGGCAGCGGCTGCCGGTAGCCCGGCGGAAGGTCAGGCACCGATGCTGGCGAGCATCCGCCACGCGGCGTCGGCGGTCTTCGGGCGGCGCAGCGCCTCGGCGATCGACGTGCCGCCCAGTTCGTCATGGGTCAGCCGCATGATCCGGTCGGCGGCCAGCGGGTCATCGGTGAACGTCGACAGCAGCTCGAGGATCCGCGGTAGATCGGTGCGGACCCGGTCGGCGTCGAATTGCCAAGCCGGGAAATAAGTTTGGTTACCGACGGCCGAGCCCAGCAGCTTGCCCCGGCTGCGGAGCCGGTGCACGGCCTGCGGTGAATGCAAGGCCAGTCGCTGCTGCACCTTCGGCGTCGCTAACGAGCCTTCGACGAACTCGCGCACCAGCGCGCTACGGCGTTCCTCGTTCAGGCTCTGCGCGGCGACCCGCTCTAGCGTTCCGTCCGGCGTAATCGGTGCCTGAAGAACGGCTTCCAATACCTCAGCGAAGCCGGGCTCGGTGCGGGCACGCTCGGCAGCCCGCTGGGCGACGGTAGTGGACATGACTCCAGGCTACCAGCGGCGGCATCCAATTGAAACAATCGAAACAGTTCTAGGCGGAGCGACGTGGCCTCCGGGTGCGCTGGCCGTTGCGGGCGGCCGCCTTGGCGCGCTCACCGCCGCGGTTGGGACGGCGTTTGGGTGCGGCGCGGTTGGGCGGCGCGGTGGCCGGCCTGGGGGCCGGAGCCTGGTACGGCGCGATTTCGCCGACCAGTTGCACGACCGGTTCCGATGCCGCGGTCACCTGCTGGGGGCGGGCGGCGATACCGGCCCGCTTCAACAGCACCGAGGTATCGCGGCGCTGTTCGGGCAGCACGACGGTGACGACGTCGCCGGAGCTGCCGGCCCGGGCGGTGCGACCGGAGCGATGCAGGTATGCCTTGTGCTCGGCGGGCGGGTCGACGTGCACGACCAGCTGCACGTCGTCGACGTGCACGCCACGGGCGGCGATGTCGGTGGCCACCAGCACGCGGGCCGCCCCCGACGAGAAGGCCGCCAGGTTGCGGTCGCGGGCCGGTTGAGAAAGGTTGCCGTGCAAGTCAACCGACGGCACGCCGGCCTCGGTCAGCTGGCGGGCCAGCTTGCGCGCCTGATGCTTGGTGCGCATGAACAGGATTCGCCGTCCGGTGCCCGACGCCAGGCGGTGCACCAATTCGGTTTTGGCGCCGACGCTTTCGACGTGGAAGACGTGATGGGTCATCTCCGGAACCGGCGAGTTGGCCTCGTCGACGGAGTGCATGACGTGGTTGCGCAGGAAGCGCTTCACGAGCTTGTCGACGCCGTTGTCCAGGGTCGCCGAGAACAGCAGCCGCTGACCGGTAGGCGGGGTGGCGGCGAGGATGCGGGTGACACCGGGCAAGAAGCCGAGGTCGGCCATGTGGTCGGCCTCGTCGAGCACGGTGATGTCGACCGAGTCGAGGCTGATCAGCCGTTGGCGCATCAGGTCTTCCAGCCGGCCCGGGCAGGCGACGACGATGTCGACGCCGGCGTTGAGCGCGGATTCCTGACGGGTCTGCGACACCCCGCCGAAGATCGTGGTGACTTTGAGGCCGTAGCTGGCCGCTAACGGCTCCAGCGTCGCGGTGATCTGGGTGGCCAGCTCCCGGGTGGGGGCCAGCACCAAGCCGGTCGGATGCTTGGGGCGCCGCTTGGCCGTTGCGAGGCGGGCTACCAACGGGATTGAGAAGGCCAGCGTCTTGCCGCTGCCGGTCTTACCGCGGCCGAGCACGTCGCGCCCGGCCAGGGTGTCAGGCAGGGTGTTGACTTGGATCGGGAACGGCGCGGTGATGCCGCGCGCGGACAGGTTGCTGATCAGTCGCTCGGGCACGCCGAGTTCAGCAAAAGTATGCGAAGTCAGAGATTGCACAGTGGTGTGGTGCCTTTCAGGCATCAGGGTGGCGAGATTGCCAGTGGGCAAAATCGATCGCCGCGAGAAAGCTTGAGAATGGAGTCGGAGCAGTCCACGACGTATTGGCTGCTTCAAACGCCAACGTTGCCCAAGCCTAGCTGACTAGCTGGGCATTCCTGTCATCGTGTGAGCAACGACACCGGTAGGGGCAGGTTCGCGATTTCGGCCCGCGGAGGGTCAAAAGTGGCTAGCATTTGTTTGCTACGGCACTATCGGGGAGCGTAGTGGGGGGCACGACGATGAAGCTCAGGATCGCAGCTGTCCTGTCAGTATGTACCGCGTCCATCATGCCCGTCGGGGCCGCGGCCAGCTTTGCTGCGCGCGCGGACGATTTCAGGGACGCAATCTACAGCGGTGTCGGCGAGCTTCGTCAGGCCTGCGGACCGATCGCTGACGATCCGCGTTTGACCGCAGCGGCGCAACGGCACGCTGACGACCTGGCGACCAACGGTATCGAGCACGGCCACGTCGGTTCGGACGGTTCGTCGCCGTGGGCGCGGGTTCTCGATGCGGGCTACGTCAAGCCGCGCGATACCAGCGAGATCCTGTTCTGGGGCAGCGGAAGCCACGCGAATCCGGCTACGGCGCTCGACCTGTGGATGCAAAGTCCACCACATCGCGAGGTCATCCTGGACTGTGCGTTCACCGCGGTCGGCTTCGCAATCGCCTGGACGGGCAACACGCTGATCGCCGTCGGTGACTTCGCGGCGTCCTAGACCATGTCGTTGCGGGTCAGCCACTGCATCACCGGCCACCCGACGAAAACCGGTAACCAGCAGGTCAGCACCCGATACAGCAGCACCGAGGGCACGCTCACGGCCGCGGGAACGCCGAAGGCGGCGAGCCCACCGATCAGCGCGGCCTCGACGGCGCCGACGCCGCCGGGAGTGGGTGCGGCCGAGGCCAGAGTGCCGCCGACCATCGTCACTACGGTCACGGTAACGAACGACGCGGTGCCGCCGAACGCCTCCACGCTGGTCCACAGCGCCAGCGCCGCCCCGAGAGTCGTTCCCGTGCAACCCAACACGATCAGCGCCATCCGCTTGGGTTCCCGTGCGACCTCGATGATGTCGGTGACGATCTCCTTGAGCTTGGGGGTCACCGACGTCGACAGCCAGCGTCGCAGATTGGGGACCAACAGGGCGACGCCGATAATGCCCAGTGCGACACCGGCAATCAGATACAGCATGGTCGACTTGGGAACGAAGTGCGACAGGTCGGTGCCGGCGCCCGCGGCGGTGCTGAAGAAGATCAGCAACACCACGTGCATGATCACCTGCATCGATTGCTGCAGCGCGACCGCGGTGGTGGCGCGCGTCGTGCTCAACCCGCTCTTCTGCAGGATCCGGGTGCTCAGCGCGAGCCCGCCGACGCCGGCCGGGGTAGTGGTCGCGGCAAAGGTGTTGGCCACCTGTGCAATCGACAGCCGCCAGAAATTCACCGACTCGTCGGCGCTGGCCCACAGCGCGGCGGCGGCACCCACGTACGTCGACGCCGAAATCGCCAGGCCCAGCAGCGCCCACCACCAGTTGGCCTTGCCCAGCGCGTTGAAGAACGTCGGCACCGTGCTGATGAACGGGTACGCGACGTAGACCAGCGCGCCGAGCAGGATCAGCTGGATCAGCTGGCTGCGGCTGAACCGGGTGACCGACTCCTTCTGGATCTTCTCCTCGCCGGTTTGACGCATCACCGCCGCACGACTCCGCGAGATGACGGAGTTGGCGTCGACGACCGAGTCCCGGATATGTTTCGGCACAGCCGTTTTGGTGAGCCGACGCGACGCGGTGAGCACGGCATCGCGGCCGAGCACCTCGATGGCCGCGGCGACGGCATCGTCGGCTCCGTACAGCGCCGAGGTCGTCACCAATAACTGGGCGATGTCGGCCTGCAGCTGGTTGTCGGTGGCGCCGTATTCCGCGCTGCCGAACCCACCGAAGAACACCGCGCCGTTGCTCACGGTGATCTGCTTGTCGCGCAGGTCGCCGTGCGCGATCTGATGGTCCTGCAGCGTGCGCAGCGACTCCCACACTTCGGCGACCGGGGTCGAGTTGTAACACTGTTTCAGTGGTTCGCCGCGAATCCGCTTGTGCGCGTACAACGTCCAGCCGCGGTCCAAAACGCCGACCGCGATCGTCGCGGTATTGGCGATACCCAACTCACCGATCGCGATGGCCATCAGCGCGCGATGCTCCACGGTGCGGCGCATCGATGCCTGCAGGGGAGCGGTCTCGCTGTCGCGCAGCCGCACGATCCGCCACGCCTGCCGCAGCGCGCCGCCGCTGCGCTGATGCGGCCCGTACATTTCGACCACGGCGTTCTCGTCGTCCTCGGCGGTGACGGCCGCGAGCACCAAGGGCCCTGATCCGGCGGGGCGGACCACCCGGAGCCCGGTGACCGCGAACCCGCGTTTGGCCATCAGCCGCACGGCACCGTCTAGCGGCACCTCCAACGCGGGAGTCCCGCTGACCAGGATCACCAGCGCGCCGACGAACCAGCCGACCGCGATCCCCAGCAGCGAGCGGGCCGGCACGATGGCGCTGACCACGAGGTGGATCGGGATGAACGCCAGCAGCAGCGCCCACCACCAGTGTCGCCAGCGCGCCGGCAGCCACGGGCCCGACACGGTGAGCACCGCGGCGAGCATGGCGATCCAGCGGGGGTCGTCGAGGAATTGCGACAGCACGGTGCGCAATCGGTCGTTCAGGTCGAAATGCCACTGCGGCGCGGCGATGCCCGTGCCGCTGATTGACAACGAGAGGATCGAGATCAAGGCGGCCGCGGCGTACGGGATCAGCAGCCGCCACTGCCGGGCGATGATCAAGCCGAACAGAATCATGAACGGCAGCGCCAGCACCGCGAGCCCGTACACCATGTAGACCACGTCGGACTGGGTGGGCGTCAGCACCCCGACGATGCGCGAGATGGACACTTCCAGCGCGTCCCAGCGGGTGCGGGTGATCAGCGAACTGGTGATCACGATCGCCAACAACGCCCCCGACAGCGCGACCCGCAGGATGTCGTTGGTGCGACGAGTCAGGGGCTGCAGCAAGCTGCCGGAAACCCTGACTTCGCGACCATCGACGAGCATGCTCTAAGCAACCTCCGGCCAGCGGGTTCTAGCGTGTCCGCGCACAACATAACCGGTGACCTCAGGCGATACCCGGATTGCGTGGGCTCCGTGGCTGGTTCGACGTCGTCATGAGTCACAGCTGTCACGTGGGCACCAACTTCTGGGAGCGTGACCTCTTTTCGAAATCGACGCGTATGCGATATCACGCACAGCTAGCGCCAAGCCGGCTCCCGTACTTTCGAGGTATGGCGAGAACTGACAACGACACCTGGGAAATCACCGAAAGTGTCGGGGCGACCGCGCTGGGCGTGGCGTCGGCCCGCGCAGCCGAAACCGAGAGCGAGAACCCGCTTATCGAAGATCCGTTCGCGCGGGTCTTCCTCGACGCCGCCGGCGAGGGCGTGTGGAACTGGCACGCCAACGGCGACCTGCCTCCTGAGATCATCGAGGCCGAACCCGATTTGCCGCTGCAGAGGCAGGGGATGGTCAACTACATGGCCTCGCGGACCAAGTTCTTCGACTCGTTCTTCGTCACCGCGGCCAATGACGGCATCAAACAAGCGGTGATTCTGGCGGCAGGCTTGGACGCGCGGTCGTGGCGGCTGCCGTGGCCGGCCGGCGTGACGGTCTACGAGCTCGACCAGGACCGGGTGCTGGACTTCAAGCTCTCGACGCTGACCAATCACGGCGCTCAGCCGGCCGTCAACCGGGTAGAGGTCGCCGTCGACCTGCGACACGATTGGCCGAAGGCGTTGCTGGAGGCCGGTTTTGACCCGTCACAGCCGAGCGTCTGGTCGGCCGAGGGACTGATGCCGTATCTGCCCGCCGCGGCGCAGGAATTGCTGTTCGAACGCATCAACGACCTTGCGGCACCCGGTAGCCGGGTCGCGGTGGAGGCGCTCGGGCCGTCGTTCCTCGACGAGGAGCTACGGGCCAAGCGGCGCGCGCGGATGGATCGGCTCCGCGGGCTGCTGGCCAAAGTCCAGCCGGACCGCGAGGTGCCGCGGACCGACGAGCTCTGGTACTTCGAGGAGCGCGAGCCGGTGGGCGAGTGGTTCGCCCGGCACGGCTTCGAGGTGACGGTGACGCCGGCTGCTGAGCTGATGGAAGGCTTCGGCCGCGGCGCCGACCCGAAGGTCAAAGACCTAGTGCCCGGCAACGAATTCGTCTTCGCCCGAAGGGTTTAGGGGCTCACACCCTAGGGCATGGGCTTGACCGGCGGGATGTGCCACGTCCCGTCCAGAATCGACGGCTTCTTCTCGTTGGGCCAGTACAGCCGAAGCATCAGCGAGAACCGGTCTTTCGGCGCGGGCAGCCAGTTGGCTTCCTTGTCCGGGCCGGGGGAGTCGGCCTGGATGTAGATGTCGGTGGAGCCGTCGGGGTTGGGCAGCAGCTTGTCGCGCGCGCTGAGCGTGTAGCGGTTCAGCGGGTTGTCGACAAAGAAGTAGTCGGCGTTGTACATCGTCAGCGACCAGAAGCCGCGCGCCGGTGGCAGCTGACCCTTGTCGAAGTGCATGGTGTATTTCGTTGCGCCACTGTATTTCTCCTTGCGGTCAGTGGCGTCCGATGTCGGGTAGACGGCGTCTTCGGGCAGGTTGGCGCCGACGCCGACCTCGGTGACGAATGCCCGTTGCCGGTAGTTGGTGCCGTAGGTGCCGGCCTTGATGGTGTAGGCCCAGCCGTTCTTGGAGACGAAGTCGCCGGCCACCACGCCGTCTTCGCGCCAGCCGGAGATGTTGTCCTGACCCAGTTTTGGTGCCATCGCGATCCCGGTGTTGGCGGCGGCCGGCAGCTTCGACGGGTCGAAGTCCTGGCCGGGAACGATGCCGATCCGGGCCAGCTTGGCCACCATCGGCGCGTCGGCCTCAGCCGGCGGGTTGGTCTTGAGCAGCCGGGCGAACAGCCTGAAATACTCGGGCGCGCCAAGCGCATTCACTTGTTTACGCGCCGGCGTCACCATGTCGATCGACGCGGTGAGCGGCGCCAGCGGCGGCAGATACGGCTTGCCGAACGACGACAGCGGCGTCGCGGTGATCCCGTCCTGCAGCTTGTGCACCGCGTCGTAATCCTCCGGGGTGCCCGAACAGTAGATGCGGCCGAGCAGCCACACCAACGCCGTCGGCGACTTGTATTCCAGCACGCCCGGCGGCAGGCTGCCGTGCCAGTTGGGGCCGGTGATCGCGAACGTCCGCGGCTTGCCGCCGCCGTTGCGGGTGCCCGGCGAGGCGAAGACGTTGGTCCAGGCGTCCAGCATCGGCAGCAGGAAGTAGCGGTCGCCCATGTCGGGGACGGTGACGATCCACGGCTCCTTGGACACGTCGAACCAAGCCTGGGTGTACAGCGTGTCGGCATTGGGCGCGGCAGCGGATTGGTTGGCCGCGTTGGGGAAGGTGCGCAGGCGGGCGAACTGTCCCATCGGGGCCTTGGTGTCCTCGGGGGCGGGGACGTTGGTGAAGCTGCGGCGGGTGTATTCCATCGTGACGAGCGGATAGGCGTAGGCGTAGGCCTCGGTCGCGATGTCGGTCGCTTCGGACTGCGACAAGCCCGGCGCCTCAGTGGTTTTCGGTTGCGGGGCGGGTTGATTGTTGCCGCCGCACGACGTGATCATCATCAAGGTGGCCAGCAGCACGCTGACGCGTTTGATGGTTGATCGCATACGGGCATACTTTCACGCCGACCGGAGCGGCGCGCGGCTACAGTCGGGCGCACCGGGCTGCCTCCCACACGAAGCGGCCGGGAAGGGGGATCATTCGGCTATGCGGTCACGCCGGGGTGCCGTGGCGTTCATCGCGGCTGCTCTGCTGGTCAGCGCGATGCTGGTCAGCGCTACGCCCACGTCGTACGAGCCGCCGCCGCTGGTGGCCAACCCCGTCGAGCACGTCGACACCCTGATCGGCACCGGCAACGGCGGCAAGACCGTCGGCGAGATCAACAACTTCCCCGGCCCGTCGGTGCCGTTCGGGATGGTGCAGTATTCGCCGGACACCGTCGGCAACTACGCGGGTTACAGCCACTCCAACGGGCGCACGACCGGGTTCAGCATGACCCACGCCTCGGTCGGCTGCCCGGCGTTCGGTGACATCTCGATGCTGCCGACGACGAGCTCGGTCGGCGACGAGCCGTGGGACGCCTCCGAGGAGATCGCCCATGACAAACACGAGCGCGGCGTGCCCGGCTACTACACGGTGCGGCTGCCCTCGGCGGGCGTGACGGCGGAGCTCACTTCGACCAACCGCACCGGCGTGGGCCGGTTCCACTATCCGGGCGATCGCACGGCGCGATTCTTCATCCGGCCCGGCGGGTCGTTGGGCGGCACCTCGGCCGCGAACATCAAGATCAGCGACGACAACACCACGATCACCGGGTCGGCCACCAGTGGCGGGTTCTGCGGCAAGAACAACGTCTACACGGTGTACTTCGCGATGAGGTTCAGCAGGCCGTTCAAGACATTTGGCACCTGGGACGGTTTCACGGTGTTTCCCAATGGCCGCAGCGCGTATTCGAGTTACCAGGGTTCGAGCGGCGGGTACGTCGAGTTCGATGCTTCGGACGTCGAGGTGCGAACGGCGTTGTCCTACGTCGACGTTGACGGGGCGCAGAAGAACCTCGACGAGGCGGCGGCCAGTTTCGAAGACATCCGTGCGGCCGCATCGCGCCAATGGAATGAGGCGCTGTCGCGGATCAGGATCGCCGGCTACACCGAAGACGACATCGTCACCTTCTACTCCGCGCTCTATCACTCGTTGTTGAACCCCAACACATTCAACGACATCGACGGGCGCTACATCGGTTTCGACCGCGGTATTCACACTGTGCCGCCCGGGCATACGCAGTACGCCAACTACTCCGACTGGGACACCTACCGCGGGGTGGCGGCACTGCAGGCAATGGTGTTCCCGCGCGAGGCCAGCGACATGGCGCAGTCGCTGGTGAACGACGCCGAGCAGAGCGGGTCGTTCCCGCGGTGGGCGCTGGCCAACACGGCGACCGCGGAGATGACCGGCGACAGCGTGGTGCCGCTGATCGTGAACTTCTATGCGTTCGGCGCCAAGGACTTTGACACCGAGCGGGCGTTGCATTTCATGCTCGATGCGGCGACCGAAGGAGGGGTCGGGCGCGACGGCTACGTCGAGCGGCCCGCGGTCGGTACGTATCTCAAGCGTGGATATCTGCCGTTGCCGTCGTTGGCATGCCGCGGCTCGTTTCCGGCGGCATCGATCTCGCTGGAGTGGTCGGTCGACGACTTCTCGATCTCCCAATTCGCCGCGGCCTTAGGCGATTCCAATACTGCAGACGAGTTTCAGCATCGCGCGCAGTACTGGCAGAACCTGTTCAATCCCACGACGCACTCGATCCAACCGCGCAACGCGCTCGGCTTCTTCCCCGCGGGCCCGGCGGTCAAGCCGCCCGGCAAGGACTGCTTCAGCCAGGCCGGATTCGACGAAGGTAACGCCGAGCAGTACGTCTGGTACGTGCCGCAGAACATCGCCGGCTTGGTGACCGCGTTGGGTGGGCGGGAAGCGGTGGTTGACCGGCTCGACAAGTTCACCTCGAAGCTGAATGTCGGCCCGGTGGATCCGTACATGTGGGCCGGCAACGAGCCGAATTTCTCGGTGCCGTGGCTGTACAACTATCTCGGACAGCCCTGGAAGACACAGGAATTGGTCGACCGGATACGCAGCACGCTGTTCAGTCCCACGCCCGACGGCGAGCCGGGCAACGACGACCTGGGCGCGATGTCGGCGTGGTTCGTGTGGGCGTCGATGGGTCTGTATCCCAGCATCCCGGGGACGTCGGTCTTGACGGTCAACACGCCGCTGTTCGACAAGATCGAAATCGCCTTGCCTGCCAACAAATTCATTCGGATCTCCGCACCCGGTGCGTCCGGGCAGCACCGCCTGCAGAACATCAACGGATTGCACATCGACGGCAAACCGACCGACAAGACGTATCTGCCGGAGTCGATGCTCGCGGATGGCGGGGAGTTGGCCTTCTCGTTGGCGTCGAAGCCCAACAAGTCCTGGGGGACTGCTGCGGATTCGGCGCCGCCGTCGTTTGGTACGGGCAGTCTGGCGGTGACGATGAACGTCTCGCCGTCGGTGGTCGCGATGGACGCCGGAATGGAGACCGACGTGACGGTCTGTGTGCAGCGGATGCTCGACGGCCCAAGCGACTACGAGATCTCTGGAAAGTCGTCCATCGAAGGCATTTCCGTGGAGTCGGTGTCGGGGAAGTTCGGCGACGACGGGTTCGGCACGTCGACCGCGACGGTCAAGGTCGCGGAGTCGGTGCCGGACGGGTACTACCCGGTGGAGCTGACGACCAAAGCCGGCCAGGGGGAGCGGACGTTCATGCTGCTTGTTGCCGTTGGCGAGGGTGAGGTGGGGAGTTGAGCGACCTAGCGGCAGGGTGCTATTCCACGGAATCCGGCCTGGACTTTGGCTGATCGGTACGCAACGGTTCCTTCTTCGCGCGCTGCTCGTTGAGCATGTCGCTTAGCTTCAGGAGGCCTTCACCCGCAGCTGTGAGAGCCTGAGTTGCCGACTTCCTGGCAATCTCGACGGTCGCGTCAGCGGCGTCGCTAATACTGGGCGGTGCCAAGGCTTCCCAACTCTGAACCTGGTGGTGCCGGGCCCGTGCGAAGTCGTCAAGGTCCTGGTGCAACTTGTCGCGGTGCTTTGTAAGGTCCCGCACTGAGAAGAAGCGAAAACCATCGATGGCTTTCGGCGTTCCGAAGTCTGCAATCGCTGTCCTTGCTCGGCGGTAAAGCTCACCATCAGCGGCGAGTTGTTGGGCGAGCAATTGCTGAGAATCGTTAAGAATTTTTGATAGATGTTCAGGCTGAGTGGCTTCGACACGGGCCAGTAGAACTCGCTGCCACCTAAAAAGCGACTCTTCACTGACGACAAGAAGATTCAATGTTTCGGTGAGAAGCCCGGCAGTGACGGCTTCACCGAGGGCGCGTGCGCGATCTTGGACGGGTTCATCGGGGTCGAGGGAATTTAGTGTGCGGTCGACGTGGTTCCGAAGCTGTTCCACGGTGCTGTTCAAAACTGGCCCCAACGTGGCGACTGAGTCCCAAAGCGCGTCAGGTACCGCACCGTGGCTCTCTAGGTATGTGACCAGGCGGGAGATCGTCGTGTAATTGCCAAGTACATCGCCGGTGCGGTGGGCCTGCGCGAGTTTAAGGACTTGGTCGACTTTGCCCTCGACCCTCCGGACCGCCTCCTCGACCTCAGCTATCGCGGTCTTGAGCGCCAACTGGACCGCGACCATCTGAGCTGACATCAGTTGCGCCGGGTTGACTGCGGTGGGTCTCCATTGCAGCTGGTGGAGAAATTTGTTATCAGCGCCCCGGGTCATCATCCGGTAGAAACCGTCGGTTCCCGGGATGAGATTGCCTTGCTTAATGGCCTGATAGCTATCCGGGTGCAGCTGCACGAATTTACCTGCCTGGCCGAATAGCGAAGTCGCGCCTGTGAGAAGGCCCGTCGCGTTTGCGAGCGAGGTCTTGTTGATCCCGGCGACTCGGACCGTCTGGCCGGCGATCTCGCGAATTCGGCCAAGGTAGGGCTCGATCGCATCGGGATCGCCTCCGACAAGGAGCCCTTCCGGCTGTAACGCGACGACGACTTCACCTGGCTGGATGTCAGCGGGTGCGGGCAGCCGCGCACCAGGGTCATCAGCTGCACCGGGGTCGAATGGGCCCGAACTGTCGCTCACAAGAACCTCCAGATTTGAGCTCCCGCCGAGTCTAAGCAGACCGGGTGACAGGCGCTGTGGAATATCTGTAGTAGTCGGGCAGAAACGAACAGGCAAGTCGGTCGCTCCAGCTGCTAACGCAGTTCAAAACCCGCATTGGACAGATTCAGACAGCGCGCGAGATCTGGCCCACCGACCTCGCGAATGAAGTCTGGGTCTCCGCACACGACGAGTTGATCGCGGGCGCGCGATAAACCGACGTAAAGGCGTTCGCGAGACCGCTCCAAAGCAGTCTTTTCATTCACAACGAGGACCACCGCGCGGCGCTCCAGCCCCTTGAAGCCGAGGACGTGACCATAAAAAACTTGGTCTGCGTCCCAGAAGCTGTCCCAGTACGCGGCGCTGCCGGCAGCTTGTCGTTCCTTCTGTTCTGGATGCCGAGAGCCCGTGGTAAGCAGCGCAACATCCTCTGGCCGCCAGCCCTCATCCAGCAGCAGATCCACTTGATCGTCGCCGACGTTCATTGCCTCGTCTTGCGGGCATGGAATGAACGTGACTGCTGGTCCGTCAGCGCCGAGCAGGCGCATCGGGTGGTCAACCAGCGGCTGGAACGCGGTCGCGATCTGGCGCGTGTTTCGGAGATTGTGGTCGAGAATCAGCGGCACGAGCGGGACGGGAGGTGAGCCATGTCGATTGAACACGCGCTGGCCCTCATCACTGAAGACGTACAGGCCGCCCTTCTCGTCGTCCTTGAGCGCTGCAAGCAGAGGGTCCCACCACGCGTCAGCGAAATCTTGCGCCTCGTCGACGACGATCGAGTCGAATCGATGACCGGGTTCGAGTTGCGCGGCCAGATCGGCCATTTGGAGCGGCAAGTCATGCTCCCAAAATCGTGCGGTTTCATCGGTGCGCAACGACTCGTCGGGTCCTTGGGAGGCTCCCCACTGCACACCAAGAGCGTGAAACTCGCCGACATACGCTAACTGCTGTCGACGGCGCCACTTCGCAGTGATGCGCTCTAGATATGAGGCCAGGCCGTGTGAATAGCAGACAAGCGCAACCCGCTGGCCTTCCGCCGAAAGCCGACGAGCCTGTTCGACCGCTAGAAAGGTCTTCCCGCTGCCGGCGCCTCCGCGGATCTCGACGCGGTTCAGCAGCTTGATGGCATCGAGGATGACGGCTTGGTGTTCGGTCAGTGCGTCCGCGGCGTCCTCGCCGGCCAGCGCGCGTGCGACGACACTTCGTTGCGGTAGCCCTCTGCCACCCAACGCTTTCGCAAGCTGCCTGATGCCTTCCAAACTGAGCAGCGGGCGTTCGAGCTCCTGCCGCAGGAGGACGTACCTAAGCTTGTCGACGAGGTTCGGGAGGTCGTTTCGGTCGATGACTTTCCACCGCGGGCACTCGGGCAAGGCGAAGTCGCCACCTAGGTCGGCATTGGGAAGCACGACGACGTGGTCCCAGCGGACTCGCCCTTGGGCCCAGCGGTCATCGCCTTCGACGAAGTCTCGGAGCGCGTAACATGCGTCGCGGGCCTGACGAACCGGACTGATGCTGTAGATCCCCTCGCCTCGCCGCTGCAACCATGTCTTGCCGTTGTGCCAGACTTCGCCGCCTTTAACTTCAAGGCAGATGATGCCTGCCCCTTCGATCGCAACGACGAAGTCGACCTCGTGATCCTTGAGGTGGTCGGTTACTCGCTGGCCAGGGACGAGCATGTCGTTCGGCTGGAGTTGCTCAACGAGGGTTCTGTAAACCTTGCGCTCGGCGCCGTTGGCGAGGCGAGGCGCCGCTGCCGCACTTGAGTTCACCTTCGCAGCCTCGCAGAAACCTCTCAACTACGTCGAGCGATTCGTCCATACCGTGCATGACTCGTCCACCCGGGTCGATATCGTGAGGCAACCCCGACTCGGCAAGCTGAGCTCATACAAATCTATTTCAGAGTGCGAGTCGCAGCGCGATTATTTCATCGCCTTCAAATTGACCGGGCGGCGCCGCTTTTCGTGAGAAGCTGCAGGCGTGGACAGTGCGGCCGAACTGCATTTACGCGAGCTCATCTTCACGCAGCTCGCTGAGTTGGTCTCGGAATACGGCGTTGTCACGCGCAAGCAGTTGGACGCGCTGCAAATTGGAGGCGAAACCCGCCGCATCATCGACCGGAGCAAAGGGATCTGGAATCCCAAGGACCTTCTGGCTACCTTGTCGATCGTTTCGAGTCCTGATGGTGGGTACTCGGACGCGCACGTCGGCGAATCGATGTTCGCGTACGACTACCAAAGGGACACCACCGCTGGCGACAACGTGAAGATGCGCAGGGCTTTAGAGCTGCGACTGCCGATCATCTTGCTACGCAAGATCAAAGACGGCGTCTACGTCCCTGTCTTTCCTGCTTACGTCATCGCTGACGACGCGGCCAACCACCGGTTCATGATCGCGTTGGACGCGAGCCTCCAGTCGGTATCTGATCCACTTAATCTAGAGCCAATCGAGCGCGTCTATGCAGAGCGGGTCATGAAGCAGCGCCTGCATCAGCCCGAGTTCCGAGGCCGAGTCATATATGCGTATGAACAGCGCTGCACTGTTTGCACTTTGAAGCATGGGAAGCTCCTGGACGCGGCTCACATCATCGGAGACGCTGAGGTTCACGGCGTTGCATCGGTCGATAATGGCCTCAGCCTCTGCAAGATTCACCACGCGGCCTACGATGCGAATCTTCTTGGTATCTCTCCAGACTATCTAGTGCGCATCAACAATGAGCTAATGCAGGAGACCGACGGGCCGATGCTTCTCCATGGACTTCAGGAAATGGACGGACGTGGGCTTACGCTGCCCAAGCGGCGAGCCGACAGGCCTTCCAAGGACCGTCTAGCCGAGCGCTTCGAAATATTCAAAACCGCGAGCTAACTTTGTTATGCCCGCTCAAGCGCTTCTCGGATGCGAGCAACTGCTTCGTCTACCGTTTCGTGTTCCCACACTCGAACTACTGTCCAGCCAAGGTCCCTCAGCGCGAGGCTATTTCGCCGATCTCTCTCGATGTTCGCATCGAGTTTCTCGCGCCACCACTCAGCGTTGTTCTTGGGTGAGGTCGCGTGCAGTGGGCAGCCGTGCCAGAAACAGCCGTCGATGAAGACGACTACTTTCCGCTTAGTGAAAACGAGGTCACCTCGACAGCGCAGTGACTTTTCTGGACGGTAGTCGACCCGATAGCGATAACCCAAGCGATACAGGGCCTTACGTATACCGATTTCGACCTCGGTGTCCCGCCGGCGCTGCGCCTGCATCCGTCGGCGGATTGAGCCATCCAGCGGCTCAGGCTTTTTGACAGGCATTAATGTGGGCATCGAGTGCTTGGATGAAGCCGGCGCGGCTCTGGAGCCTACTTGCCTTCAGGCGCGTCGCGAAGCCGGTCGTTGCGCCAATGCTCAACGGGACCGCTCCGTACTTCTCCAATACCGCCGCAAGCGATGCCTGAGGCGCAATTTTCATGGGGCGCTCGCTCAAGGTCCAGGCTTCGCGCCCTCCTCCCACATTCGCCGCCGCCTTCGGCCAGCTCTTGCGGTGGTCGAAGGGTCTCCGCTCAACTTCTACTGACTTGCCCGGATCGACCAACCTACGGCCGATCCATTCTGCGACAGGAACTGTTACAGCGTTGCCGACCAGCTTCCACCGCTCACCTTCTCGACTTACCGCATCGGTCCAGCCGGATGGAAACCCTTGCAGCCGCTCACCGGCAGCGATCGAGGGTTTCACGATTGCATCACCGACGCTGCGCTCGTGAAGCCATACGCCTGGGGGAGAGGCAATTCCGAGTTTCGATCCACCCTTCAGTGTTGGCGTCACGCCTTCTCCCCACCCTAGTCCGCGGTTGCCTTCGGTCCAATAAAAGCCATACGCGCGGTGCGTTGGACGAACCGGAGCGAGCGCGGCGTTATCCGCAAACAACACGGTTCGAGGGTCCTCGGTGCGTGAAGCGACAAGGTATGTGCGGCGGCGTCGCTGCCTTACTCCGAAGTATTGAGAATCCACCGTTCGATATGCCCAGTTCCATCGGTGGTCTTCAAGCCATTGAACAATGAAACGGATTGCCGCTCCATGGTGTAACGCAAGCAGGTTCGGTACGTTCTCGAGCACGAGCCAGCGTGGTCCGCGCTTGGTGATGAGTCGGAAAACCTCGCGAATCAAACCTGACTCATCTCCATCGATCCCAGCCGTGCGCCCGACCTGGCTGAGATCGGTGCACGGGAATCCGGCAGTGACGACGTCGCATCTGGGTAGCGCGCGCAAGCCTCGAATGTCTCCAAAAACGTTTGAGTCAAACCGCCTCTGAAGCACCCGGGCCGCGGGTTCCCAGTTCTCACACATCACATCCGTGGTGATTCCAGACTGCGCTAGTCCTGCCTCGAAGCCGCCGATGCCTGAGAACAATCCCGCCGCGCGCATACAAGAATCCTCGAGCATTTCTGTTGAAACTTCAATCACGTCTTGAAATCGATCAAAATGCCGTGCGTGTGAAGGTTTTCGAGGTGCTCGCGGATGCCTGTGGCGATCAGCGCATCCTGACTGAGCATTCCGCACTCGAGGCTCCGCATCGCCGCCGCAGTCGAGAAGTTCGCACTTGTGACAAACGAGCACCGGTCGTCTACTGCGATCAGCTTGGAGTGTTGAATCGCCCACTGGCCATTTGCGGGCTCGGCCAGTGTCCAAATGCGCGCACCGTCGAGCCTCTGCGCGATCAGAGCGGCGGCATCGGCTCTCTCCTTGACATCGACGACAACAGTCACGGGGACCCCTCGGTCTAGAGCGTTGCGGAGGGCAGCCAGGTGCGGCGAATCCTTACCTGCCGAATACGTTGCCGCGTGTATTTGCGTGGTTGCATCGTTGATCATGTCGAGCGCGGCGAGCGTCGTGTGGCCGGTCGATCCCGGGATTGAGGGCGAAGTCCACACAACTACTGGACGATGAACCTGAGGGACCGCGGCGATACCGTCGAGCACTGCCGCCACTCGTGCCGCATCGGTGTCGCGATTGATCAACTGCTTCAACAATCGTTGGACTTCGGACCTATGCGCGGGGTAGGCGCGTTTGGCTGCAATGTGAGGCAATTTGACTTGACGAAGAGCAGCAGCGATCGACTTCGCTTCTTCGGCGCTGAGGAGCTCGCCAAGTCGTTCGATCTCTGCGGTGCTCACGAGAGAATCGATAGCCCTTCTAGGAGACCGGGAGTTCGCACGTCCGGGTCGGTCGGCAGCCCTAGCAGCAACCGCCGATCAAGGAAGCGGTTGGTTCGTTCGCAGCTCGTCTCACTCAGGAAGAGGCAGAAGTGGCACGCGGCGCCATGCAAAAATTCCTCCTTCCCCTTAGGAGCTCGATGCGAGCAGATGGGATCCGATGAGCATCGCAATCCCCGACGAACCGCGTCCCGGAAGAGCTTTTCCAGTTTCGCGGGTCGCGCTAGCTCGACAAGACCGCCCAACGTACCTTCACCGTCGGAAGCTGTTGTGCAGATAAGCAATCCCGCCGCGGGTGCATACTCATCACTCGCCTGCCATGCGTAGATCCTCTCGGTCAAGCTGGCACTTCCGTACCCGCTTGACATCGCGGCTTCGCGAATGAGCAAGTGTGACAACGAATGTATCGCCCAGTAGCGGGGAGGGGGGAAGCGCAAATCCGGATCGATGTCATCTGCCGTCTTGCTTGTTCGCCGGCGAAAATTGATTCTGTGCGCTTGACGAAATGCATTCCACACCGGGAGGTCGACTACCTGCTGCTCCCATGCTGCGACGCTGGACTCATCGAATTGGAGGAAGATTCCCTCTCCTCTGTCTTCGGTGGCCGGTACCCACGTCGGCTTGCCGTTGACGCATAGGGGTGCAACGCGAGTCGCTGCATCATCGATGCGATCGAGTGCATCGATCCGGGTGAACCCTAAGAACGCGTTGACTTTTTTGAGTCGTTCGACTGCGGCGACTGCCGCCAGAACCGGCTCCAGCGGAGGAGGTACATCTCGGCGCAGAGCTCGAAAGTCGCGAGAACCTCCGAGGCGGGTGTACTTGGCTTCATCGCTCAGGACGGTCCACTCCGGGGCAAGAATCGCACGCGGGTCTGCAGGTGGCTCTCGATTGTCGCGGGTCGCCTTGGCAGTAGGATTGCGCGCAACCTGCACTGCCTCCCAAAGGATTTCGTCAGGCACACCGTCGAAGTCCTCAGTCTTTGCAAGCAACGCGGCGTAGTTGCGCCACATCTTGATGTCATCCACGCTCTTAGGCATGTCCAAGTCGCTTTTCTGCAAAGTGCGCAGCAAAGGAACCAGATCCGTGGCTGACGCAACTTCTTCACGAGGCAGTGCCAGGAGCCCGAGCGTGGAAGCAAACCACTGATTGGCCGCGCCAAGCATCATCAATCGACCGCGTTGTCCGCATTTGTAGAATGCGTCGAGGTGCGGATGCCGGCCCCTGCACATCGGAAGCTTCTCGGTCGCCTTCGGGCCAACAGCCTCCAGCATGCCGCGGCTCTGTTGGCAAGACAGGCAATGGATTTGCACGTCCGGACCGATGTTGCTCTTCCATTCCCGCATCCGCAGGGTTGGGAAGGAGCTACCTGACGGACATGCGGCCCCGCGGTGAACCCAAGCGTCGTAAGGAAACTCATCGAGATGCCCATTGACACAGGCGATCAGGTAGCGAGCCGGGAGCGCTACAGCCTTGAACGGTTTCTTCTTGCCTTCGAACCCTTTGCACTTGTCATGAAAAAATTCGGCGCGATCTGGACGATACTTTATGACGTTGCGGTAGACGAACAGCTCGTGCGACACCGGCGCCAATCGACCACATCCCGTGCACCGCAGCCATTGCGGGAAGATTCGCGACGGGATACCAAGATCGATGGCCGAACCGGCTGACCATCCCTTCTCTTCCGGCGCCCACGGTGGTTTGCGGAGCTCGACGACTTGGCTACCCAGATGTGCTCGCGTCAGCTCCAGGAGTCTGGGCTCCGCGATCGTGTCAGCCCCACCGGCCCGACGGGCATACACCCGCTCCCATGGGTCCGTGCCTGCGGGCATTACGGCGAAGTGTGGTAGGTCAACAGTCGCACCGATGCCGTTGGTGTACAACATCGCTGACGGTCTTATCGAGCCAACGCGCGCATAGTTTTTCGAAGTCTTCGCCTCGATATCGGTGATGGGGTCAAGCGTCTCGGAGCCCACCGCTACGGGCTGAGCCTCTTCGATCACTCCTAGATCGGCGGCCTCGGTCATTGCTTGTCGCTTTCGGCGGGTATGTCCCATTGCGGGAAACTGGACTTTTCCTTGAACGCAAGGTTTTCAGCCGTCGGACTGACCAATAGGTTGATCTCCGGCTGTACCTCTCGCATCGAATTCGCGACTACGAACACTTGGTCGGCCGGTTTGATCAACGTTGATTCCGGGCTGATCAAGAGCCGCCAGGCGGTCGTGTTTTGAGGAATCCGCTCGTAATAAAGAGCTCCCTTTGTCTCGTCGGCTTTTCCGTACCATCGGTCTTGTCGCTGAATCAGTTTGAGCCGCAGCCTTTCCGCCGCGTCCGCATCCTCAACAGCCGGCGTAGCGCGTGCAGTTATCTGTTCTATCAGGCCTGCGATCTTCGGCATCGAACCTAGAATCTCACCTGCACCGGCTTCAGGTGACAATCCAGCAGCTGACCGTGCCTGCGCGACGCGGGCGACGCTGACCAGCACGCCCATGAGGCCGCGTTCCATCGAGGTGTCGGAATAGGGTGTGACGCTGAGGGCTTCGACTTGGGCGTAGAAGGTTTCATGGTAGTGCCGAAATTGTTCGAAGTGTGCCATGTCGCGAGGCCTTGCCCAGTTGGCCAACGCCAGTACCAGTCCAGGCTTCGAAGCGTCTCGACCGACTCGGGACGAAGCCTGGATGTATTCGGCGGTGTTCTTGGGTTGGCCAACAACGAGCATCAGGCCAAGACGCGGGACGTCGACGCCGACTTGAAGCATTGAAGTGGCTAGAACGAAATCGTAAGGCTTGGTTCCCCATTCTGGCTCAGGTTTGCCAGCGGCCCGCGCCGCATCGCGCTCTTCAAGGAATTTCTTTCGCCCTTGAGTACTCCACCGATCGGTGAATGGTAGCGAGAGTTTGTCAAGCGTTGCTGAGATGTCTTCCGACGAAATACGCGATGTGAGTTCACCGATGTTGAGCCGTTCAACGTCGTTCGTCCGCTTGGGGAAGGGCTCCGTGTTGCCCGTGACGCGCGTTGTGACATCGTCATCGAGGTAACGTCGCATACCCGCTAGTTCGCGGGTGGCAGAAAAATACGCGACCGTCGTCATGTACGGATCGGCGGCGGCCGCGTCTGCGCCCGACTCATCGAGTAGCTTTTGACCGGCGAGCAGCAAGATCTCCGACACTCGAATCTCTGCAAGCGTCAACCGGATTCCGTGGGCGCACACCCCGAGATACTTTCGGCCGGGCGCTTCTTCAGTAACGGGCACTTCTCTTGAGAAGTAGGTGTCCCGGATATCGAGCACTTGTGGAGGGAACATATCCACCCCGCGCCCGTACAGCGCTCGTATCTGATTTTCTGCGTTCCGCACTGTCGCGGTCGACGCGACGATCATCGGACGAACCGTTTCGCTGTTGCGTCGGTAGGAGCACAGCAAGTCAACCGCGTTTTCGAAAAGTCCCACTGCGGTTCCCAGAGAGCCCGTTATCAGGTGGAGTTCGTCTTGGATGATCAAGTCCGGCGGACGAAGTCGATCGACGGCTTGAATTGTGACCTTGGGGTAGTCGTTGCGACCACCCTTGATTGCGTTGTGGGATGCCCCCTTGCAGCTGCCGGCACTGTCGGGATGCCGGTACCCGTGCCGGGGACACCACTCGCTGACGTAGCCGAACAGGCTAGCGGCAGGTCCTTCGCGTGTCAGGCGGGCAAACTTGTCGACGGTCGCGAGAAGGAAAGTCGGTGGGTTGCGATAGATCTCATCGTCGACGGTGAGGATCGGCAATGCTCCAGTTGCGGCACCCTCACTGCTGAACGGGCAATCTCCCAGGCGATCACCGCAATACACCGCGATGCGTTCGGTCGGGTTGATGACTTCGAGGTCGCGCTTCGGGTCTATCTTGGTGCCGCACCATGGGCACCGCTGCAGTTGAAGGACTGTCAGGCCGAACGCTTTACTTGTGTCTGATCGGGCCTCTTCGACTTGGGACTTGGCTTCCGCGAAACGCTTTGGGCTGACTGAGGTTCCGACCCACAGCCCGATCGAAAACGGCTTGTCGCCCCAGGTCGTTTCGTCCTCCTGTCGGATGAGCTCGGCGGCGCAGACGAGCGCAGCTGCCCGTTGAAATTGCTGCGAGGTGAGCAGACGCAGCGTATAGCGCATGAGTACCGCGACGCCGTCGCCGCCATCCAGCGCACCCTCCTCGGAATCGAACTTGCCCTGAAGCCGGCGGATCGCGAACGTGTAAGCGGCCAATCCGAGATAGGCCTCGGTCTTGCCGCCCCCGGTGGGGAAGAAAAGCAGCTCGACGTTGGCCGCCTCGCCGCTGCGGAATGGGTGCGCAGGCTCCGTGAGTGCCGGGATCTGAAGCAGGACGAACGCCAATTGGAACGGACGCCAGGACGCAGCCGCATCACCTTGGGATTCGACGGCGCTCACTGCGGCATCGATGCTTTCAGAATCATCGGCTGCGCGGCGAATGGCGACCTGGCTGCGGGTGCGCTGGTCGCGCATAGCCCGATTCATGAAGCGGAACGCATGCAACGCTTGAGGATTTGAAGTCAGATAATCGACGCCTTCTCGTAGCCGGCCGGCCGCGAGCTCAGCCTCGGCGATTGCGTCATCGGCCGGTCCCTGCAGGTGGTCTGGCAACTGTTCTGCGATGCTCTTTTGTTCCTCTAGCCACTCAAGATAACCGTTGATCAATGGTGCAAAAGCGTCCTCAACCTCCCCTGCCTGGAGTTCGGCCAGCTGACGCATCGATGTGAGCGCATCGCCAGCTGAGCCGGGCTTAGTTTGAGGTATATCTGCCGTTGGTAACCAGTTCGTCTCAACGCTAGCGGCTCGACGGATGCCGTTACCGTTTGCGTCAGTCGGCTCGCTCCAGGTGACGGAAGTGGTTCTTCCGACAGCGAATTCGAGCCGATGCCGGTATTGCAAGTCTAGCCGTTGTCGTTCTTCATCTTGCTCGTCGTAGCCCGCCTGGAGGACGTCACGGGTCGGCAAGAAAACGGCTTCGCCACTGTTCGCCTCGACCTGCAGTTTGGTCTGGAACAACCAATCACCAGGTGGCGCATTCATATCGGTCACTTTGTCGTTTGACAGCGCCAGCTCGACAATCACACGGTCGTTGCGTGGAAATAGCTCGACCCGCAGAGTCACGGATTCTTCAAGTGGGATTGGATCCAACGCAACGTGTGTGTCGTATCCGCGGACGTCGAACTCGACAATCTTCTCGAACGGAATACGACGGGACCACTGCACTTTGCGGCCATCTTTGTCTTCTTGCCGGAAGGTTTGGTAGCGACCCCACGTCGCCTTCACTGCTAGCAGGCCGGAATCCCCGGGGACCTGGAACCGAAGTCCCATCGAAGACGGATGTGTCAGAGCACCTTTCGGGCCTTCATCACGTTCCTCACCTTCCTCGGCTGCGCCGGCTTCCTCGTCAGTGTTCACTGATACGCCGCGTTGTCCGGAATTCTCGATGCTTCCGTCAGTGATCGCGACCCCGGTCTCGTTGGGGTCGCCTGACTCCGATCTCACTGCGGTCGGGAGTGAGGGGTCGATCGTTACTGGTGCCAGCGCACCGACGACATACGCTGCGCGTGGCGTGCCTTTGAGCTCCTCGGCGTTGCCGTCGCGAGGGCCGAGAAGCTCGCGTTCGATCAGATTCAGTAGGTCGCCGCGAAGGATTGTCGATGTGCTAGCGGTCATTTGAACAACCCCTCTTGCTGATCTGACAAGCCACCATCCTGCAGTCCGGCGCGCCGATGGTTCTCTCGTAGTAAGCGATCCAGTATCTCCACGCGAGCTCGCGGCGCAACGGTGAAGCGCTCCATTAGGCGGTAAGTGTGATGCCCATGATCAAGCCTCAAATCGCGCCAGCCGTACGAGGCTAAGACGGCGCTGTCGATCTCGACGTGGATGTCACGTATACGTGTGACATCTTTGTCGCTGGTCACGCCTGGATCGTTTACCAAGTTGTAGAGAGCGGTCAGCCCAAGATCGCGACGGAGCATGATTTCTCGTCTTTCGCTATGTAGAGCTTTACCGGCCTCCTTCAGGCGCTCAGAGCAGGATGGCCGAGGGAAGGTCAAAAAGACGTCGGAGGGGGTATAGACAAAATCTGTTCGCATCGAGGATCCATACTTCATCGCCCACATCTGATGCACAGTCGACGAGAGGACTGCGAGGTCATCGAGACGCTCGGTCGCGAATACGACCAGCTTATGGCCATAAATCTGTTGGGCCGCAAGCATTGGCATGAGCGTCTTGCTGGTTTGCGTCAGAACTAAAACATTCTCTAGCTGGCTAATGGCCTTTCGCATAGCTGGCCGTTTCTCCGCGAACTGCCACCAATAGTCACGGTAGACTTTACGGTTGTTTTCAGCTCGGATGGGTTTAACATGTGTAAGAGCACGCTCGAAAGGCAAAACGTATCGTGCGGCTTGAGCTTCTGTTCGGTCGTTGAAATCGATGACCCAACGGGTGGCAGTGCAATCCGGCCGAGAGTTCAGATCTTCGCCGACTAGATATGGAAACAACACCTCCTTGTTTGCTCTATCCGCGGTGATCCAATCCTGAGCCTCATCGGGGTCAATCACGAACCCCATGCCCAGAACGTTGCAGCCCTGGAACGCTATGCCCTTGTTCTCCGCGAGTTGATACGGATGACCACTAACTCGGCCGGCGGGTTCTAGAAGTGTCGAGATTCGTGCGACTGGAAAATCATCGCTGAATCGGTCGATTTCGTCAGAGATCGTTGCCCGGGTGCCCCACACCGAGGCGAATTGAAGGTTCACAGTGGCGGCGGGCCACGACCTACTCTGGATAGCCCGGATGATCGTGAACCCGGAATCTGTCATTCGATCAAGGCCAACTTCGCGAGTGTCGCCTTGGGCGATGGTGTTCGTCGCGATCAGTCCCAGCGTGCCGGTCGGGCTTAGAAGCGAATGTGCGCGTAGGAAAAAGTAAGCGACTAGGTCCGCACTTCCTCGGGTCTCGCCCGCAAGAACATTGACGAGCCAGTCGCGCGCGTTGGTACCCATCGCTGCGGTGAGCTTTTGGCCGCCGAGGAATGGTGGATTACCGATAATGGCGTCGAATCCCCCGGCATCCATGACATCTGGCACTTCGATCGCCCAATGAAGAGGCTGCCATCGGTCGTAGTCAGTCTTGACCGTTGGAGTTAGGCCATTGGTCAGGATCTGGTCGAGCTTCTTTCGGTTTCCGGTTGATCTGCTTTGGGGGAATGCCTCTCCGAGAGCCCATTCCAGTGACTTATAGGCGTCCTCAAGCTGGACTCCCGGTGTGCCGCCGAGGACGAGGCCGGCCGCGATGATGCTGTCTGCGATCAGTCGCAGCTGCGCGGTGGTGTTGTCGGCTCGGCGTAGCAACCGGGCCTTTCCGTATGTTGAGCGTTGCGGGTCGTCTTCGTCGACTGTTGAAGCCAGCTCGCGTCGCAAGCGTGCCGCTTCTCCAAGAACCGCGTCGACGTCCACGAAGGGCTGCAAGAACTTACGCTTTCGTTCCGGATCGACGTGCAGGTGACGCAGTTGGTCGAGTGAGGTTACGCCCAGAAGTGAATTGCCGCAGAAAATCTTGTCGTCTACGAAGGAGAATGGCTTTGACTTATCCAGGGACACCAACCAGAGGGAAAGCTTGCACATCTCAACGGCCATGGGATTGATGTCGGCTCCATAGAGGCAACGCGCTACTACCTCACGAGTCGCTCTTTGCTCAGCTAATCTGGGATTAAAAAGCTCTCCTCCACTGAGCATTTCCTCTTCGGTCCAGGCTTCGGTTACCCTCCTAGCGAGGAACCTAGCAGCGGCCACAAGAAATGCTCCTGAGCCTGCCGCGATATCGGCGACTTTAAGGCCTAAAATTGCCGCGCTAGATTTCAGCTTCCAGGCGTCAATGTCGTTTGTCTGCAACGGTCGGGTCTGCTGCACGAATAGGTGACACCTGAGATCGCTTGCCCGGGATGGGCAGGCTGGGAGGATGTCACCATGGCAC
>NZ_LZLV01000129.1 GCF_001673405.1 Mycobacterium sp. 1245111.1 | reverse complement strand
AGGCCCGACGGCCGCGCCCGGCGCCGCCACCGCGGGCATCTGCGCCTCGGTCGCGCCGCGCTCCGCGCAGGCCGCCGGCTACTGGCCGGCCCCGGCGGTGGCCAACCACGCCCTGGCCGGCGAGGCAGTGGTCGACTTTCCCACCGCGTTCACCGCGTCACCGTTGTTCGACGGCGACGGCTGGAACGCGGCGGCCTGCGCGGAGCGCGGCGCGACCGAGGCGCAGATGCCCGCGGTGGCGGCGCCGGGCGCGGCCGTCGGGCAAGCGGGCCAGGCCGTGTTGGGGGTCGGCGCGATTGACGCGGTGTGCGAACAGATGGTCTCCGGCGCCAACGACGTCGGCGACGTTCTGGTGCTGTGCGGCACCACGTTGATCGTGTGGGTGACGATTCCCGACGCGCGACAGGTACCGGGACTGTGGACGATCCCCACCATGACCGGGGCGAGCCAGATCGGTGGCGCGAGTAACGCCGGTGGACTGTTCCTCGGCTGGGTCGACCGCGTGCTGGCGCCGGGGGACCCGGCCGCTGCCGACCCGCGACGGGTGCCGGTGTGGTCGCCGTATCTGCGCGGCGAGCGCGCCCCGCTACACGACCCCGATCGGCGTGGGCAGCTCGACGGCCTGGACCTCAGCCACGACGCGGCCGCACTACGGCGGGCCGCCTACGAGGCCTCGGGATTCGTTGTGCGCCAACTGATCGACCTGAGCGGGGCGGACGTGTCGCGAATCGTGGTCGCCGGCGGCGGCACTCGGGTGCCGCCGTGGATGCAGGCGATCGCCGACGCCACCGGCAGGCCGGTGCAGGTGTCCGGGGTGGCCGAGGGAGCGGCACTGGGCGCGGCTTTCCTGGCCCGGATGGCGGTGGGCAGCGAATCGGCGATCACCGACGCGGCCCGCTGGGCGGCCGTCGAACGCACCGTCGACCCGAGTCCGGCGTGGATAGCTCCGGTGCAGGACCGCTACCAGCGATTCCTGGAGCTGGCCGCGCTACGGTAGCTCGGCCGAGACGTACCGGATGTCGCCCAATCGCTCGAGTGAACTGGCGTCGGGAAACTCGAAACCGTTGGCGGCGTACAGCTCCCGGGTGGTGTTCGTGGTGGTCTGCCAACCACGCTCGGCCAGATACTCCACGGCGTCATTGCGCTCGCCGTCGTAGACCAGCTCGGACAGGTTGAGGTTCAGCCCGAGCTTGCGCCAGTGCTCGCTGATCTGATTGCCTTGCTTGGTGATTCGACCGTGGATGTCCGGGACGTAGCCGGCGCCGATCCGGCTGCCGCTGAAACTGAGCGTGGTGATGGTGTCGAACAGCCGGTCCTGCGCGTCGGGCGGCAGATAGCCCAAGAGCCCTTCGGCGATCCAGGCCGTCGGACGCTGCGAGTTGAATCCGTTGTCGCACAACGCCCCAGCCCAGTCGTCGCGAAGATCGACAGCCACCGCCTTGCGGTCGGCGGTCGGAGCCGCACCCAGGTCGGCCAGCGTGCGGCTTTTGAATTCGATGACCTGCGGCTGGTCGACCTCGAACACGGTGGTGCCCGACGGCCACGGCAGCCGATAGGCACGGGTATCGAGACCGGCGGCCAGGATGACGGCTTGGCGCACACCGGCTTTGGCGGCTTCAGTGAAGAAGTTGTCGAAGAACCGGGTCCGGACCGCCATGCCCTCGGCCAGTCGCTGTGCGGTGAAGGCCGGATCGTCGTCACCGAGCTCGATCTCGCCGTCGATCAGCTTGACGAACGCCTCGACGCCGACCGCCCGGACCAACGGTTCGGCGAAGGGATCGTCGATCAGTGGGTTAGGCCCCTTGGATGCCATCGCGCGACGAGCGGCCACCGCGGTCGCGGTAGCGCCCACGCTGGACGCCAGATCCCAGCTGTCCCCGTCGTGCCGAATGGTGTCGTTTGCGGACATGGGAGCCTCCTATCGTCGAGTTGCGATGACGGACATGATGTTTCGGAACGCGGCGAGTCGTTCGTCATGGTTTGGGTAGACGCGGCCGTACTCGCCGAACAGGTCGCGACGGTTGCGGGCGACCACGTCCCAGCCACGCTCGGTGAGGTAGTCGGTGACGTTGTTTCGCTCACCCTCGTAGAACAGGCCGGACAGGTCGACGTCGCAGCCGATGTTGGCCCACCGGTCGTTCATCGCCTTGCCCCGCTCGGCCATCGAGAGACCGTTGTCCGGGTGGTATTCGGTGGCAATCCGGCTGCCAGGTGCGCTGAGCGCGGTGATGTGGTCGAAGAGCCGGTCCTGGGCTTCCGGCGGCAGGTACATAAGCAGCCCCTCGGCGCTCCACGCCGACGGCTGGGTGGGGTCGAAACCGCTCTCGCGCAATGCCGTCGGCCAATCGTCGCGCAGGTCGATGCTGACCGTGCGGCGCTGCGCCGTCGGTTCGGCGCCCAGGCTCGCCATGGTGTCGGTCTTGAACGTGACGACCTCTGGTTGGTCGACCTCGTAGACCACGCTGCCGGCTGGCCAGTCCAGCCGGTAGGCCCGCGAGTCCAGGCCGGCTGCCAGGATCACCGACTGGCGGATGCCCGCCGCGGCGGCGCCGGTGAAGAAGTCGTCGAAGAACTTGGTGCGCACCGCCAGCGAGTCGGTTTCAGTCTGCAGTTCAGCGGAGCCGGTTTCGCCGGCGTCGGCGGGGTCGATGTCCCCGTCGACCACCCGGGTGAAGAACTCGATGCCCACTGCGCGCACCAACGGCGCGGCGAAGGGGTCGTTGATGATCGGGTCGGCGTCTGCGGTGGCCAGCGCCCGGGCCGCCGCGACCATCGTCGCCGTGGCGCCCACACTGGAGGCCAGGTCCCAGGTATCGGTATCGCTGCGAGTCGTCATACTCACCCTTTCCGTCCACACTCAGCTGTAGTCGTTTGATATTTAGCCAAGGTAAAGAGCTAGTGAAACTTTACGCCTTGTCGCTGTGTGCGGGCTTGGAACGCTCCTGCCCGCCGGGGTCGCCGCAGTCCCACCCATTGTCGGGCCGGCGCTTCATGCGCTGTTAGTCTCGTAGACTGTCTGACGCGCGCCAGGACACGTCCTGCCTGCATGTGCTCGGCGCGCGACGCAGGACCACGAGACCGTTTAGATGCTGGTCGAACCAGCCCCGTCGGCATGCCGCGACCAAAGACCGGCTGCGCAGGAGGAAGAGTGCTTTCGGCTTTCATCTCATCGCTGCGAACAGCCGACCTCAGACGCAAGATCCTGGTCACGCTGTTCATCGTCATGCTCTACCGATTGGGGGCGACGATACCGTCGCCCGGAGTCAACTACCCCAACGTCCAGAAGTGCATCGCGCAGATCAGCGGTGGGGACTCGGCGCAGATCTACTCGCTGATCAACCTGTTCTCCGGTGGCGCCCTGCTCCAGCTGACCGTGTTCGCGGTCGGGGTGATGCCCTACATCACCGCCAGCATCATCGTGCAGCTGCTCACCGTGGTCATTCCGCGGTTCGAAGAACTGCGTAAAGAAGGCCAGGCGGGCCAGGCCAAGATGACGCAGTACACCCGCTACCTGGCGATTGCGCTGGCCATCCTGCAGGCCACCAGCATCGTCGCGCTGGCCGCCAACGGTGGCCTGCTGCAGGGCTGCAACCTGGACATCATCGCCAACCAGAGCATCTTCACGCTGGTCGTCATCGTGCTGGTGATGACGGCGGGGGCGGCGTTGGTGATGTGGATGGGTGAGCTGGTCACCGAACGAGGCATTGGCAACGGCATGTCGCTGTTGATCTTCGCCGGCATCGCCGCCCGAATCCCGGGCGAGGGCAAGAGCATTCTGGACAGCCGCGGCGGGGTGACGTTCACGACGGTCTGTGTCGCGGCGCTGATCATCGTCGTCGGCGTGGTGTTCGTGGAGCAGGGCCAGCGCCGTATCCCGGTGCAGTACGCCAAGCGCATGGTGGGCCGGCGGATGTACGGCGGCACGTCGACGTATTTGCCGCTGAAGGTCAACCAGGCCGGTGTTATCCCGGTGATTTTCGCGTCCTCGCTGATCTATATCCCGCATCTGATCACCCAGCTGGTCCGTAGCGGCACCGGTGGCGTGGGCAACAGCTGGTGGGACAAGTTCGTCGGCAACTACTTGTCGAACCCGGCCAGCCCGGTCTACATCGCCATCTACTTCGGGTTGATCATCTTCTTCACGTACTTCTACGTCTCGATCACGTTCAATCCCGACGAGCGTGCCGACGAGATGAAGAAGTTCGGTGGCTTCATCCCCGGTATCCGGCCGGGCAAGCCGACCGCCGACTACCTGCGCTACGTGCTGAGCAGGATCACGCTGCCGGGCTCGATCTACCTCGGTGTCATCGCGGTGCTGCCCAACCTCTTCCTGAAGATCGGTAGTGGCAGCACGGTGCAGAACCTGCCGTTCGGTGGCACCGCCGTGCTGATCGCTATCGGTGTCGGGTTGGATACGGTGAAGCAGATCGAAAGTCAGCTCATGCAACGCAATTACGAAGGGTTCCTGAAGTGAGGGTTGTGTTGCTCGGGCCCCCCGGAGCAGGCAAGGGCACGCAGGCCGTCAAGCTGGCCGAGAAACTCGAACTCCCACACCTGTCCACCGGAGACCTCTTCCGGGAGAACATCGGCAATGGCACCGAGTTGGGCTTGAAAGCCAAGCGCTACCTGGATGCCGGCGACCTGGTGCCCTCCGAGCTGACCAACGAGCTCGTCGACGACCGGCTGAGCAAACCCGACACGAACGTCGGATTCATCCTCGACGGTTACCCGCGTTCGGTGGCGCAGGCCAAGGCGCTGCACGACATGCTCGAGCGCCGCGGGACCGCGCTTGACGTCGTGCTGGAGCTGCGGGTGCCCGAGGAGGTGTTGTTCGAGCGGCTCAAATCGCGGGGCCGCGCCGACGACACCGACGAAGTGATCCACAACCGGATGAACATCTACCGCGACGAGACCGCCCCGCTGATCGAGTACTACAGCAGCGAGCTGAAAACCGTCGACGCCGTCGGCTCGATCGACGAGGTATTCGCGCGGGCCCTGCAAGCCCTCGGGAAGTAGCGGTGATCGGCCTGGCCGGCCTGCGCAGTCGCAAGGTGGTACCCCAGCGCAGTGCGGCCGAACTCGACGCGATGGCGGCGGCCGGCGCCGTGGTCGCCGCCGCGCTCGCCGCGGCGCGGGCGGCCGCGGTTCCCGGAGCCACGACACACGACCTCGACCAGATCGCCGAGTCGGTAATTCGCGACGCCGGTGCGACGCCGTCATTCCTGGGCTACCACGGCTACCCCGCCTCGATCTGCTCGTCGGTCAATGACCGTGTGGTGCACGGCATCCCGTCGACGACCGAGGAACTCGCGGCCGGCGATCTGGTGTCGGTCGACTGCGGCGCGATCCTGGACGGCTGGCACGGCGACGCCGCCATCACTTTCGGTGTCGGCCCGCTCATCCCCGCCGACGAATTGCTGTCGCAGGCCACCAAGGAGTCGATGGAGGCGGGGATCGCCGCCATGATCCCGGGTAATCGCCTGACCGACGTCTCCCACGCCATCGAAACTGCCACCCATGCCGCCGAAGCCCGTTACGGACGCAAGTTCGGCATCGTCGAGGGGTACGGCGGGCACGGCATCGGCAGGCAAATGCACATGGACCCATTTCTGCCCAACGAAGGCGCTCCCGGGCGTGGCCCGCTGCTGGCGCCTGGGTCGGTGCTGGCGATCGAGCCGATGCTGACCCTGGGAACTCGCAGAACTACCGTTCTCGACGACCAATGGACGGTCACTACCGCCGACGGCTCGCGCGCGGCACACTGGGAGCACACGGTGGCTGCCACGGAAGATGGACCCCGCATCCTGACCCTCGGCTGACGTCGTCTGCGGCGGCGGTGAACCAAACCGGTAGCTGCACCGTGTCACCACCGAGAGGCTGGTGATGGACATACCTGGCACCGGCGCGGATGCGAACGCCTTGGAGCGGCTGTGCGACGAACACGCCGCGGCTCTGTGGCGCTATGCGTGGCGGCTGACCGGCGATCATGCCCACGCCGAGGACGTAGTGCAAGAAACCTTGCTTCGGGCCTGGCAACACCCGCACGTCCTGAACAACGGACAGTCCCCGCGTGCGTGGCTGTTCACCGTTGCCAGAAACATGGTCATAGACGACCGACGCAGTGCCCGATTCCGCCACGAGGTGATTCCGGCGGACGGCTCCGGCCCGCCGGAACCGTCCGGAACCGCTGCGCACTTCGACGAGGCGGGGGCCACCCTCAACCGGGCCTTGATCGGCGATGCGATGGCGCAGCTGTCCGCGGAACACCGGGCGGTGGTTGGACGGTCCTACTACCAGGGCTGGACCACCGCGCAGATCGCCGCCGATCTCGGGATCGCCGAGGGCACGGTGAAGTCGCGGCTGCATTACGCGCTGCGGGCACTGCGTCAGGCCTTGGTGGAGATGGGTGTGACGCAATGACGGAATACCGGAACGGGAACGTGCCGGGGGGAGCGCACGAGTACGAAACATGGGACGCCGCATACGTATTGGGTTCGCTCTCGGATTCTGACTGCCGCGAATACGAGAGGCATCTCTCCGGTTGTGTCCCGTGCCAGGATGCGGTTGCCGAGCTGGCCGTCCTCGCGCCGTTGCTGTCGTTGGTCGACGACAATGTGGCGGTGCCGCCATGCCCCGATCTGCTGCCGGGGCTGTTGGCGAGGGCCGACCAGCGAATGGCCGCCGCGGCGGACAGCGTGCAGCGTGTGGCGGCGCCCGTCGTCGAGCCGCAAACCGTGTTCCCGATTTTCCGCACCGGCAACTACGCCCCCATCCACGACGAGTTGACGGAATTCGATCTGCCGGTCGTGGGTCGCATTCCTGCCGAACTCAACGGCTGGTATCTGCGCAACGGCCCCAATCCGCGTGCGGGCGAGGGTCATTGGTGCGTCGGCGACGGAATGGTGCACGGTGTCCGGTTGGAGAACGGTCGTGCCGCGTGGTATCGCAACCGTTGGGTACGCACCGAGAGCTTCGAGCGCCCGGCGCCGCTGTACAAAGACGACGGCAGCCGAAACCTGCACTCCAGCATCGCCAACACCCATGTCGTCCGGCATGCCGGAAAGACCCTGGCGTTGATGGAGTTCTCGCTCCCCTACGAGATCAGCAACGACTTGAAAACGTTGGGCGTGCACGACTTCGACGGTGCCTTGACCGATTCGATGACCGCTCATCCGAAGATCTGCCCGACGACCGGCGAATTGCACTTCTTCGGGTGCGGCAACATCTTCGAGCCGCACGTCAGCTATTACCGTGCCGACACCGACGGCCAGTTGACGGTGAGTCGTCCCATCGACGTGCCCGCGCTGACGCTGATGCACGATTTCGCGCTGACCGCGCAGTACGTGGTCTTCATGGATCTGCCGCTGCTGTTCGACATCGGTGTAGCGCTTACCCGGCCCTACGAGCGAGACCTGCCGTACCGCTGGGACGACCAGTATCCGGCGCGCCTCGGGGTGTTGCGCCGCGACGACCCGTACGGCCAGCTGCGGTGGTTCGACATCGACCCCTGCTTCGTGTTCCACATCGCCAACGCCTATGACTCCGGACGCGATGCAATCGTGCTCGAGGTGCTCAGATATGACGAAATGTGGCGCAAGAACAGCAATTTCGGTGCCGACGCGGCCCTGTGGCGCTGGACGATCAACCTGGACACCGGTGTCGTCGAGGAGACGCAGCTCGACGACCGCGGCGTGGAGTTCCCGCGCGTCGACGACCGGCTGGCCGGCACCGCGGCGCGGCACGCCGTCGCGGTCGGCAGCGGCGCGCTGATCCGTTACGACCTGCGCTGCGATACCGCGGTCGAGCATCGATTCGCCGGCCGCGGCGAGGTGGCCGGTATGCCGGGCGAGGCGGTGTTCGCGCCCGCGGGCGGGCGGCCCGACGAACTCGCCGGCTGGTATCTGACATATGTCTACGAGCCGGCCACCGACAGCAGCGATCTGGTCATCATCGACGCCTCGGACTTCGAAGGTGAGCCGGTGGCCCGCATCCGAATGCCACGCCGGGTGCCACATGGATTCCACGGCAACTGGATCGCGGACTGACCGAGGCCACGATGCTGAATTCCCAGGTTGAACTGGACAGGCGCGGCGCTCGTATCACTGATCAGGAGGTGATCGGGTGAGCCGGCTCAAGGGTGCGGATGACGAGGCCGCACTGATGAAGGCGCTCTATGACGAGCACGCAGCGCCGTTGTGGCGCTATGCGCTCCGGCTGACCAGCGACGCGGCCCGCGCCGAGGATGTGGTCCAGGAGACGCTGCTGCGGGCCTGGCAACATCCCGAAGTGGTCGGCGACACCGAACGTTCGGCGCGCGCATGGCTTTTCACCGTCGCGCGCAACATGATCATCGACGAACGACGTAGCCCCAAATTCCGCAATGTCGTTGGCTCGCTGGATGACTCGGGTGTGCCGGAACGGTCGACCCCCGACGAGGTCGACTTGGCGCTGGACCGGTTGCTGATCGGCGACGCCATGGCGCAGATGTCGGTCGACCATCGCGCCGTGATCGAGCGGTCCTACTACCGGGGCTGGAGCACCGCACAGATCGCCGCTGACCTCGACATAGCCGAAGGCACGGTCAAATCGCGGTTACACTACGCGGTGCGGGCCTTGCGACTCACTCTGCAGGAGATGGGGGTGACAAGATGACGAATCTTGCCCCCATCCGGGCCGCTCACCACTACGAATACCTGTTCATGTCAGCAATTGGGGAGTCACGATGAGGGTTATCGGCGGTTTCGGCCAGCCCGGTGACAGTGACGTGCCCACCGGTGACATCCACGAGTACGCGACCTGGGACGCGGCCTATGTGCTCGGGTCGCTGTCGCCCGCCGACCGGCGGGAATTCGAGGCGCACCTGAGCGTCTGCCCGCTGTGCAGCCAGACCGTCGCCGAACTCAGCGGCATGCCGGCGCTGCTCTCCAAGCTCGACGGCGGCGTGGTCGCCGCGATGGATGCCGACGACCATCTCGAACAACCGCCGAACCTGCTCCCGTCGTTGATGACCGAAGTGCGCCGCCGTCGGCGCCGGGTCCGGATGGCGACGTGGGCATCGGGAGCCGCCGCGGCCGTGCTGCTGGCGGTCGGTCTCTTCCTCGGTGTCGGTTCGCATCGGCCGGCCTCGACGCCACCGCAGGCCAGTGTGGTCGCGCTGGAGATGGACCAGGTCGGCACCAAGGCGCTGGCCTCGACGGTCGCGCTGAGCAGCCAGCAGTGGGGCACCTACATCGACCTCAACTGCGTCTGCCTGGCCCCGGTGACAGCCCACCACGACAAGCTGGCGATGGTGGTGGTGGGCCGCGACGGCACCCACACCCAGTTGGCCACGTGGATCGCCGACCCGGGCCACACCGCGAAGCTGGCGGGCGCTACGTCGACGCCGGTCGACCAGATTTCGCAGGTGCAGGTGGTCTCCGCCGACAACGGACAGGTACTGCTGCAGCGTTCGCTCTGAGTTAGCGGCTTTCCATCCAGCTGTGGAACATTTCGTCGGGATCGTAGGCGGCGCGCACCCGGTCCAGCCGAGCCATGTTCGGCTCGGTGATGAAGGTGGCCGGGCGTCGGGCGAGGTTCTCGTCGGCCAGCGAGATGCCGGTCGCCAGATGCGACATCGCCGCCATGTTGGAACGGGCCCAATCGCCGTAGCGTGCGTCGTCGGCCGGATCGCTCCAGGCGGTGTAAAGCCCTAGGTAGATCTCGTCCTCGACGCCGTACACCATCTCGGCGCGCGTCGCTGACGGCTTCCAGCCGGCGAACACGAAATGCGACGGGTGCGGCGGCAGCGAATCGATGATCCCGCGAATGCCCGGCAGCAGTTCCTCGGCCGACGCCGAGGTGAACATGTTGTCGACGCTATACCGGTGGGCCGCAGGGTATTTCATCATCACCGCCGAGTACCAGTTGGCCAGAGTCGTGGGCATGTACGCAAGGTTGGCGATCGCCCGGTCGATCACCGGGCACGTGCCAAGGATCGCGAGGGCGTTGGCTGCCTCGTCGTCGGAGTCGGCGAACACCGGCGACGCGATCGCGATGGTGGGTACATCGGGCCCGACTTCTGGGGCATTGCGTGAGGTGAGGACTTGCAGCTCGACCCGGTCGTCGACCTCGGCACTGATCGAGCGGGCCCAACTGAACACCTCGTCGGCAACCTCGATCGGATACATGTACAAGCAGGTGCCCAGCACCGGCGGGCGTGGGTGCAGTCGCAGGGTGAAAGACGTGACCACACCGAAGAATCCCGGTCCGCTGCCGCGGGCGGCCCAGTACAGGTCGGGATGGTGCTTCGGGTCGCAGTAAATCTTGTCGCCCTCGGCGGTGACCACCTCCAAGCCCAGCACGCTTTCGCATGCCGGGCCGACGACCTTGCTGTTCCACCCGTACCCGCCCTGCAGCAGGTACCCGCCGAGGCGGATGCCTTCGCAATGGCCCGACGGGAAGAACAGACCGCGCGCGTCGAGGGCGGTCGCGAAGGCGCTGGCGATCACGCCCGGCCCGGCGTCGGCGACCATAGCATCGGCGTCGATGCCGCAGTGGTCAAGCCGGCTGACGTCGAGCAGCATCCCGCCGTCACGCAGGTGGCTTGCCGTCCAGCTGTGTCCGCCGGACCGGACGCCGACCCGGTAGCCCTGCGCGCGCGCATAGCGGATCGCCGCGACCACATCGTCGACGTCGCAGGCCTGCACGATCACGTCGGGAAAGCGTTGCGGCAGAATGGCATTCCACACCGTTTCGCGGCGTGCTGCCTCATATCCGTCTACACCGCGGTGGAAGAACCGCTTTGCGGTGAGTAGTGCCATTGCTCGTCCTTTGTTGTGGTCGCCAGATAGTTCGCGATCTGAGCGGCTAACGGCGTCGCCGCCAGCCGGATCGCCCGCAGCGGGCCGTTGGGCGGAATGCCGTGACCGATCGCGAACATCCCGCCACCGAGATCGGAGGAGAAGCCGCCGCGCGGATTGCCGTGGTCGTCGAGAACGTCGAGATGGCCGACCAGACCGCTGAGGTCAGGGTCGAACCCGGTGGCCGCCATGATCACGTCGGGGGTGATGCCGGTGCCGTCGGCCAGGACCACCCGGTCGCGCTCGACGGCGGAGACCGCGGCCACCACGTCGACCCGGCCGGCTCGCACCCGGCTGACGAGCTCGTCGGCCAGCGTCGGAATGCGACCCCGGCTTTCCACGGTCGCCTTCAACCCGAGCGGCGGGCGACCGAAGCCGTAGGGCGAAAGGTCGCCTAGCAGAAGGCGATTGAGTCGCGCGATCACCGGATCGACCAACCATGCGGGCACCCGGGCGAACAACTCCAGGAAGATGTCCGACGGTATCGGGCCGATGGCCCGGCGGACCAGATGCGGCGGTGTGCGCACCGCCAGCCAGACCTGGTCGGCGCCGTTGTCGGACAACTGCACCGCGATGTCGGCGGCCGAATTACCCGCGCCCACCACCAGTACCTTGCGGCCGCGGAACGGCCACGCATTACGAAAGTCGGCCGAGTGCACCACCTCGCCGGTGAAACCGCTCAGTCCTGGCCAGGGCGGGATGGCGGGGGTGCGGTAGCGGCCGGTGGCCAGCACGATCGCGGGCGCGCAGATGTCGCCCCGCGAGGTGTCCGCCCGCCAGCCCTCGCGTGTCCGGTCGATCCGGTTGACCTCGCAGCCCAGCGCGAGCGTGATGTTCTGTCGACGCACGTAGCTGTCGAAGTACCCGACCATGTCCTCCCTGGTCGGCCAGCGACCCGAGCGCAGTGGAATCCGTTGCCCGGGAAGATGCGACAGAAAACCGTTGGTGTTCAGACGGAAATTGTCGTAGCGGTTGCGCCACGACACCGCGGGAGCGGCGGACTTCTCGATGACCAGCGCTGAAATCGAGTGACGATGTCTGAGTTCACGGGCGACGGCCAGGCCGGCCGGCCCGGCGCCCACCACGATGACGTCCTGCACGGGAGGTAACACGTTTCCCGGCGCCACCTGGTTCACCGGCAACGGTGTTGAACCGAAATTGGGTGTACATCGTGTCCCTGATATGTCGAGAAAGTACCGGGTTGTCGACCACATCGTCGGGCACCTCGCGAGTGCCGGGGTGGAGTACATCTTCGGTGTCGACGGTGCCAACATCGAGGACCTCTACGACGCCGCATATTTCCGGCCGGACATCACGGCCGTGCTGGCCAAGCACGAGTTCTCCGCCGCGACGATGGCTGACGGTTACAGCCGCAGCGGCGCGGGCCTCGGAGTGGTCGCCGCGACATCCGGCGGGGGAGCGCTGAATCTTGTTCCGGCTCTTGGTGAATCGTTCGCGAGCCGGATACCGGTGCTGGCTCTCGTTGGCCAGCCGGCGACCGGCATGGACGGGCGGGGCAGCTTCCAGGACACGAGTGGACGTAACGGGTCGCTGAACGCCGAGGCGCTGTTCGCACAGGTGTCGGTGTTCTGCAAGCGTGTGGACAACGCCGCGGACATCGTGTCGGCGTTGCCGGCTGCCATCGCCGCGGCGCACACGGGGGGACCGGCAGTATTGCTGCTGCCCAAAGACATTCAGCAGACCGTGATCAGCCCCGGCTGTCCGCTAGACGTCGGCCGGCATCGTTCGATTGGTGACCCGCATCCGATCGTGCGTGCGCTGCGCAAGGCCACTGGGCCCGTCACGATCATCGCCGGCGAGCAGGTGGCCCGGGACGATGCACGCGCCGAGCTCGCGGAACTTCGCGGTGTGCTGCGCGCCCGGGTGGCGTGTGTGCCCGACGCGAAGGACGTCGCGGGAACACCTGGTTTCGGGTCGTCGTCCGCGCTGGGCGTCACCGGTGTCATGGGCCATCCGGGGGTTGCCAAGGCTGTCGCCGACAGCGGGCTCTGCCTGGTGGTGGGCACCCGCCTCTCGGTGACCGCGCGCGCCGGCCTCGACGACGCGCTGGCGGCGGTGCCGACGATGCTGATCGGCTCGGCGCCGCCGTACCTCGCCTGCACCCATGTCCACACCGACGATCTGCGACTGTCGCTGCGGATGTTGACCGATGCGCTGGTAGGCGCGGGCCGGCCCGCCGGGCTCCGGGTACCGGACGTCGTTCCGCACACCGAGCTGACGCCGCCGGATTTCGACGGTCCGGGAGTGCGCTACCGCGACGCGATGGCCGAACTCGATCGAGCACTACCGGCGGGCGTCGACATCGTCGTCGATGCTGGAAACACCGGTGCGGCAGCGGTTCATTATCTTCCCGTGCGTCGTCGGGGCCGCTTCGCGGTCGCCCTCGGCATGGGCGGCATGGGCTATAGCTTCGGAGCGGGTATCGGAATGGCCTTCGCCCGCAGGAAAGCCCAAGGCTCAGGCCAACGAGTCGTGGTGATCGCCGGCGACGGTGCGTTCTACATGCACGGCATGGAAGTGCACACCGCGGTGCACTACCAGCTTCCGGTGACGTTCGTGTTGCTCAACAACAACGCGCATGCAATGTGCGTGACCCGAGAGCAGTTGTACTACAACGATTTATACAGCTACAACCGATTCTCGCCCAGTTATCTCGGGGCCGGCCTGGCCGCGATGTTCCCCAAGCTGACATCGACTGACGTCAGCGATGCGGCGGGATTGGCCGCCGCGGTGCGTGCCTCGCTCGATATCGACGGCCCGTCGGTGGTCAGCGTGGAATGCGCCGCCGACGAAATCCCACCCTTCGCACCGTTTCTCGGTGTGACAGTAACCAATCACACTACCCACCAACATGTCTCAGTTACACAGGAGGATCACGCCCATGTCGCTGCCAGCGCTTGACGATATCGTCACCCACACCGGCACCACCCAACCGATCGATGGCGTGGTTCGAATCGAAACCACGCCGCTGGAAGACACCGCCGCGACCTTCTTCACGCAGATGCGATCGGTGTATCCGCACAACGAGGTGTTCGGAAAGTACTGCACAGTCAACGATTACGTGGACTGCCCGCCTGATGAGCTGTTCGAATACCTGTCGGACACCCGCAGCCTGGAGGAATGGACGTACACGCTGCGCGGCTTCACTCCGACCGAGGAGCCCGGACTGTGGGAGGCCTACGACAAGTTGCTGCCGGACACCACGATCTACACCCGCACCGTCGCCAACTCCCAGGCCCGCACGGTCGACTACCACTGCGCGTGGGATCAAGGCCGGCACCTGTGGATGATCTATCTGATGCGTGTCCTGGACGCGCGGGTGGTGCTGGACAAGCCGGGTTCCGTTGTGCTGTGGACGAATTGCCGGCATCCGTTCTATGACAGCAACCCCTATCCGGAGGCCGCACCGAAGGGGCGCAGCGGCTGGGTCGGCGACTTCTGGGACCTGTTCGGCCCCGGCCACGCGCTGGAGTTGAACAACCTGAAGAGCATCGCCGAGTACCGCCACCGGCACGGCCTGCCGATCACCCCGGAGTGGATGAAATGAGCACCGCACCCGGCGTCAGCCTGATCGACGTCGCCAGCTATTTGCCCGGCGAGCCGATCGGCGCGGACTACTACGCACAGTTCGCCGACTCGGATGAGTTGCGCGACAACGTCATGTTCCGCAGTCCGAGTTTCCGCCATCACGTCGGTCCCGACGAGAGCGCGACCGACATGGTGGAGCGGGCCGCACAGGGACTGATCGACCGGCATGGCCGCGACGTCATCGAAAACGTCGACATCCTGATCACCCACGCCCAGATGCCCGACGTGCCGTTCTACGGCGGCGGAGGGGCGATCGCCCACCGACTGGGCATGCGACCGTCGTGGGTGCTGGATCTGCACAACGGCGGGTGTGCGGCATTTGTGCTGGCACTCAACGTCGCCCGTCGACTGATCTCATCCGGCGAGGGCCAGACGGCGCTGATCGCCATCGCGCAGAACGCGGCCGGCCAGGTATTCGACCAGCCCGGTGTGCGCCGCAAGGCGCAGGCGGCGGTTCCCGGTGACGGTGCCGCGGTTGGGCTGGTGGCGCTGTCGGATCAGTCACCGATTCTCGATGTCGAATGTCGCACGTACGGTGAGTACGCCGGCGACATGACACTGGTCATCGAACCCGAGCGGAAATGGTGGCAACCGGGGCCGGGTGAGGGCCGCATCGGATTCACCGAAAGCAAGATCGCCAAGGTGCTGGCCCGGGGCAATCGTCAGGTTCCCGAGGTGGCACTTGCGGTGTGTGACCGAATTGGCTTGGACAGCAAAGACATTGATCTGCTTGTCACCAACCAGCCCAACCGGGTGTTCCTGCGCAACTGGCGGGAGGCGTTGGAGGTTCCCGAGTCGCGGCACCTGGACACATACGACCAATGCGGCAACCTGTTCGGGGCCGGCATACCGGTAAACCTGGATCGAGCGATCACCGAGGGGGCCCTGGAGGCCGGCGACGTGATCATGATGGCGGCGTTCGCGCACGCGGGTGACTTCGCGGGCGCCGCGGCAGTGCGCTGGGGCGGTCGCAACTGATGGCTGAGCCCGCGTTCGGCACCTCGGTGGCCGCCGAGGTCATTGCCTCGCTTCCGCAAGCGGTTGATCCACACGCGCTGTCACTCAACGAAAGTCCGTTTCCGCCGTTGCCCGCGGTGCGCTCGGCGTTGACGCATTGCCTTGACGGCGCCAATCGGTATCCGGAATTCCTGCCCGGCCAACTGCCCCGCATGATCGCCGACCGGATCGGTGTCCGGGACGAGCAGGTTGTGGTCGGGCCGGGAGCGTCCGGGGTGGCGATGCAGATTCTGCACGCCGTCGCTCGGCCCGGCGACCGGATCGTGATGAGCACGCCGACTTTCGACGGCTACCCGATCTTCGCGAAGATGGCCCGGCTGCGACCGATCACCGTTCCGCTGGATCGGTACGGGTATCAGGATTTGGCGGCGATGGCCGAAGTGGCGGCCGACGCGAAGGTGGTCGTGCTGTGCCGTCCGCACAACCCGACCGGCACATTGGAGGCGGTCTCTGCTCTCGAGTGGTTCTTGAAGCAGATACCTGCCGACACCGTTGTGCTGCTCGACGAGGCGTACATCGAGTTCGTCGCCGCCCGGTACCGGGTCGACGGACCAGAGCTGGTTCGTCGATTCCCCAATGTCGTTGTGCTACGGACATTCTCCAAGGCCTACGGGCTCGCCGGGCTGCGGATCGGGTACGGCTTTGCCGCGCCCGAGTTGGCCGCGACGGTATCGGCCATGCAGTTGCCGTTCGGCATGAGCAACGTCGCCGTGGCTGCGGTGGCTGCCTCGTACGACGCCGAAGCCCAGCTTGCGCACCGAATTCGCCGCATCACGTCCGAGCGCAACAATTTGCGGCTGCGACTGATGGCGATGGGTGTCTACAGCATGGATTCGCACGCCAACTTCGTCTACCTGCCGATGGCGCGACGGCCCTGGCGGGAGGTGTTCGCGCAATCCGGAGTGCGGGTGCGCTGCTACGACGATGGCGGCGCACGGATTTCCGTCGGCGAGCCAGCGTCGACGCTGGCGGTGCTGTCCGCGGTGGAAAAGTCGCTGGCTTAGGGCTGTGTGAGGCGCTCTTCCTGGTATGAAGGGGCGTGGCCCCATCTCGTCCCGACAACCGCGATCCGATCGCCGTCGCGCGCACGAACTGGGAACGCGCCGGCTGGGGGAACGTCGCCGAAGGCATGGTCGCGGTCACGTCGGTGATGCGGGCCCACCAGATTCTGCTTGCCCGTGTCGAAAATGCGTTGCGGCCTTACGATTTGAGCTTCTCGCGGTTCGAGCTATTGCGTCTGCTGGCGTTCAGCCGCAGCGGGTCCTTGCCGATCACCAAGGCGTCTGACCGGCTGCAGGTGCACGTCACCAGCGTCACCCATGCCATCCGCCGGCTGGAAGCCAACAAGCTGGTGCAACGGGTCCCGCACCCGACCGACGGGCGAACCACGCTGGTGCAGATCACCGAGCTGGGCCGCTCGACCGTCGAGGATGCCACCGTCACGCTCAACGAGCAGGTGTTTTCCGACATCGGTATGTCCGAGCGCGAGTCGCAGGCGCTGGCGTCGTCGATCGAGACGCTGCGGCGCAACGCCGGCGACTTCTAGTCGATGAGCGACGGCACCGGGATCGTCGCGGTGACCGCCGTCCCCGAGCCCGGCCGCGAGCGAATGTTCAGCCTGCCGCCGACCAGCTCGGCCCGTTCGGCCATCGACAGCACCCCGTAACCGCCCATCTCGTCGCTACCCAGTGGATGCTCGAAGGTGTCGAAACCTATTCCGTTGTCCACGATTTCGAGTCGGGCGATGTCGTCGGCGTCGACCGCGAATCGTAGCCGCGCCACCGAAGCATTCGCGTGTTTGACGATGTTCTGCAGGCCTTCTTGGGCGATCCGATACAGCGCGATCTCGATGTGCTCGGGCAGTCGGACGTCGGCGAGATCGAGTTCCATGTCCAGGTGCGGGATCGACCGGGCGAGGCTGGCCAGCCCGCCGGCCAGACCCAGGTCGTCGAGCACCGGCGGGCGCAGCCCGCTGATCGCCACCCTGGCCTCACCCAACGTCAAGCCGACCAGTTCGCGGGCCTCGGCGAGTTGGCTGGAGGCCTCGGCGGGATCGCTACCGACCGCCCGCGCCGCCGCGTCGAGGCGGTAGGACAGCGTGATCAGTCGCTGCGAAATGCCGTCGTGAATATCGCCGGCGACCCGGCGGCGTTCGATCTCCTGCGCCTCGATCACCTGCTCGACGAACAGCTCGTGGGCACGCTCCCTGGCCACCAGTTGCCGGTGCAGCCGCGCCTGGTGCATGGCCCCGGCGATCAGCCGGCCGATCACGCGCAGCAATTCGACGTCGCCGTCAGTGAATTCGCGCCGGGCGACCGTGTGCACGTTCAGCACACCGACCAGACCGCCGGGATCGGTCTCCATCGGCATCGACACCATCGACGTGAAGTCGCGGCCCCGCAGCGACTGGATTGGCAGATAGCGGGGGTCGGCTTCCTTGTCGTCGGTGATGACCACCGGCTCGCGATGTTTCGCGACCCAGCCGGAAATGCCGGATCCCAAGGGCAGCCGGATCTTTCCCACCTGCCCGTCGAACGGCGGTGTCGCGCCGGCGAGCGTCAACGAACGGTCGCTGTCGTCGAGGACGTGCACGAAGCACACGTCGGTTCCGGTGGCCGCGGTGATCATCCGTGCCGCGGCGGCGGCCAGCGGCTCCACGCCCGGCCCGGTGGAGGCGGCCTGGATGAGTTCGCGCAGCAACGCCAATTCCCGGTCGGTGTCGACGAGATCGTGCACGCCGTGCTCGCGGGGTGCGCTGCTCACTGGTAGATGCCCTCGCGCAGCGCGGTTGCCACCGCGCCGGTGCGGTCGTTGACGCCCAGCTTGCGGTAGATCGCCCGCAGGTGGCTCTTGACCGTCTCCTCGCCGATCACCAGTTTCTTGGCGATCCCACGGTTCGACAGCCCGTTGACCATGCAGGACAAGATCTCGCTCTCGCGTTGCGTCAGCCCTTGGCGGGCGCCCGGCCAGAATTCGTCGCGCTGCATGCGGGCCGCGGTGTCGGCGGCGCGGGCGGCCATCCCCGGATCGATGACGGTATCGCCCTGATGCGCCAATTCCAGCTGTCGCACCAGGTCGTCGCTGCTGATGCTTTTCAGCAGATAGCCGCTGGCCCCCACCCGCAGTGCCTGGTACAGATACTGCTCGTCGTCGTAGACCGACAGCATCACGACTTTGCGCTCCGAGTGGCGCTCGCGCAGCATCTTGCACAGGTCCAACCCGCTGGAGCCCTGCATGCGTACGTCGCACAACACGACGTCGGGCCGCAGTTCGTCGACGACCTCGATCGCGCGCTCGACGCCGACGGCTTGCCCGACGACCTGCACCCGGTCCTTGAACGAGGTCAGCATCGCCTTGAGCCCCTCGATGACCATTTCGTGGTCATCGACCAGGACAAGTCGCACCGCCATGGCAACACCCTAGGCAAGTTCGCCACGGGAATCCCCCTAATGGGGGAGGCTAGGCCGCGGCGATTCGGGGCACCCTGTCTGGCGTGCGAGCCAAGGGGAAGACTCGTCCGACGCGGACGTTCTGGTGGGACCGGGAAACACGGACCGAAACCGCAGAATTGCGTGCGGTGATCTTCGATGCCGATTCGGTGCTGGCGAGCATCGATGGCGACGACAAAGCACGGACCGATCTGATCGACGCGGTAATGAGCCTGTTCGTCGCCGGGATCTGGGTGAGCGTGGTGAGTGCCCGACCGCGGGCCGAAGTGGCGACTTTGGTGCGCAACCTACTCGGCGACGGGCTGGTCGAAACCATCGTCAGCATCGACGACCTCTCCGGAGCAGACGCGGGGCCCGCCGGTGGAGGCGAGTTGTACCGGCTGGCGTTGTGGGAGATGGGAATAACGTCCCGCGCGGCGCTGGCCGTCACCGGTCCCGGCGCCGGCCTGCGTGCCTCGACCGCGGCGGGTTTGCCCGCGGTGGTCATCGACGAGCCGTTGTCGGCCGCCAGTTGCCAGCAGGCGCACCGTCGTTGGCAGATCCGCCGCGCGGCGTAAACCTAGCGCAGCGTTTCGATGATCGCGCTGAAATCCTTGTCGGCGTTGGCCGTTGCGAACTTCGCGTAGATGTCGGCGGCGTGGCTGCCAAGCGGCGCGCTCGCGCCGGTCGAGTGGACCGCATCCATCGCCAACCCGAGATCTTTGTTCATCAGTGCGGTGGCGAACCCCGGCTTGAAGTCGTTGTTGGCCGGCGAGGTCGGAACCGGGCCGGGCACAGGGCAGTTCGTGTGCACGGCCCAGCAGTTTCCGGTGGCGCCGGTGATGACGTCGAAGAGCGATTGTGCCGACAGCCCGAGCTTTTCGGCCAGCACGAACGCTTCCCCGATCGCGATCTGATGCACGGCGAGCACCATGTTGTTGCAGACCTTGGCGGCTTGGCCCGCACCGGCGTTGCCGCAGTGAATGATCTTGCCCGCCATCGGTTCCAAGATCGGTTCCGCGCGACGCACGGCGTCTGGTTCGCCGCCGACCATGAAGGCGAGCGTGCCGGCGATCGCCCCCTTGACCCCACCGGAGACCGGTGCATCGAGCTGGGCCACGCCGTGGGAACCGGCGAGCGCGTGGACCTCACGGGCGTCGTCGACGGAAATCGTTGAGCTGTCGATGAATAACGTTCCCTCGGCGACCGCCGGAAGGATTTCGGCATAGCAGCGCTTGACCAGATCGCCGTTCGGCAGCATCGTGATCACGACGTCGGCCCCTGCCACGGCCGCCGCGCCGCTGTCGAACACCTCGACACCGTTGGCCTTCGCGGCGTCGGCCGCCGCGGGTACCGGGTCGTAGCCGTGCACGGTATGGCCCGCGTCGACAAGGTTTTTCGACATCGGGGCGCCCATGTGGCCAAGCCCCAAAAACGCGACCGTGGACATTGCTCTGGCCCTCCTAGGCGCTGGCGCGGATCCGGGCGGCTTCGGCTCGGCCGACGACCACCCGCATGATTTCGTTGGTGCCCTCCAGAATGCGGTGCACCCGGAGGTCGCGCACGATCTTCTCCATGCCGTACTCGCGAAGATAGCCGTAGCCGCCGTGCAGCTGCAGCGCCTTGTCCGCGACGTCGAAGCACGAGTCGGTGACATACCGTTTGGCCATCGCGCAGAGCTCGACCTTGTCGTCGGCGTGGCCGTCCAGCGCGGCGGCGGCCCGCCACAACATCAGTCGCGACGTCTCCAGCGCGGTGGCCATATCGGCCAGGGTGAAGCGGATGGTGGGTTCGTCGATAAGGGGAGCGCCGAACGCCTCACGATGCGCGACGTAGTTGGCGGCCTTGTCGTAGGCGGCCTGCGCACCGCCGAGTGAGCACGCGGCGATGTTGATCCGGCCACCGTTGAGACCGTTCATCGCGATGCCGAAGCCGCTGCCTTCGCCGTCGGCGCCGCCGAGCATCGCGTCGGCCGGGACGCGCACCCCGTCGAGGATGACCTGCGCGGTCGGTTGCGCGTGCCAGCCCATCTTCTCTTCGTGTGCACCGAAACTCAGTCCCGCCGTGCCCTTTTCGACGATGAACGCCGAGATGCCGCGGGGGCCGCCGGATCCCGTCCGCGCCATCACCACGTAGACGTCCGAGGTGCCCGCGCCCGAGATGAACTGCTTGACGCCGTCGAGCACATAGTCACCGCCCTGCTTGACCGCCTTGGTGCTCAACGCGCCGGCGTCCGAACCGGCTCCGGGTTCGGTCAGGCAGTAGCTGGCGATGGCGTCCATCGACGCCAGTCGCGGCACCCAGGCTTTGCGTTGCTCGTCGGTGCCGAACGCGTCGATCATCCACGCGCACATGTTGTGGATCGACAGGAACGCGGCGATCGTCGGGCAGGCCATCGCGAGTTGCTCGAAGATCCGCACCCCGTCGAGCCGGCGCAGCGCACTACCGCCGACGTCGTCGCGGCAGTAGATCGCGGCCATCCCCAGACCGGCGGCCTCGCGCAGCTCGTCGATCGGGAAGTGGTGTGCCGCATCCCATTCCAGCGCGAACGGGGCGATCTTCTTGGCGGCGAATGCCGCGGCCGTCTCGGTGATGACCCGTTCGTCGTCGTCCAGACCAAACAATTCCATCGCCTGGACTACTTCATCGTCGGGATGGTGAACTCCGCGCCATCCTTGATGCCGGACGGCCAGCGCTCCGTCACGGTCTTGACCTTGGTGTAGAACTGGATCGATGCGGGGCCGTGCTGGTTGAGATCGCCGAAGCCGGACCGCTTCCAGCCGCCGAACGTGTGGTAGGCCACCGGCACCGGGATCGGCACGTTGACGCCGACCATGCCCACCTGCACGCGCGACACGAAGTCGCGGGCGGCATCGCCGTCACGGGTGAAAATCGCGACCCCGTTGCCGTATTCGTGTTCGGTGGGCAACCGCAGGGCGTCTTCGTAGTCGTGGGCGCGCACGATGCACAGCACCGGGCCGAAGATCTCGTCGGTGTAGATCGACATGTCGGTGGTGACGTTGTCGAACAGCGTGGGCCCGATGAAAAAGCCCTTCTCCAGGCTCTGGTCGTCGAAGGTGAGTTCGTCGGTGGCGCGCTCACGGCCGTCGACCACCAGGTCGGCGCCTGCCTCGACGCCCTGGCCGATGTAGTCGCGCACCCGCTTGAGCGCGGCCTCGGTCACCAGCGGGCCGTAGTCGGCCTTCGGGTCGAGGCTGTGCCCGACGCGTAGCTGGTTGATGCGCTCAACCAGCCTGTTGCGCAACCGGTTTGCGGTCTCTTCACCGACGGGTACGGCGACGCTGATCGCCATGCACCGTTCACCGGCGCTGCCGTAGCCGGCGCCGATCAGCGCGTCCACGGCCTGGTCGAGGTCGGCGTCCGGAAGGATGATCATGTGGTTCTTCGCGCCGCCGAAGCACTGTGACCGCTTGCCGTTCGCGGCCGCGGTCTCGTAGATGTACTGCGCGATGTCCGAGCTGCCGACGAAGCCGACCGCCTCGATGTCCGGGTGGTGCAGGATCGCGTCGACGGCTTCCTTGTCACCCTGGACCACCTGAAACACGCCCGGGGGCAGGCCGGCCTCTCCGAACAGCTCGGCCAGCCGCACCGGCACCGACGGGTCGCGCTCAGAAGGCTTGAGAATGAAGGCGTTTCCGCATGCCAACGCCGGGCCCGCCTTCCACAGCGGGATCATCGCCGGGAAGTTGAACGGGGTGATGCCCGCGACCACGCCCAGCGGCTGGCGGATCGAGTAGACGTCGATACCGGTGCCGGCGCCTTCGGTGAACTCCCCCTTGAGCAGGTGCGGGATGCCGATGGCGAACTCGATGACCTCGATCCCGCGCTGAATGTCGCCGCGAGCGTCGGGAACGGTCTTGCCGTGCTCGAGGGAAAGAAGCTCGGCCAGCTCATCCATGTTGGCGTTGACCAGCTCGACGAACTTCATCATCACCCGGGCCCGGCGCTGCGGGTTGAACGCGGCCCACTGGATCTGGGCCTTCTTGGCCGAGGCCACCGCGGTGTCGACGTCGGCGGCCGACGCCAGCAGCACCTGCGCCTGCACCTCGCCGGTGCTGGGGTTGAGCACATCGGCGGTCCGGGTCGACGAGAGGTCGCTGCGGCGGCCGTCGATGAAGTGCGGAATCTTGTAAGTCATGGCGTCCTCGGACATAGGAAAGTAAGCAAACCGTTTACTAGGACATCCTAGTAACTGTCGTGTGGTGCTGGCAAGCTGCCGGGCGTCAGCGCGAGAATGCGCGCCTTGGTCGCTGGCGCGCGCTCCTAAAGCGAGCGCAGCAGAGCCGCTCGGCCCTTGGTGCGCAAGCGGTGCACCGCTGACCCGCGGTACTGCTCGATCCGCGCGGACATCGCCTCGCCGAGAGCCTCGAGTTCGGCAGCGGTGATCTGAACCTCAAGCGGAGCCGGGATCATGTCGCGCTCCTCCTCGTCAGCGTGTGCCTCCAGCACCGTTTTGAACGAGTTCCATTCGGCTTCGTAGCCAGGGGCATTCGGCGGGGTCTTCAACAGCACCGACAGCTGGTCGATCACCTGACGATGTTCGGCGTGCGCGATCGCAATCAGCGTGCTGGCGGCGTTGAGCGCCGGGTAATACAGGTCATCCTCGATGCGGAAATGGATGTCCAATTCGATCAGCATGTCGTCGAGCAGCGCACGACGCTCGTCGCTGCCGAGCGGCGCCGCGCTGACCTTCTTGCCCAGGCCCTTCAGCACGATGTGGTGTTGTTTGAGCACGTCGTAGGCGTTCACTGGGACGGCCCTGTGCCGGAACGGACTTCGATCATTCCGTCGACCACCCTGGCCTGATAGCGCGGCAGCGGTGCCGCCGCCGGCCCGCGCACGACGTCGCCGGATTCGGTGGCAAACCACGATCCGTGCCACGGGCAGACGAGGCGGCCGCGATCCACCCAGCCGTCGGCCATCGGGGCGGCAAGATGCGGGCAGAACTCACCGAAGGCCGAGATCGTTCCCGGCTCGGTTTGACACACCACCAGGCCCACGCCGTCGACTTCGACACGCACCGGCTTGCCGTTCAGCTTGTTCACCGGCAGCACCGACGTCCACTCGTTCGTCCGCAGCCGCTGCCCGGACCGGTCGATCCCGATGCCCGACTCGAACACCAGGGCTCCACCGAGATAGCTGCCACCGAGGGTGATCGCGTATCCCAGGGCGGTGAGCGCAATGCCGCGACCGTGTCGCCCCCGTCCGCGGTCCCGCCACGACTGGACATACAGCGCCGTCGCGGCCACGTTCACCAGACCATGCACCAAGCCCACCCGCCGATCGCTCTCGTGGGTGTGTTGCCAGTCGGTGACGCCGGTGACTGCCGAGCCGAGGCTGGCCAGGATCCCGATTCCGAGCGAGCGCCGCGCAAATCGCGCCGCGTCTTGTGTCTCGGTCTTGGGCCGGATCGGCACCAGGCTGAGCGCGTCCAGCGCGACCGTCGTACCGAGCGCGCCGCTGGTGAGCGATGCCAACGGCGGATGCACCGGATGGCCGAGCCAGACGCCGTTGAGCGCGTTCATCACGGTGTTACGCGCGTTGCCCAAGCTGTTGTAGCCGAAGCTCAGGAGATGCTCCAGGCGATAACTGGGGCGGTCAAGCCACGCCTGTCGACCTATCGCCGAGAGCGCCGCGGGCCCGAGTCGTCGTAATCGAGTACCAGTGCGTCGTGACGTAGCCACCATGGCACCAACTCCTTGATCTGCGTGGGGCATCTGCGTCGGGCTCGGACTGTCCGACCATCCACCATAACGTATAGTAACTGTTGCCTATAGTAATAGTATGCAGGGGGGTCTGTGACATCGGCGACAGGTGTGGGCGGCAAACATTGCCTCAAGAAACAGTCGTCAGAAGAAATTGTGGATGCCTAACACTGTGGCCACTGCTAACATCCGACGAATCCAGCCACGCCACGGGCACGGCTGGACGTCGCCGGTCGGGGGAGGGGAGCCGTGTCTGATCGGGTTGCAGCGCAGCGAGATTCGGTAGATGCGATCACCGACGCGCTGCTGACCGCGTCCCGGTTACTGGTGGGAATTTCCGGGCGCTCCATCGCCATGGTCGACGAGACCCTCACGATTCCGCAGTTTCGGGTCTTGGTGACGCTGTCGCATCAAGGCTCGATCAACCTCGCCACGTTGGCCGCGCTTCTGGAGGTCAAGCCGTCGGCGGCCGGCCGGATGGTCGATCGACTGGTGGCGGCGGAACTCATCGATCGCTGTCCGCATCCGACGTCACGGCGCGAGCTGCTGGTGGTGCTCAGTCCCCGCGGGCGAAAGGTCGTGCGAGAAGTGATGGTGCGACGGCGCAAGGAGATCGAGAGGATCGTGGAGAAGATGCCCATAGCCGACCGCCGGGGCCTCGCGCGCGGTCTGATCGCTTTCACCACCGCGGGTGGTGAGCCGACCGTCCTTATCGACGGCGAGCCCTGACTGCCGTTCGGCAACAGCACCGCCACTATCGTCGATTGCATGGATGGCGTATCCATACGCCGGCCGGCCTCGGCGTTGGCCGACTGCACCGAGATCATCGGGCATTGGCACGCGCCTGTCGATTACCGCAGTCGGGCGCTGCCACGCGGCGCCGTCACGCTCGTGATCGACGTGGGCGAGCGGCAGCAGCTCGATTTCTATGCGGCCGACGGCAGTACGAGGCTAACCGTTCCCTCGGCCTTCATCACCGGATCACACACCGCCTCCTACGTCTCCGAGATGCCGGCCGGCCAGCCTGCGATGGCAGTTCATTTTCGGCCCGGCGGGGCATACCCGTTCTTGCGAATGCCGTTGAGCGACTTGGAGAATGCTTATATCGGCCTCGACGACATTTGGGGATCCGCCGGCATCGAGCTGCACGAGCGGTTGATTGACGCCCCGACTGCAGCGGCCCGGTTCGGCATCCTGGAGGCCTTCCTGCTTTCGCAGCCATGCTCATCGGTGCGACGGCATCCCGGTGTGGCAGCCGCGCTCGCCGCGATCGAGGCCAACCCGTCGATTCGGATGGCCGAGCTCCGGCACCTGGTAGGTATGACCACCAAGCGGTTGGTCGCATTGTTTCGCGCCGAAGTCGGCCTGTCGCCCAAGGCATATGCGCGCGTTCGCCGCCTTCAGGCTTCGCTGCGGTTGCTCGGGTCGATGAGCGGAGCGCGGGTGGCAGCCGAGGCCGGCTATTTCGACCAGGCCCACTTCGTCCGGGAATTCCGGTCTTTCACCGGTATGACGCCGTCGGAGTACACCGAGCAGCGGCTGGTGTTGCCCAGCCATGTCCCCGCCATGCCGGAGCACAAATATCCAAGACGACGGGCAACAGTAGGCCGATGATCGAGTGATGGACAGCTCGAAACACGCAGTCGCAACCACCGGTCTACTGGTCGCGGCCATGCGGGCCGAAGAATCCCGGCGCAACGACGCACTCTTCCACGATCCCTACGCCGCACGGTTGGCCGGCGACGACGGGCGCCGGCTGCTGGCCGAGGCGAACGAAGCGACCGGTCAGCCCGCGGCGCCGATCGTCGTCCGCACAAGGCTTTACGACGAGGCGCTCCTGAAAGCGCACGCCGGTGGCCTGTCACAGGTGGTGATCCTCGCCGCGGGTATGGACGCCCGTTCTTATCGGTTGCCGTGGCGTGACGATACGACGGTGTTCGAGGTCGACCAGCCGCACGTGATCGCCATCAAGGACGAGCGGCTGGCCGGGGAGCGGCCGCGCTGCCGACGTGTGGCCGTCGGTGTGGATCTCGCCGACGACTGGCCGAAGAGCCTTGCTGCGCAGGGGTTTAACCCCGCTACACCGACGGCCTGGTTGGTTGAAGGATTGCTGCAGTACCTTCACGCGCCGGACGTCGATCGGTTGTTCGCGCGCGTCGACGGATTGTCCGCGCCCGGTTCGGTGCTGCTGTATGACGTCGTCGGTACAGCCTTGTTGGCGGCGCCATTCTCGGCCGCCACCTTGGCGTACATGGAAAAGCTCGGTGCGCCATGGGTTTTCAGCAGTGACACACCCGCAGCGCTGGTGAAAGACGGCTGGACCGCGGCCGTGACGGACATGGCGGTACCTGGCAACACATGGAAACGTTGGGCACACCCGCCGGTTCCGGCTGATGTGCCCAACGCGCCGCGCGGTTACTTCGTGGAGGCGGTCAAGGCCTAGTCGCCGCCGCCCGAACCCTTGGGCACGGTCGTCTCTCCGTCTCCGGTGCCCTTGCCGGGGGCGTTGCCCTTCAGATACTTGTGGCCTGGCGCGTGTGCTTCCTCGAGTTGCTTCGGGCAGTACGCCTTGGCCGAGATCGTCGCGAACTGCGCGGCGCCGCTTTCGGTGAGGGCAGGGTTGCTCTCCTGCAGGTGCTGGATCAGGTGCAGGCCGCCCATGCCGTTGTGGAGGCAACCGCACACGGCCTGGCCGGCGCTGACGGCCTGGGCCGGATCGGAGAAGCCGATGCCCACCTTGTTCAGGTCAGCAAGAAAGGAGCCGTTGTTCTCGTCGGTGGCCGGCTCGTCGACACCGGGCTCGGCATAGGCCGGTGCGGCAAGCGTGAGTCCAAGCGATACGCCCAGAATGGCGATCCAAGATTTCATTAATCCTCCTTCGAGAGTTGCTTTTTCGAAGTTCTATCGGGCTAACCTGTTTCGCTGGCGGCCTTCGCGACCGCAGCGGTGGTTTTGCCATCGGTCAGGTGCACGGCATGAATACCGGGCTTCGTCGACAGCTTGGCGACCAGGTCGTCGAGCCCGGCCTCGTCGACGTTCCAGTGCTGGACGTCATCCGGCGATTCCTGCAGCTTCGCGATGACCTTGTCGAGCGGGACGGGTCCCTTGGTGCGCGCCGGCGCGGTCACCTTGGCCCGGACACCCGTCGAGCTCACGACTCGCGACGCCGGGCTGCCCAGCGCGCCTCCAGCCAGGCTGCCGAGGCTGGCCTGGTTCAGCGCGCTCAGCGGGACCTCCATGCTCGGAGCGGCGGTCGCGGCGAACGCGCCGTCCGGCAACGACGTCGCGGCCAGCCGGATCGCCGGGGTGGCCCCAGCCCAGCTCGGTGGCACCGACAGCTTGCCCACCGTCTGCGCGCTACCCAGCGCCGCGGTTGCGGCGCGCGCGCCCAGCCCGCCCAGGCCGGCGGCGTGCCCTGGCGAGGACAATCCCGCGCCGAGTGAACCGAGTCCGATGCCGTGGCTCCACGGCTGGTAGATGAAGAAGTTCTTCCACTGCGAGATGCCCATGCCGGTCGTGCTGTTGACCACGTTGGTCCACGTGGCCTGGCTACCGGCGCCGGAAATGAAGGAGTAAAGGTTGGTCCACGTCGTGGCCAGGGTCGACCCGCCGGGGATAGTGCCCAGCGCGTTGGTGATGAATTTGGTGTAATCGCCGTTCAGCGCGGTGACCTGGTTGAGGAAGTTGCTTGCGGTGGCCTCGGCCTGCTCGAGGATCGATTCCAGGTCGGTAGGTGCAGCAGCGGCGGTCGCTGCGGCCTGCGCTGCCGTGCCGCTGGGATTGGTGGTTTGCGGTGCCTCGGTGAACGAGCCCAGGCCGGTGGTGGCCGCCTGCGACGATCCCGCGTAGCCGGTGATCGCCGCGACATCTTGGGCCCAGAACTGCGCGTACTCCGCTTCGAGGGCCGCGATAGCCGCGTTGTACTGACCAAAGATGTTGGCCGGCAACAGCGACAGCAACTGGGTGCGATTGGCCGCGATCTCCGCGGGTGGCACGGTGGCCGCGAGCGCGGTCTCGTACGCGCTGGCGGCGGCCCGGGCCTGGCTCGCGGTTTGCTCGGCCTGGCCGGCCGTGGTCGACAGCCACGACACGTAGGGCGCAGCGGCCGAGGCCGCGGCGTCCGCCGACGGACCCGTCCAGTCACCGCTCACCAAGCCGTCGATCACCGACTGGAAATCGGCTGCGGTCGACTGCAATTCGCCGGCCAAACCGTCCCAGGCCGCCGCGGCGGTCTGCAACGACTCGGCACCCGGACCCGAGTAGATCTTGGCCGAGATGAGCTCCGGCGGCTGTGCTGCGAAATCGAAAACCATTGCCGTATCTCCTATTCCGCGCTCGGCGGGATGACGATGATGGTGGCGGTGGTGGCGATCTCGTCGGCCGCTACCGCGCCGGGTACGCGGTAGCCCTGACCCACGGCCGCCCGGGTGGCGGTCCCGCCTAGGGCCCGACCGGCCAGGCTGGACAGCGCCGTCTGACCGAACATCCCGGGCTGGGCGAGGCCCATCTCGGGAGCGGCGTCGACCGCGGACGCTTCCATCTCGGCGGCGACCGTGCGGACGGCCGGCGTCGCGGCGGCCCAGTTCTGCGGCACCGAGAGACCCCCGATGGTGCCGGCCCGGCCGACCGATGCCAGGGTTCCCGCGTTGCTCGCACCGCCGTAGGAGCCGCTCAACAGTCCGCTGTGCAGCAGGGGCGACAGCGCTCCGGTGATCGGAGTCGGGTGGATCAGCGGCCCGATGCCCTGGATACCGGTACCGAGGCTTGGGATAGAGATGGACACCTGCCACCAGTTTTTCAGCAGGCTTCCGAAGCCGAGCGGGGTCCACGGGCCGGCCGCCCAGGTACTCATGGTGTTGGCGCCCGTGGTCAGGAACTGGTTGAACAGTGTGATGCCGTTCGTGACCGAGGGTGGCAAGCCCAAGCTCGCCACCAGCTGCGCCAGCGTTGTGCTCGATTGCGGCAGCAGGGCCGTGAGCTGGCTGTTCAGCGTCCCCAGTTCGGTGCCGAACTGGGTGATTTGGGAGTTCAGCTGGGTCAGGAGCGCCGAGATCGCGTCGGTGGTCGAATCGGCGGACGAGGCGGCGGCCGACTGCGCCGTGCTTGCCGCCTGGGTGGCCTGCCCACTGTCGTTGGTCGTCGCCGGCGCTTCGGTGAACGGCGTCAGCTGAGTCGCGGTGCTCGCGGCCCCGGCATAGGCGTACATCGCACCCGCGTCCTGGGCCCAGAACTCTGCGTAGGTTGCCTCGGTCGCGGCGATCGCCGGGGTGTTGACACCCAGGAAGTTTGTGGCGACCAGCGCCGCCAGCAGCGCCCGGTTGGCCTCGATCACCGGTGGCGGGATGCTGGCCGCGAAAGCGGCCTCATAGGCGGCCGCCGCGGCTTGAGCCTGGGCTGCCGTCTGTTCGGCCTGAGCGGCGGTGCTGCTCAGCCACTCCGTGAACGGCGCTGCGGCGTCGGCTGCAGCCGTCGACGACGGGCCCTGCCAATTCGAGCTCAGCTCGGTGATCGTGGCGGCGTAACCGGCTGCGGTGGTTTGCAGCTCACTGGCCAGCGCGTCCCAGGCCGTCGCGGCCGCCAACAGCGGCGCCGAGCCGGGGCCGGAGTAAATCTTGCCGGAGTTGACCTCCGGCGGTAGCGCCCCAAAATCGAAAACCATCCGTGTCCCTCGCTCCGGCTGTGTGGTCCCAATGCCCCGCGCTTTGACAGCGCGTTTGGGGCGAACAAGCTGTTCGGGGCACCAGGAAGCCCTGGCAATTAGGTACGAATTGCCTGGCAGCTGCCTGAATTTCCCCGGTGAGTGAAGGCTATCCAGGTTCGGCAGGATCCTGTTTTGCCGACGTCGGCCGGGGCCCCGCGGCGGGACGCCGAATGCGCCGCCGCGGCCTAGCGCCAGGGGTTTGTCGCTGAGGGTGAAAAATAAGGTCTGAACTGCGGAAATTCGGCGATCGCGGGTGATCGGTGGCGCCGGCCGGGTCGGTGAACGACAGGTGTCATCGAATAAAAATCTGGAAATCAAAAAGTCGGGTTGCCGGTCCCGGCGCCTCCGTGCGACCCGACCCAGCTGGTGTTTCGGCACGCCACGGCCGCTTTTGGGGGTTACAAGGGCGGCGCGCCGGCCGGCTTAGCTAAGTGGAAGCCGGCGTCGTAACAGGTGCCGCACGGCCTGGCAGGCCTACAGTCTTCTCAGAAGCGATGTTCGTACTTTGAGGAGACATCACATGTCATTCGTGACCACGCAGCCCGAGGCGCTGAGCTCGGCGGCAACCGCCCTGGGCGGCATCGGCTCGTCGTTCAGCGCGCAGAACGCCGCCGCAGCGGCGCCGACAACCGGTGTCGTGCCCGCGGCCGCTGACGAGGTGTCAGCCCTGACCGCCGCGCAGTTCGCGGCCCACGCGCAGCTGTACCAGGCCGTCGCCGCACAGGCCGCCGCCATTCACGAGCAGTTCGTGAACACACTGGGCACCAGTGCCGGGTCGTACGCGGCCACTGAAGCCGCCAACGCCGCATCCGCCGGCTGACCACAACTCTCTGTCGGCCGGGCACCGCGATGGTGTCCGGCCGACGTTTCTGTCTCCGCGTAAGGTGCGCGGGTGGACGATGTGCGTGCCGACCTCGACCACACGACAGGCAGGAATAGCGGTGGCGGAATCCCGATCGGCTGCGACGACGGCCTTGGCCGAAGCCGAACGTCTGGTGCTGGGCGGCGATTTCGCGGCAGCGGTCACGGTGCTGGAGGACGTCGTCGATGATGACCCGATACTTCCAGTTCTGTACCTGTTGGCATCCACCACCGTGGAACTCGGCGAGCTCGACAAGGCGTTGCGCTACGCCACGCGCGCGGTAGACACCGACCCGTCGTCCGCGCCGGCCCACGACGCTCTTGCGAAGGTGCATGTGGCTCTGGAGGATTACGCTTCTGCGCTGACAGAGCTCGAGGCCGTCGCCGCCCTCGGTCGCGACGAGCGTCTGGCGACACAGCCCGCCCAGTATTCGGTGCCAGCGCATTTCGCCCTGCACAACGTCGAACAGCTCGACCACATTCTCGCCAGCAATGGCGCGCAGCGGAACTCTGCCGGTGGGTTCAGCGGGGGACTGCACAATATGCGCCGCGGTCTGACGGACGCCATCGACGGAGCTAACGGCGAGGCGCCGTGGGTCTCCGTCAACGCGATCAACGCCCACATGCTCGCCGACCCGCCATATGTGAAGGTTCCAGAGGAGAGGCTGCCGGAGTATCTGAACCCGACGGTCGACTATGCGTCGCTCCAGCAAGCCCTTGCCGCCGGCGAAAAAGTACAGGTCATCGATAACTTTCTGACGCCGGAGGCATTGGATCAGGTGCGGAAATTCTGCCTGCAGTCCACTGTTTGGCGTCGTCCATATCAATTCGGCTACGTCGGCGCCTTCCCCCAACACGGATTCGCCAGCGTGTCGCTGTTCGCCATCGCAGAAGAGTTTTCGGCGGCGATGGGTGCGGCATTTGCCGATTTTCAATTGGCCCAGTGGTGGGCTTTTGTGTACGACGCCAAGCTGCCCGGAACCGATATTCACGGCGACGACGCCGACTACTCGCTGAACTTCTGGATCACCCCTGATTCTGCCAATCTCGACCCCGACAGCGGCGGTCTGGTGATGTGGGACAAAAAGGCGCCCAGCGACTGGAGTTACGACGAATACAACTCCGGTGGCGACAAGGTCAGGCAGTACCTCGAGGAGCAGGACGCGGTACCGACCGTGATTCCCTACCGCGAGAACCGGGCCGTCCTGTTCGAGGGACACCTCTTTCACAAGACGGACGACTTCACCTTCGCGCCCGGATTCGCGAATCGGCGACGCAGTGTGACCATCCTGTTTCGGCGCCGAAAGGGATAGCCGCGCGCAGCGCTGTGTAACTCGAGACGCTATGGACCACCGACAGGCAAGATGCTCAGCGGAGCCACGCTTTCGACAGGCAGGCAACATGTGACGGCACACGGTGATCCCGCCACCCCCCGGCCCTTGCGCTTGGTGCCCGGCGACGGCTATCCGGACTGGGAGGCGGTCTACCAAGACAACGCCACCTGGGTTTACCGCACCATCTACGCGCGCGTTGGGAACCGGGCCGACGCCGAGGATCTCACTGCCGAGGTGTTCCTCGCTGCGCTGCGACCGCTGCGATTGACGGCGAGTGTGGGTGAGGTCCGTGGCTATCTGCGGGCCACCGCGCGAACCGTGTTGGCCGCGCACTGGCGCGAGACGTTGGGTCGCGAGATCACCTCGATCGACGACATCGAGCAGCCGCCAGAGAGCGAGCAGGCGATCAGCACCGCCCCGCAACGGGTAGCCGGTGTCCTCGGGCAGTTGCCGGACAACTATCGACGGATCTTGGAACTGCGGTTCCTGCAAGGGCGTTCGATCAAGGAGTCGGCGGCCGAACTAGGCGTTAGTGTCGCCAATGCCAAGGTGCTCCAGCATCGCGCGCTGCGGCTGGCCGCGCAGGTCAACGAAGAGGGCGAATCATGAACACGCGTGCATTGCGCCGGTACATCGACGACCTGTTGCGCGGCCGCCGCCCAAAGCCGTTCCGCCCCGACGACTTCGAGGCCGCGCAAATCCGGACCGCGATCGAGTTGCAGGCCGCGCGGCGGGAGAGCGATGCTCCGCGCCCGGAATTCCTCGCAGATCTGCACCGCCGGCTTGCCGCGCAACAGGACAGCGCCGGGCGGCCGGCGCCGAAGTCGAATGCAAACCGCCGCACCGTGATAGTCGGTACGTCGGCCGCCGCGGCGGCCGCGGTGGCGGCGGTGTCGATCGACCGCGCGCTGATCGATGGCCAGGTCGCCGACGGCGGATCCCAGGAACTCACGCCGAACACCGGGCGCTGGGTTCGCGTGGCGGCCAGCGCCGACGTGACCGACGGCGTGATGCGGCCCTTCGATGTCGGTTCGGTGATCGGATTCGTTCGCCGGGTCGACGGCAAGCCCGAAGCCGTCTCGGGAGTGTGCACCCACCAGGGCTGCCGCCTGTGGTTCGACGCGCCCGACGACCGATTGCGCTGCCCCTGCCATTCGACATCGTTCGCGCCCGCCGGCCAGGTGCTGACACACCAACTGCCGATCGCCCCGAAACCGTTGCCTACGTTGATGGTTCGCGAGCAGGACGGCGTCATCGAGGTGTTCGTCCCGGCGGCGCCACACCAGCCGGCCTGACCGCGTGTAACCCGCTGCCCTATCTCTAGGCGAGGCGTACCTCTCGCCGACGATGGAGGGACCTGGTTATGCGCGTACAACACTGGGGCGCAAGCATATTGATGTTGGTGTTAATGGTCGCGGGCTGCTCGTCACCGCCGTCGGTGAAGGCGCCGTCGGTGACGTTCGGGCCGTCGGCGTCGACGCCGGGCATGGGTGGAATGCCCCCGATGTCGAACATGCCTGCCGGTCCGGCCGCCCCGTCAGTGGGTTCGGCGGCTCCGGCGGCCGCGAACGCGGTCTACATCGACAACTTCGCCTTTGCTCCGGCGAAGCTGACCGTCCCGGCGGGTAGCACGGTCACCTGGACCAACCGGGACGAGGAGCCGCACACCGTCGTTGCTAACGACGGGTCGTTCCACTCGCCCGGAATGGGTTCGCAGGCAACGTTTTCCTTCACGTTCACGAAAGCGGGCACGTTCGACTACGTCTGCTCGATCCACCCGTTCATGCGTGCAACCGTGGTGGTGACCCAGTGACCGACGAGCCGCACACCATGAACCGGCGACAGCTGATCCGGCACAGCGCCTGGTTCGGCGCGGCGGTCGGCCTGGCGGTGGTGGGAGGCGAAGTTGTGTCCCACGTCGCCGGCACTGCCGACGCCGCGCGCAGTCCGAATCGGCCCGCGCTGCGGTTCGCTCAAGTCAGCGACAGCCACATCGGCTTTGTCGGCAAGGCCAATCCGAATGTCGCGGATTCGTTCACCCACGCCATCGACCGGATCAACAATCTGGGCTACCAGCCGGACTTCGTGATCCACACCGGCGATCTCACCCATCTGGCCACACCGGGGCAGTTCGATCAGGTCAAGCAGATGATGGCGGGTCTGCACACGAACCACGTCTTCACGGTTCCCGGTGAACACGACTCTGTCGACGACGGGGGCCAGAAGTATCGCAGCGCGTTCGGCGCCGGAACACGCGGCGACGGTTGGTACAGCTTTGACATCGCCGGGGTCCACGTGATCGCGTTGGTCAACACGCTGAACCTGAAAAAGCTTGGGCACCTTGGTGTTGAGCAACTCGAGTTCGTGGAGAAAGACGTGGCGCCGCTGCCCAGCGATACGCCGATCATCGTGTTCAGCCACATCCCGCTGTTTGCCATGTATCCGGACTGGGGCTGGGGGACCGACGATGCCGCCCAGGCGCTGAGCTATCTGCGCAGGTTCTCGTCGGTCACGTGCCTCAACGGCCACGTGCATCAGCTGTTTTCCAAGACCGAAGGCAACGTGACCTTCCACAGCGGGACGACGACCGCCTATCCCTTGCCACATCCCGGAGACGGGCCGGCGCCCAAGCCGGTCACCCTGCCTGCCGGCAAGTTGCAGGATGCGCTGGGCATCCGTGAGGTCAGCTACGACCGGGGCCAAACCTCTCTCGCGCTGAAAGAGAAGACACTGCAATGATTCTGATCAGATTAGCGATGGCGTTGGCGGTGGCGACTAGCGGCATCAGCCATGCCTACCTTTACGTCCATGGCTACCAACACATTCCGATGATCGGGCCTGCGTTCCTGGTGCAGGCGGGAGTCTCGTTTGCGCTCGCACTGCTGATCCTGATCGGTGGCCCGGGGTGGCTGCAGTGGGCCGCGGCGGGGTTGGCCGGTGGTGCGTTGGTCGCATTCGCGCTGTCGCGGACCGTTGGGTTGTTTGGTTTCTCCGAAACAGGTTGGGAGCCAGCGCCACACGCGGCGATCAGCGTCATCGCCGAAGTGCTCACGGTCGCGCTGTGGGCGGTCTATGTCTTCGGCCTGCGGCGGTCACGGCGGATCTCCAACAGCCGGAACGAACCCCAGGCCAACGCGCCGGCACCGACGAGTGCGAGATAGAAGTTCTTACACGCGCGGCGGCTTGATCGAACCGGCCCTGCGTCACAAGGGTGTTCCAGATTTTCGTCGTCGAGTTCCAGATATGGCCCGACTCGTGTTGTGCTTTCAGCGACATAGACAGAGCTTGGTCACCCGAAGGCCGAGGTGGAATGGATCAATCGCCCTGCTTTCGCCCGACCAGATTCACGTGTCGGACGGCTGTGGCATAGTCGAATGTATGTTCGATTCGGTGATGCGGGAGTTGCGTGAGGCGGCGCGCGCGGAGAATCGGGCTGCGG
>NZ_LZLV01000128.1 GCF_001673405.1 Mycobacterium sp. 1245111.1 | reverse complement strand
CACCTTCGCCGACCGCATGCCGGGAAGCGAAACCAACTAACCGAGGATGCCGCTTACACCGTTAATCTGACGGACCCTCTGGGCGCTGCGCCACGCCCTGGAAGACGATGAGCCCGAGGCGGGTGTCCCCGCGCTGCTCCCGGGCGCGGTGGAGTGGTTCCGGCTGGCTGGACCGCTGCTCGCATCCCTGACCCGGCAACGCGAGGCAGGCTATCGGGGGCGCAGCCACATCCTGGGCGCCCGGGCCCAGCGGGCGGGGCTGACCGTACCCGGCTTCAATCCGGCCCGATGGGACTTCTGGCGCACCCGGCTGGCCGAGATCGCGGCGTCGGGCGGGGACGCCGGCCCGGTAGCGCGGCGCGGCCTGGACGACCTGCTAGCGGCGGGTTAAGCCGGGCTCGCCGACCCGCCAGAGTCGTTCATCGGCGCGACAGGAGACAATTCCGTCTCGGCGATCGACCCAGGCCCGCACTCAACACTGTCATCGATGCCGCGCTCGCCGCGCTAGTCAGTGGGCGTGCTGAATCCGTTGCTCTGCAACCGTTACCGGCCTAATGTCCGCGTTTCCGCCGCGCTAGTCGACCGGGTCTTGATGGGGTGTTTGCCTTCTGGCGCTCTTTTTTTGGGGGGTGGCGGCTTGAAACCGCCTGCCGCGCAACATGACCCGGCGGTTCTATTCTTTGTCTTCCGGTAACGTCGCCCAAGTACTAGAACAGGGGCAGATGCGGTAACAGCAGCCCGGCGTCGCCGATAATCTGGTCGGCGATCTTGATCGCGTCACCGGCTTCTGATGGCTCGACGACCTCCCCTGCATAGCGCGGGTATTCAAGTTCGGCGCGCCGGCGGCGCAGTGTCGCGAATTCGGCGAATTGGGTGTCGAACTGCGCTCGTGTTGCGTGTTCGACGGCGAGGTGGCCGCCGCGTTGGGTCGCGCGCAAGCCTTGTTGGGCCAGCAGGCCAACCAGGGCGAATCGGGCGCTGTCGTATGCGGTGATGTAGGCGGTGGCGGGGTCGGTGGTGGTGCGTACGAGGAAGGTGTCCAGCAGCCGAGCGCAGACGATGATGGATCCTGTTTCAATCATGATCGCC
>NZ_LZLV01000127.1 GCF_001673405.1 Mycobacterium sp. 1245111.1 | reverse complement strand
AAAGGCTCTGCGGCATAAGCGATGTCGACACCACCGAACGGCGTATCGAGGCCGGAGCCGGGGCGACATTGAGCGCGGTGCAGCGCGCGGCCGGCGCGGCCGGCCTGGTGTTCGGTGTCGATCTGTCCGCGCGTGACACCGCGACGGTTGGCGGCATGGCCTCGACCAACGCCGGCGGGTTGCGCACCGTGCGCTACGGGAACATGGGCAGCCAGGTCATCGGCATGGACGTCGCGCTGCCCGACGGCTCGGTGGTGCGACGGCACTCCCGGGTGCGGGCCGACAACACCGGCTACGACCTGCCGGCGCTGTTCGTCGGCGCCGAAGGCACGCTCGGCGTGATCACCGCACTGGACCTGCGGCTGCACCCCGATCCGGCGCATCGCGTGACCGCGGTCTGCGGCTTCGACGACCTGGACGCGCTCGTCGACGCGGGGCGGTTGTTCCGTGACCTGGACGGTATCGCCGCGATCGAGCTGGTCGACGGGCGAGCCAGCGCGCTGGCCGACGAGCATCTTGGTGCGCCGCCGCCGGTGGACAGCCGGTGGCTGTTGTTGGTGGAGCTGGCATCCGATCACGACCAGACCGAGCGGCTTGCCGACGCGCTCGAGGGCGTGCAGACGTCGGGTGAGCCCGCGGTGGGGGTCGATATCGCTGCGCAACAACGGCTTTGGCGGGTGCGCGAATCGGTGGCCGAGGTGGTCGGCTTGTTCGGGCCGCCGCTGAAATTCGACGTCTCGCTACCCCTGGCCGCAGTGGCCCAGTTCGCCGGACAGGCGGAGGCGTTGGTGCAGCGGCACGCCGCCGACGCCGTCGGTGTGCTGTTCGGGCACATCGGCGAGGGCAACCTGCACCTGAACGTGTTGCGTTGCAGCGCCGAGCAGGAACAGCAGCTCTACACCGCGATGATGGACCTGATCGCCGATTGCGGCGGCAATGTCAGCTCCGAGCATGGGGTGGGCAGCCGGAAACGCCGCTACCTCGGAATGTCTCGCGACGACGCCGACATCGCGGCGATGCGAACGCTGAAAAGGGCCTTCGACCCGACCGGCTACCTCAACGCCGCGGTGCTGTTCGACTAGTCGACCGAGGGCTTGACGCCGACCGCGTGCCGCAGCTGGGCGAGAAAGTCGTCGGCGTCGTCGCTGCGAATCACATAGTGCGAGAACGCCACTCGGATCGCCGTCGCGGCCTTGACCGCGGCGTTGGGCCCGGGGATCAGCCGCTGCAAGCCGTCGCGCATCTGGGGGATGACACCGGCGAACTGGGAGATGACGTATTCGGGTTCGATGTCGACCATCCGCACACCGGTGTAGGAGTGCTGGTAGTCGACGATGAACCGCAGTGCAGCGTCGAGCTTGTCGGCGCCCTTGAGTCCGGCCGTCGCCTGGCTCATGCCGCTTTCGAAGGTAACGCGTTCGTAGGTGGAGAACGCCGAGAGCAGGTCCTCTTTCGAGGCGAACCAGCGATACAGCGTTGGCCTCGACACCCCGGCCTGGACAGCGACGTCGGACAGGCTGAGCTTGCGTTTGCCGTTGCGGCCGAGGACCTCGGCGGTCGCAGCGAGGATCCGCTGCTGCGTCGAGGTGTCACCCTCGATGGTCGACGTCTGGTCCATACCCGCAACTTTACAAAATTAGTTGGAAGTGTCACGCTGTTTTCGTGGCACTGGTCGCTGATTACCCGAGCTTAGCCGGGCGAACCCCAGAACACGGGCGTCTGTGGTGAGCCACGCCAGGACGGTGGTCATCACCGAGGCCTCCTCACCGGTGGCCTTCGCCACGGCAACCCGGTTGGCGGCCGGCGGGCATTCCGTTCTGATGGGCAGCCCTCGACCGCAGGCCGGCGAGGATTTCGCCGCCCGGCTGCGATCGAGCGGCGCATCGGTGTTCGCCGCCCACCTGGACCTGGCCGACCCGCCGTCCATCGACGGCTTCCTGGAGTCGGTCGACTACCTGATCGGTGACGTCGACGGGCTGATCAGCAGCGCCGGTGTCGCCGAGAGATCCTGGGTGGGCGCGCAACACCTTGTGACACAACTTGTTTCGCCGATGATCGACAACGGCCGCGGTGACGTGGTGCTGCTCAGCCCGGGCCTGGTCGGGGAGTCGCCGGCCGGAACCGACCGGATGCTCGACGCCTGGATCTGCGGACTGGACGCCGAATTCGTCGGCACCGGCGTGCGGGCGTCGATTGTCCGGTCGACCGGCGCGGTGCCGGCCGCCGACGCAGGCCGACTGATCGCCGCGACCATCACGGCGTCCGACATGCACCTGCGCGTCGTCGACGTCATCCCGTCGCGCCGCGAGAGCGCAGCCGCCGACGGTGTCCCTCGAGAAATGCGTCGCTAGTTGCACTTTCGCGGCTATTGAGGCCTTCGACGAACTAGCACCGACTGCTGGATGCCGCCCACCGCACCGGTCTCGTCGAACAGGGTGCCGACCGTCGTCCCGATGCCATCCGGGCCGTAGCTGGTCTCCGCGCGGATGCCCACCCACTCACCGTCGGGTATCCGGTGCACGTGCACGACGAGGTCGTTGTTCAGGAACGTCCACTTGGTGATGTCGATTTTCGAGCCGATCCCATTGGCGCAGTCGGCGACCGCGAACAACCGCTCCAACGGCGTCATCGTCTCACCGGCGACCAGGTTGGCCGTCGGCTTGATCCACGACTCGCCCGGTCCGTCGCTGAGCGGCGTGGTGAGCCAGCGCCAGTCCAGGCTGTGCACGTAGTTGCGGTCGAAGTTCTTGGCAAGGTCGCGGCTGCGCGCCTCGGACAGCGGAGCGGGCAGCGGCGCGGCGTCGTGCGTCAGTTCAGTGGTGTCCTGCTGCTGCAGCCGCCACCCGGTGGCCCGCGCGGTCGGCCGCGGCTGACCGTCGGGGCCCAGCGCCAGCGTCTCGGCGCTGACCAACTCGATCTGCTTGCCGGGGCGTTCGACCTTCGCGCGGACCCACATGTCGCCGTCGGCCGGCACTGGACCCAACAGGTCGATGGCGACACGGCTCAACCGGGTGTCGTCGCGCGCCGCGCAGCGCTCCAACGCGCGGACCAGAAGCGCCGACACCGGGGCGGCATGCTGGATGTTCGCCGTCCACGTGCTACGGACTAAGTCTGTGGCAGTGAACTTTTCGCCCACCGGGTCGGCGGCGTCGAGCAATTCGTAGTACGAATCGGTCACCGCTCGCCGCCGACGCCGGGGGTATCGACGATCACCGTATCGACGCGGGACGATTGTGTGCCCACCAGCCGCTCGGGGTAGGCGTCGCTGCTCGTCAACATGAACAGGGTCCGCCCAGCGGCACCGCCCAGCACGCAGGCGATCGCCACCCGATCGCCGATGTCGATGCGGTGCGTCACCTCGCCCCCCTCGACGATGCGCTCGAACTGGTGGGCCAGCGTCATCGCCGTCCATACGCCGCCCTCGGCGTCGAGGCAGATGCCGTCCGGCGGGCCGTCCAACCCGTCGGCGAAGACGCGTCGCTCGGTCAGCTCGCCGTCGGCGCCGATGGTGTACGCGGTCAACCGCCGGCCGATCGATTCGGCGACGATCAGCGTCCGATCAGGCGTGATGACCATGCCGTTGGGGAAATCCAGGTCCCGCGCGACCACGGTGACGGTGTCGTCGGGGTCGACCCGCAGGATGACGCCGCCCTCGCGCGCCTGCGACCCGATGTAGGCCCGGCCATGCTGGTCGACCACCATGTCGCCGAGGTCGGCCGGGGCCAGCGCGCTCAAATCGGCTGTCGTGTCGACGGTTTCGCCGTCATAGGCCAGTAGCTTGCGGTCTTTGGTCGACACGATCAGCAGCGTGCCGTCGGGCCGGAACCCCAGGCCCGACGGGGCCTGCCCGGGTAGCGGCAGTGTGGTCATCGCCCCGCCGGCGGTGACGGTGTGCACGGCCTCGCCGAGCATGTCGGAGAACCACAACAGATTCTCGAACCAGCGCGGTCCCTCGCCGAAGCAGAAACCCGTCGCGAGCGGCGTCAGCCCCTCAACCATTGCCGTCATCGAGTACATCCAATTCTTGGTCCAGGCCGGTCACCCGGCTGGCTTTACAGATTATCGTATAAATGTCACGCGGTAACTTGCAGGGACATCGTCGGTGCTCAGCTAACGAAAGCGGCAGATGAAATTCACCATCACCCACCCGATGCACAGCCACCCCTACAACCCCGAGCTGGTCAGAGGCGAGGGCATCGCGACCGTCGCCGCAGCCGCCGAGGCGGCCGGAATTCACGGTTTCGGGTTCACCGACCATCCCGCACCCACGCAGCGCTGGCTGGAGGCCGGCGGCCACGATGCCCTCGACCCGTTCGTGGCGATGGGATTCGCCGCCGCCCGCACCAGCACGCTGCGGCTGATCCCCAACATCGTGGTGCTGCCCTACCGGAACCCGTTCGTAGTCGCCAAATCTGGCGCGACGTTGGACCTGCTGTCCGAGGGCAGGTTCACGCTGGCCGTCGGTGTCGGCTATCTCAAGCGCGAGTTTGCCGCGCTCGGAGTCGATTTCGAGGAGCGTGCGGCCCTCTTCGACGAATCACTCGACGTGATCAAGGCGATCTGGACCGGAGACGACGTCAGCTTCGAGGGCAAACACTTCAGCGCCAAAGGGATCACCGCGCACCCGCGGCCGGTCAGCAATCCGCATCCACCGATCTGGATCGGTGGCAACACCGCGGCGGCCCGGCGGCGGGTCGCGGACAAGGGCGACGGGTGGTGCCCGTTCGCCGCGCCGCCTGCGCTGGCCCAGACCGCGCGCACGGCGTCACTGGATTCCGTCGAAGCCCTCGCCGAGGGCATCGACGATCTGCGCCGCCGACTCGACCAAGCCGGACGAGACCCGGCGACCGTCGACATCGTCTTCGGCAACTTCGAAGGCGGCAGCCCATCGAGCGACGACTTCAACGCCGACGCGTACCTGGCCGGACTGGATCACCTGGCCAAACTCGGCGTGACCTGGGTGCAGGTCGGACTGCCCGGTGACAGCCTGGCGCACGCCCTCGAGGTGATCGACCGGTTCAAGGCCCTGGTCATCGACGCCTAAGATCCCATGGCGTGAACCGGCGAACCCTGGTGCTGGACGGCCTGGCTGACTCGCTGATCGAACTCCGGGACGAACACCCGCTCCGCGTGGCTATCGACGGCATCACCGCCTCGGGCAAGACCACGCTCGCGGATGAGCTTGCCGCCGCGATAGCGGAGCGCGGAACATCCGTGATCCGAATCCGAATGGACGACTTCCATCATCGACGAGCGCATCGCTACCGCCAGGGCAAGGACTCCGCTCGGGGCTATTACGAGGATGCGTACGACTTCGACGCGCTCAACCGACGAGTCCTGGAGCCGCTAGGCCCAAACGGCAACCTGCGGTTCAGCCGCCGCATCATCGATCTCATGTCGGACATCCCCGTCGACGAGCCCACCGAGCGGGCCGAACGCGACAGCATCCTCATAGCCGATGGCAGCTTTATGCAGCGTCGCCACCGTGCCAGTTGGGATGCCGTGATTTACGTGAACACCAGCTTCCACGAGGCTTTGCGACGTGGAATCGACCGTGATGCAGAGCAATTCGGCGGAGAGGCCGAGGCCCGGCGAAAGTACGCCGAGCGCTATCACGCGGCAGCGCGCATGTACATCGCCGAGGTGAACCCAGAACAGGTGGCCGACTTCGTTGTCGACAACGACGAGTTGGCGGCCCCTCGACTGCATCGCAGCTCCGCTTGAGGACAGGGAGGCTTTACAACTTTTGCCGAGAATGTCATTCTCGCTAAGTGACAACAGACTCTGAGCAGACGCACTGGTCGGTCGCCGGCCTTCTGGACTTGTTCGACGCGCGCCCGGGGGAAGACGGCGCATTCATCGCCGACAGCGGCATCGCGGCCGAGGACGAACGTCAGGTCGTGGAAGGCACCCAGGTGCTTGCGCAAGTGATTGTTGCTGTCGCCAAACGGTTTCCGGAGAAGTCGGTGCGCTCGGTGCACGCCGTGTTCGCCCGCGCCGTACTGGTCGGACCGCCGGTTGAGATCGACATCGACGTGGTCGCCGAGGGCCGTTCGACGGCCACCGCGGTGGTCGCGGTCTCGCAGAACGGACGTCGTGCGATCACGGTGACGGCGCTGCTTGACGTGCCGTCGGACGACGTCATCCGCCACCACCTGCCCCGGCCCGACGTGACCCCGCCGCGTGAGGCCAACGACGGCGGGATGCCGATGGCCGGCCGCGAACTGCGGCTGGTCGACGTGGTCGACGTGAACAGCCCCGACGAGGTCGGACCGCCGGAGTTGTACGCCTGGCTGCACTACGACCCGATCCCGGCCCGCGACGATCTGGCCAAGGCGTTGGTCGCGTATTTCACCGGCCACCTTGGCATTTCGACCACGATGCGCGCCCACGAGGGGATCGGCACCGCGCAGTCGCACCTGACCGTGTCGACCGCGCCGATGACGGTGTCGGTCAGCTTCCACGAGCCGGTGACCTGGACCGGCTGGCTGCTCTACACCCACGAGAGCACCCAGGTCGGTGCCGGCATGTCATATGTCCGCGGCGCCGTGCACACCGAGGAGGGCGAGCTGATCGCATCCTTCACGCAGGACGCGCTGATCCGCCCGTTGCGCACCACCGACACCACGATCAAAACCGAAGCGCGGCTATAACTCTCATGGATTTCACGCGCGTCGAGTTGTCTTCCGAGGACCGGGAATTCCGTGATCGGCTGCGGCTGTTCCTGGCCGAAGTGGTCACCGACGAGGTGATCCGCCGGGATCGCGAAACCGGGGAGAACTTCGACGAGGGCGTCCATTTGGCGCTCGGTGCCAAGGGGTATCTGGCCGACGACTTCTACGACGAATCGGACGGCGGGTTCGGCGCGCTGCGCCGGCGCATCTGGGATCTGGAGATCGGCCGGGCCCACACCCCGTGGTTTCACTGGGGCACCACGGCCGTGGTCGCGAGGATGATGCGCGACTTCGGGCCCCCGGAACTCACCGACGAGGTGCTGCCCGGCGTGCTGTCCGGCGAGACCCGGTTGTGCTTGGGCTACACCGAACCCGAGGGCGGCTCGGACGTGGCAACGTGCAAGACGCGCGCGGTCCGCGACGGCGAGGGCTGGATCATTAACGGCGCCAAGATGTTCACGTCCAACGCGCACAACGCCAAGTACGTGTTCCTGCTGACCAACACCGATCCCGACGGACCGAAACACAAGAACCTGACGATGTTTCTGGTTCCGCTTGACGCGCCCGGCGTCGACATCCAACCCATCCGCACCGTCGACGGCGACCGCACCAACATCGTCTTCTACAGCGACGTGCGGATAGACGATCGCTACCGCATCGGACCGGTCAACGGCGGCTGGGGAGTGTTGCGCGGTGCACTCGACGAGGAGCACGGCACCGCCGAGAAAGAACAGGACGGCCTGCAACGCATCGCGGTGATGAGCGAACACCTGACGTTGATGGCCGAGGCGATCGACGCGATCGCGGCGCTGGCCGGGCGCGAGCGGCCCGATGGCAGTCGGCTGATCGACGACGGCTCGGTCGCATATCGGTTGGGGCGCAGCGTCGCTCGCACCGAGGCGGCCTTGGGCACACCGGGGATGTTCGGTCGGGTAGCCAACGCGCAGACCATGCGCGACTGCGCACCCGACCTGATGGACATCCTCGGCACCGCGTCCGCGCTGCCCGTCGACACCGACGGGGCCGCCGACAGCGCCGACAATGGCGGCGCCGAATACGCGTTCCGGCTGGCCTCACCCGTCGGCATCTACGGCGGCACCCTGGAGGTGTTCCGCAACATGATCGCCCAGCATGCGCTCGGGCTGGGGCGGCCGGCCTATGCGCCGCCGCGGTCCTGACCGGGCAATTCGGCGAAAACCGTGGCGCGGGCGGCGTCGAAGCTGATGAACCCCTTGATCGGCTGGCTTTCCGGCGGCGGGTCCAGGTAACTCCACGCGACGTCTTCGACGTCGGCACTAGACCAGTAGGTGGCCCAGCCTTTGTAGTTGCAGTACGTCGACGTATTCGATTGCAGCAGAAGCTCGGTGCGCACATGCGCCGGGTCGACATAGAGCCGCGGCTCTAGCGAGGTTTCGAACAGGATCGTCGTGTTGTCGGTGTCCACCAGCGTCTTGCCGCCGACCTCGACGCGCAGCCGCCGGGTGGTGGGCCGGCAGTCGACGCGGTGATACGGGTTGGGCGGGTAGTGCACCAGCGTGCGTCCCTCTTCGATCCAGGTGTCGACAGCATCCCATGGCACGTAGACGAATCCGGGCGCTTCGGCGACGGGTTCGCTGGGCAGCCCGGGTGCGTCCTCGGCGCGAAATGCGTAGCTGAGCGGTCGATCTGGCCGGTGCACCAGTAACGCGTGCTCGGTGTCGATGACGGTGTCGCCATTCCGGAACGCCTGGACGCGGCGGGCATGCGGCTCGACGTACCTCGCTCCGGCGGGCAGCGGGGGCGAAAACCAGCCGGCGGGAGCACTGCTCAGGGGCCCGTGACCGGTGACCATGCTCATGCGTTGCGAGGGTACGCCGAGAAAAAAGCATGGCATGGTGTGAGGCATGCCCGGACCGATGGAAGGCGTGAACGTCGTCGAACTCGGCGTGTGGGTGGCCGGCCCCGCGACCGGCGGCATCCTCGCCGACTGGGGTGCCGACGTCATCAAGATCGAGCCGCCGACCGGCGACCCGGCCCGGATGTTCGGTCGCATGCTCGGCCTCGACGTCGATGTCAGCCCGCCCTTCGAGATGGACAACCGGTCCAAGCGCAGCGTGGTCGTCGACCTGACCACCGACGACGGTCGCCGTACAGCGCTCGAATTGGTCTCCCGTGCAGACGTTTTCATCACCAACGTACGGCCTGGTGCGCTGCGGCGACTCGGCCTCGACTACGAGTCGCTGGCCCCGGACCACCCGCGCCTGGTCTACGGGTTGATCACCGGATACGGCGAAACCGGGCCGGACGCCGACCGGGCCGCCTACGACGTTGCCGCGTTCTGGGCCCGCGGTGGGCTGGCCCACCTGCTGACCCGGCCCGGTGAGACGCCGCCGTTCCAGCGGGGAGGGATGGGCGATCACTCCGCCGGCATGACGCTGGCCGCCGCGGTCTGCGCGGCGCTGGTGGCCCGCGGCCGCACCGGAAACGGTCAGCTGGTGAGCACGTCGCTGTACCGGCAGGGCGCCTACACGGTCAGCTTCGACCTGAACACCTATCTGATGTCGGGTCAGCCGATCGCGATCGGACAACGCGAGAAGATGTTCAACCCGTGCATGAACAACTACGCCACCGCCGACGGACGACGGTTCTGGATCGTCGGGCTGGAGGTCGACCGGCACTGGCCTCCGCTGTGCCGTGCCGTCGGCAAGGCCGAGTGGCTGGACGACCCTCGGTTCGCCGCTGCGCGATCCCGGGCGATCAACGCCGTAGAGCTGATCGGGGAGCTGGACCAGATTTTCGCCACCAAGACGCTCGACGAGTGGGCCGAGATCTTCGCCGGCGAGCCAGACTTCTTCTGGTCACCGGTCAACAGCATCGAGGACGTGATCGCTGACGAGCAGTTCCACGCCGCCGGCGGGATGGTCGACGTGCCCGACGGGCCGGCTGCCGTGCCCATGGTGGCGACCCCGGCCGACTTCCACGGCACGCCGTGGGCGCCGCGGTCCTGTGCGCCCGAACTCGGCCAGCACACCGACGAGGTGCTCGCCGAGCTGAAGGCCCGTCGCCAGTCTTGATCCAATCGAAACTTTACAGATTGGCGTAAAAGTGTCACGCTGAGTCGGCCGGGTCATCGACGACGCGTGAAGGGATGCGATGAGGACCTTGGAGGAACGCCGTCCCGCTGGATCGGTCGCGTATCGGCTCGACGTGGTCGCCGCCAACGCGGCGGACGTCGCTGCCTCGATCGGCGGCTGGCTCTGCGACCGGGTGCGAGCCGGCTGGGACGTGCACGTGCTGTTGGCGCAGCAGTGCGACCACCGCCCGCTGCAGATCCTCGGCATGCAGGCCGTCGAACTCGACCCGCACATCCTGGCCGCCGGCACGGAATGCGCGGGCCGCGGCCTGGCGGTCAGCGCCGACATGTTCGCCTCCGATGCGCGAATCCGGCAGGAAGTGCTGGCGGCGCTGGATCGCTGGATGACCGAAGTGACGCTCTGGCATGATGATTGGCCACTGGCCGTCGGCCATCGGACCACCACCGTGCAGCATGTGCTCTCTGCGGCGGCGCGTGCCTTCAAGCGTCACGCGCTCGAAGCCGCGGGCATCGTTGGCGCGGTCGCGCCGATCGAGACGCTGCGCAGCGACATGAAGGCTTCTCTGCCTGTCGATTCCGAACTGATCCCGGTTGGCTGATGCGCAAGTATCACAGTCATACCCTGCTGTATCTGCATGAGACGATCGCGCTGGGTTCGGGCTCGAGTGAGCAGTTCACCCAGGCCTTTACCGACACATACCAGCCGATGATGCAGGAATTGGGCGCGCGACTGTTCGCGCTGTGGGAATCCACGCCCTACAACGGCCACTGGCCGCAAGCCACCATCATCTGGGAGATCGACGCGTTCGCCGACTACGCGCGGATCGGCGGCGCGCAGGCTCCCGGCGGTAGCCACCACGCCGCGGCACGGCAGTGGTCGACGTTCCTGACCGGCATCGGGGCATCGGGGGAGGGACGGATCATGTATCCCGGGCCGAGTAACAAGACGCTCACGCAGTTGAAGGACGCGAATTTCAGTGCGTCGCTGGTGATTCAAGAGATCATGCAGACCAAGCCGGGCCGCCAGGACGATTACATCCGTGAACTGGAACGACTCTACGTGCCGTGGTCGGAGCGCACCGGTAAGCACTGGCTGGGTTCGTTCACCACCACCTTTCGCTTCAACGAGGTGATCCATTACTGGGCGCTCGAGGGCGGCTGGGACTGCTTCGCCAACCATTACCCGTCGTGGAAGGAAAGCCCGCCCGCCGAGATCGTGACCTGGATGAGCGTAGCCCCGGCGCTGCGCGACGGCTGGGAAGATTCGATCCTGCAAGCACTTCCGCCCTCGCCGCTCCAATGAACGACTTTACGTACGACCCGTTCGATCCGGCGGTGATGGCCGACCCGCTGCCGTATTACCGCGTGCTGCGCGACCAGCATCCGGTCTACTACCTGCCCAAGTGGGACACGTTTGCGCTGTCGCGGTTCGACGACATCTGGGATGTGTTGGCACTCAACGACGGAACCTTCGTCGCGTCGGAAGGGACGCTGCCGCCCGCGACCGTGCTGGCCCACCACAACGACGGGCCGGTCGCGGATCCGCCGTTGCACCCGTTGCCTTTTCATGCCGTGTTCGACGCTCCGATCTACGACGGAGTTCGTAAGGCGCACAGCCAGCCGTTCCGGCCCAGGCAGGCTGCGGGCTGGGAAGCCAGGATCCGCGAGCTGGCCAACGACCGGCTCGACGAACTGCTGCCGCAAGGGACGTTCGACCTCACCCAGGACTACGGCGGGATCGTCGTCGCCTCGGTGGTCTGCGAATTACTCGGCATTCCAGTCGAATTCGCGACCGATGTGCTGGCTGCGGTGAACGCCGGCAGCCTCGCCGAACCCGGCAGCGGTGTCGACACCGCCGCTGCCCGGCCGAACTACCTGGAACACCTGATCCCCGCCGTCCAACGGCGACGAGCCGGCACCGATGGCGAGTTGCCCGTCGTGGACGGCCTGCTCGGCTACCGCCGACCCGACGACACCGCGCTCGACGACGTCGAGGTGGCCACCCAGATGCTGTGTGTGTTCATCGGCGGAACCGAGACCGTGCCCAAGGTCGTCGCGCACGGATTGTGGGAATTGCTCAAGCATCCCGACCAACTGGCCGCGGTGCGCGCCAACCCCGACGCCAACGTCCCGGTCGCACGCGAGGAAATGATCCGATACTGCGCTCCCGCCCAGTGGTTCGCGCGAACCGCGCGCAAGCCCTTCACTATTCACGGGACCACCGTCGAGGCCGGCCAACGGATCATCACGCTGCTCGCCTCGGCCAACCGGGACGAGCGCGAATACCCCGACCCGGACGAATTCATCTGGAACCGGCCGATCGGCCGCTCGCTGGCCTTCGGGCGCGGACAGCATTTCTGTCTCGGCTATCACCTGGCCCGCCTCGAGGTCAACGTTCTGGTCACCGAATGGCTGCGGCGCGTGCCGGACTACCGCATCATCGACGGGGCGGCGTTGCGGCCGCCGTCCAGCTTTCAGTGGGGCTGGAGCAAGCTGCCGGTGGAGGTGTGAGATGTGGTGCTACCGCCTCGTCGCGCCTTACCAGTTCGAGCGGACGTCCATCGCCGAGAAGACGGCTGACTCCCTGGCCGACGGCCAAGTGCTGCTTCAGTTTTTGGCCGCCGGCGTGTGCGGCAGCGACATGCCCGCCTTCCGCGGCGTCCGCGGTCTACTGCCCGGCGACCACGGCCGCAGCGGCGCCGAGAAGGACGGCTTCCCGGTCCACGAAATCGCCGGTGAGGTGATCGCCAGCCGGCACCGCCGGCACCGCGTCGGCGATCGGGTGGTCGGCTGGGCATCCGGCTTCGACGGCCTGATGGAGCGCGTCGTCACCGACGGCGATCAGGTGACGTCGTATGACCCGACGCTGAGCCCCTCGCAGGCCATCGGCCTGCAACCGCTGGCCTGCGTGCTCTATGCGATCGAGCAGCTGCCCGACCTGACCGGCCGCCACGTCGGGGTGATCGGGCAGGGTTCGATTGGGCTGTTGTTCTCGTGTGCGGCCAAAGCCGCTGGCGCCGCGCAGGTTACCGGTGTCGACCCGATCGACCGCGCGGAGATCGCCGCGCAGTTCGGCACCGACACCTATGTGCGGGCCACCAGCGACCGCTGGGTCAGCCACCTCGAGCCGGCCGACCGGCCGGACGTGGTGATCGAAACCGTGGGCCACCAGGTGGCCACGCTGAACCATGCGATCGAGGCCACCGCGCCCGGCGGCACGGTGTTCTACTTCGGCGTACCTGACGACGACAGCTACCCGATCAGCATGCGCACCATGCTGCGCCGCAACCTGACGCTGAAATCCGGTGTGGCCGTTGATCGTCCGCGGATGCTGGAGTTGGCGAACAAATTCGCCGCCGAGCATCCCGGCCTGCTGGCCAGGTATCTGACTCATACGTTCGACATCGACGACGTCCAGGGCGCGTTCGAACTCGCGGCCCGCCCGGTTCCCTCGCGCGGCAAGATCGCGATCGTGGCGTCATGACTTTCGGTCAGGCGCTGGCGTCGGGCGAGCCGGTGTGGGGCGGCTGGATCACCGGGCCGACTGCGATCGGACCCGAGGAGTTCGCGCGGGCCGGATACGACTACGTCGGCTTCGACGCCCAGCACGGCTACATCGACGACGCCGATATCGCAATCATGTTGCGCCGCTTGGAACATGTGCCGATCGGCACCGCGGTGCGTCTGCCCAATGCCGACGCGGCACCGATCGGGCGGGTGCTCGACGCCGGCGCCGATGCCATCATCGTCGCGATGATCGAGTCGGCCAACGAGGCGGCCGCGGCGGTGGCGGCCACCCGCTATCCGCCCGCCGGCGTGCGGAGCTTCGGTCCGCTGCGGGCCAGCCTCGGGGTCGACACCACCGCACTGGAATCGCGCGTCAGCGTGTTCGCGATGATCGAAACCGCCGCTGCGCTCGCCGATGTCGACGCGATCTGTGCGGTGCCCGGGCTGGCCGGCATTTACGTCGGGCCTGCGGATCTGGCGATCTCGATGGGCGTCGACGTCGCCAAGGCCACCACCGACCCGGACGTGCTCAAGGCGATCACTCGTATCCGCGAGGCGGCGTCGCGCGCCGGGCTGGTGCCGGCCGTTCATGCCGGCAACGGCGCCGTCGGACATGCCATGGCACAGCTGGGTTTTCGGATGATCACGCTCGCCGCGGAATCCCAAGCGCTACGGCGTGGCGCCGCCGCCGGTCTCGCGGAAGCGAAGGGCCAGCGATGACACGGGTTGCACTGGTCACCGGCGCGGCGCGCGGGCAGGGCCTGGCCATCACCCAACGGTTGCGCGCGGACGGGTTTTTCGTGGCGGCGTGCGACATCGAGGCGGTCGACGGTATGAGCGACGGCCTGCTGCCAACCCGATTCCGACGTCACGTCGAGCCGTATTCCGATCACCCCGTCGTCGTCGAGACCGTCGACCGCCTCGATGTCGCACGCCGCCACGAAAAACCCGTCCGCGCGCAACCGTTGGGTGATGGCCAGGCCCT
>NZ_LZLV01000126.1 GCF_001673405.1 Mycobacterium sp. 1245111.1 | reverse complement strand
GGCGCCGACGCGCTGGAGCTCGAGCCTCAGGATGTCGTACGCGCCGTTGTTGTAGATCACGGTCGTCACGTTCAGGTTCTCCCGGGCTTGGGTCCACAATCCCGAAATCGTATACATCGCAGAGCCGTCCGATTCCAGGCACAGCACTGGCCGGTGGGGCGCGGCGACCGCGGCGCCGACCGCGGCCGGAATGCCGTAGCCGATCGCACCGCCGGTCAGGGTCAGCCAGTCATGCGCCGGTGCACCGGCAGTCGCCGCCGCCAGCGGAACGCTGGAAGTGTTCGACTCGTCGACCACAATTGCGTTGTCCGGCAATAGCGCGCCCACCACGTCGGCCACCGAGACCGCGGTCAGCGCGCCGGTCGGCAGTTGTGGACGCGAGGGCTCCGCGACCTTCGCCTCGGCTCCCGGTGCCAGATCGTCGGCCAACGCCGCCAAGGCGCCCGCGGCGCCCTGCGGGCCGGCCAGCACATGGACCTGGCAACCTTCGGGAACCAGGTCGCTGGGTTTGCCGGGGTATGCGAAAAACGACACCGGCGACGCCGCGCCCGCCAGGATCAGGTGCTCGGTGCCCTGGAGCTGGGCGACGACCGCCTCGGCGAAGTATGGGACTCGGTCGACGGCGGGCACTCCGGCGCCTCGCTCCAGCCGCGTCGGGAATGTCTCGCAGTACCAACGGGTTCCGGTAGCCTCGGCGACCCGCGCAGCGGCGGCCAGGCCTGCGCCATGGGTGGCGTCGCCGCCGATGAGCAAAACCGCCGGCGCCCCGGAGCGCAACGCGGCGGCGGCCGACGCCACGGCATTGTGGTCGACCTCCACCGGCTTCGGCTGACGCGTCGACGGCTCGCGAATGACGGTCCCGTCGGTCCATGACGTGTCGGCCGGAAGGATCAGCGTCGAAATCTTGTGGTTAGCAATGGTTTCCGCGATCGCTTCGGCGGCGTCGGCCGCGATGTCCGCGGTGTGATCGGTGCGGTGCACCCAACCCGAGACGCTGCCGGCGAGCGCGTCGATGTCGGATTCCAATGGCGCGTCGTACTTCTTGTGATAGGTGGCGTGGTCGCCGACCACGACGACCATGGGGACCCTGGCCCGGCGAGCGTTGTGCAGGTTGGCCAGGCCGTTGCTCAGGCCGGGGCCCAGATGCAGGAGCACCGCGGCGGGGCGGTCTGCGATGCGCGCGTAGCCGTCGGCCGCGCCGGTGGCGATGCCCTCGAAGAGCGTCAGCACGCCCCGCATCTGCGGGACGGTGTCCAGTGCCGCGACGAAGTGCATCTCGGACGTACCGGGGTTGGCGAAGCACACGTCGACGCCGCCGTCGACCAGGGTATTGATCAGAGCCTGCGCGCCATTCACGCTTCGACTGTAGATGCGCCTCAGATCGCCAGCGCGGCGCGGGCACAGACATCCGTCCGCTGCGCGTGCCCACCACCGAACAGCACCACGTGAGCCAGCAGCGCGTAAAGCTGATGCAGTCCGATGCGCTTACGCCAACCGGGCCGAAGCGGGTGCACCCGCTGGTAGCCCTCCACGATCTCGTCGTAATAAGGGCAACCGAACAGGGCGAGCATCGCCAGGTCGTTCTCGCGGTGGCCACCATGGGCTGCCGGGTCGATCAGCACCACGCCGTCCGGCGTCCACATCACGTTGCCGGCCCACAGGTCACCGTGCACTCGTACCGGAGCATCGTCGTCGTCGAAATCGCCCGCCCGGCAGCGTGCCGCGACGGCGTCGACGGCGTCCCGGGTGGACGCGGAAAGCCTCGGTGCGGCCAACGCCGCCATCGGAGCCAGTCGCTCGTCAGCATAGAAAGCGCCCCAAAGCGGTTGCGGCCGTAGGGACATCGGCAACGGCTGGGTCAGCGGGCCAAAGAAGCCGGGCCCGTCCCATCCGTCGGGGCCGGCGCCGAAACCCGCAGCCCCGGCGTCGTGCGTGATAGCCAGCCGACTGCCGAACTCCAGCGCCGCTCGCGGGCCAGGAGGCACCGACTCGAGTCGCCGCAGCGTCAGGCTCGTCGCGTCCACCGACACAACCGGCACGCACGGAACACCGCCGTCGACCGCCGAGAGCCATCGCAGCCCAGCGGCTTCACACTCGAAGAAGCCGGCCGGTGCCCCGGGGTGACTCTTGACGAAGTCGGTCAAGCCGTCGCGTGAGCGGCGTGTACGTCGTCGGCCGGACGCGCCTCGGTCTGCTCCTTGGCCCATCGGTAATCGGGCTTTCCCGCCGGGGAACGCTTAACCTCGTCGACCAGCCAAAGACTGCGCGGCACTTTGTATCCCGCGATCTCGGCGCGGACGAACGAGTCCAGGTCGGACAGCGCGGGCCGGGTGCCCGGCCGTGCCTGCACCACCGCGGCGACGTGCTGGCCGTAGCGAGGATCGGGAACACCGACGACGAGGGCATCGAAGACGTCGGGATGCCCCTTGAGGGCGGCCTCTACCTCTTCGGGATAGATCTTCTCACCGCCGCTGTTGATCGACACCGAGCCGCGGCCCAGCATCGTCACGCTGCCGTCCTCCTCGACGGTCGCGTAGTCGCCGGGGATCGCGTAGCGGACGCCGTTGATGGTCTTGAAGGTCTCGGCGGTCTTCTTCTCGTCCTTGTAGTAACCGACCGGGATGTTGCCCTTCTTGGCGATGAAGCCGCGGACCCCGGAGCCCGGCTTGACCTCGTTGCCGTCGTCGTCGAGGACCACTGTCCGGTGATCGATCGTCACGCGCGGACCGCCGCTGTGCGGGGCATCCTTCGCGACGATGCTGGTGCCACCAAAGCCGGTCTCCGAGGAGCCAATTGAGTCCGTGATGACCCGGTTGGGCAGCAGCTCCAGGAACTTCTCCTTGATGCTCGGCGAGAACAGCGCCGCGGTGGAGGCGAGCAGGAACAGCGACGACAGGTCGTACTCGTTACCTTTGTCCTGGTGGGCAAGCAGCGCGTCCAGCAGTGGCCGCGCCATCGCATCACCGGTGAAGAACAGCAGGTTCACCTTGTGGTCATGAATCGTGCGCCACACCTCGTCGGCGTTGAATTCCGGTGCGAGAACCGTGGTTTGACCCGAGAAGATCGACATCCAGGTGGCCGACTGGGTGGCGCCGTGAATCATCGGCGGGATCGGGTGGCGGACCATCGGCGGATTCTCCGCGGCGGCCTTGGCGAGGTCGTACTCGTCCTTGACGAATTCGCCTGTGGCGAAGTCGGTTCCGCCGAACAGCACCCGGTAGATGTCCTCGTGGCGCCACATCACGCCCTTCGGGAAGCCGGTGGTGCCACCGGTGTACAGCAGGTAGATGTCGTCGGCGCTGCGCGGGCCGAAGTCACGCTCGGGCGAGCAGTCGGCGATCGCGGCGTAAAACTCGACGCCACCGTAGCTCGAGTAGTCGGCGTCCGAGCCGTCCTCGACCACCAGGATCGTCTTCACGTTCGGGGTGTCGGGCAGCACGTTGGCGACGCGCTCGGAGTACTGGCGCTCGTGCACGAGCGCGACCATGTCGGAGTTGTCGAACAGATAGCGCAGTTCGCCCTCGACGTAGCGGTAGTTGACGTTGACCAGGATCGCGCCCGCCTTGACCACGCCCAGCATCGCGATCACGATCTCGATGCGGTTGCGGCAGTACAGGCCGACCTTGTCGTCCTTCTTCACGCCCCGCTCTTGCAGGTAGTGCGCGAAGCGGTTCGCCTTCTCCTCGAGCTGGGCGTAGGTCAGTTGCTCCTCACCGCAGATCAGGGCTACACGGTCAGGGACGGCATCGATGGCGTGCTCCGCCAAGTCGGCAATATTCAGGGCCACGGACCCTAAATTAGAACGTGTTACATTTCCTGACAAGTTCCAGGCCGGCGCACAGGAAGGTATTCACCCGTGAGCGAGTCCGAAAAAAAGGCTGATGCCCTCATTGAGCAGCGCGGACACACGCTGATCCTGACGCTGAACCGCCCCGAGGCTCGCAACGCGCTTTCCACCGAGATGCTCTCGATCATGGTGGAAGCCTGGGACCGCGTCGACACCGATCCCGACATCCGCTGCTGCATCCTGACCGGGGCCGGTGGCTACTTCTGCGCGGGGATGGACCTCAAGGCTGCGACCGCCCGCCCGCCCGGTGATTCGTTCAAGGACGGCAGCTACGACCCGTCGCGCATCGACGCGCTGCTGAAGGGCCGGCGGTTGACCAAGCCGTTGATCGCGGCGGTCGAGGGCCCGGCCATCGCCGGCGGCACCGAGATCCTGCAGGGCACGGATATCCGCATCGCTGGCGAAAGCGCCAAGTTCGGCATCTCGGAGGCAAAATGGAGCCTGTACCCGATGGGCGGCTCGGCGGTGCGCCTGGTCCGGCAGATCCCCTACACGATCGCGGCTGACCTGCTGCTGACCGGACGGCACATCACCGCCGCCGAGGCCCTGTCCTACGGGCTCATCGGCTACGTCGTTCCCGACGGCACCGCGCTGGAGAAGGCGCTCGAGGTCGCCGAGGTGATCGCCAACAACGGCCCGCTGGCGGTGCAGGCGATCCTGCGCTCCATCCGCGAGACCGAGGGCATGCACGAAAACGACGCGTTCAAGATCGACACGCAGCTCGGTATCAGCGTGTTCCTCTCCGAGGACGCCAAGGAAGGCCCGTTGGCCTTCAAGGAGAAGCGCGCGCCGCAGTTCAAAGGCCGCTGAGCACGTTAGAGAACTGGTGCCGTCGGGGTGAACACCATCGGCATCGACTCCAGACCGCTGACGAAGTTGGCTGGGCGCAAAGGCAATCCGTCGCCGTCGTCGGCCAACCGCAGATCGGGCAGACGCTCCAGCACTCGCTCGGTCATCAGGCGCAGCTCTAACCGGGCCAACTGATTTCCCAGGCAGAAATGAGTGCCGAAGCCAAAAGCGACGTGGCTGTTCGGGTCTCGCCGGAAGTCGAACCGATCGGGGTTATCGAACATCGACTCGTCGAAGTTCGCCGACTCGAACAGCAGCATGATCTTCTCGCCCTGCTTCAGCTCGGTCCCGTGAAACTCGGTGTCCGCGGTCAACGTTCGACACATGTTCTTCACCGGCGAGGTCCAGCGCAGCATCTCCTCGATCGCGCCGGGCAGCAGCGCATCACGGTCGGCCCGCAGCGCGTCCCACTGATCGCGGTGACGCACCAACTGCTCGGTGCCACCGGACAACGTGTGCCGAGTCGTCTCGTCGCCACCGATGAGGATCAGCAGCGTCTCCATCACGATCTCGTCGTCGCTCATCCGCTGGCCCTCGACTTCGGCGTTGACCAGGATGGAGAACAGGTCCTCGGTGGGTTCGGCGCGACGCTTCGCGATGATGTCCATGGTGAATTCGGTATATCCCGCAAAGGCATTCATCACCGTCTGGAATTCCGGCCCCGCCGGATCGAGGTGCGAACTCAGCCCCGAAACCAGATCGTCCGACCACTTCAGCAGCAAGCTGCGCTCCTCGGGCAGCACGCCCAGCATGTCACCGATCACGGCCATCGGCAGCGGCGCGGCGATGTCGCGGACGAAGTCGCACTCGCCGCGCTCGCACACGGCGTCGATCAAGGTGTCGCAGAGCTGGGCGATCGACGGCTCCTTCTCGGTGACCCGCTTGCGCGTGAAGCCGGCGTTGACCAGCTTGCGCCGCACCAGGTGTGCCGGGTCGTCCATGTCGATCATGTACGGCATACCCGGCTGGTCGGGACGAATCCCGCCGGTGTTGGAGAACAGTTCAGGGTTACGCTCGGCGTCGATGATCGCCTGATATGTGGTCGCACCCGCCAGCCCGTTGCGGTCGCGGAACACCGGTTGGTTGGCACGCATCCAGCGGTAGGCCTCGCGCGAGGCCTGCCGGTCGGCGTAGAAGTTGCCGTCTGCCAGGTCGATGTTGAGGATGGTGTCCGGAATCGTAGCGGTCATGAAATCTCCTGAGCGTCGCCGAAGGTCATCTGCACCTGGTCGGCAGAACTGGACAGCATCGCGCGCTTCGGAAGGCCCAACGCCGCAAGCTCTTTCGCGTACGGATGATCACCAAGCCGGACGCGAGCTCCGCCGAATCTAGTGCGCACACCGTCGAGCGTGTGTTCAAAGCTCGTCTCGCGGGTGACGCCGTCACGATGCGAATAGCTGCGTTGCTCTTGGTGGCGCGGGGTCAACCGGATAGGCAGGCCACGCCGAAAATCCATGCCCAAGGCGAATTGCCCGTCGACGTGAAGGTCGAAACTGAACTGACGGTCGTCTCGAATGGTGAAGTCCGCCATGACCTTCGGATAGCCCCAGATCTTGGTTCCGGCTTCCAATGTGAACGGCTGGTCGACGGGCAAGTGGTGGATGAAGGCACCGGCCGATTGCAGCGCACGCGGTCCGCTAGCACTCGACCCGGGCGGGTTCACCATCACGCTGGTGCCGTATTCGTAGTACTGGTCGAGGTCACCGTCGATGTAATGCATCAGCATCAGGACCACGATCGCGCGCCGGGGAAGGTAACGGCAGACCTGCAGTCCGCTGTAGTCGATCAGGTGCTGCGCGGCGTCGGCGTCAACCGAGAACATCGCCATGTGTTGCTGTGCCCTGCGGATCTGCACCGGCATGGTGAGTACCCGGCCCGCGATCGTGTGCTGCGAGAGTGCCATCCGGCCAATCTAGAACCCGTTCTAGCTCGTCGCAAGGACCGGGTCAGACGAGGCTGGCCAACTCCTGGACCTGCTCTGTGTTGCGGCCATTGACCACCATCATGGTCACGCCGGCGGCCTCCCAGGCCTTGATCTGCTTACGCACGTAGTCGACGTCGCCCACGATCGCGGCGTCATCGATCACCTCGTCCGGGATGATCTCGGCGGCTCGCTCTTTGCCGTCCTGGTGTCCACTGCGGAACAGCTTGGTGACGTCGTCGACGACCTCGGCGTAGCCCATCCGGCGATACACGTCGGCGTGGAAGTTGGTGTCCTCGGCGCCCATCCCGCCCATGTAGAGCGCGATGTAGGGCTTCATCGCCGCGAACGCGGCTGGACGGTCGTCGGTGATGACGATGTTGGCCGTCGCGCAGATCTCGAAGTTCTCGCGGCTGCGGCGCGCGCCCGGTCGCGCGAATCCCTCGTCCAGCCACTCGTTGTAGGTGTCGGCCATTCGCGGCGTGTAGAAGATCGGCAACCAGCCGTCGCAGACCTCGGCGGCCAGCGCAACATTCTTCGGCCCCTCGGCGCCCAGCATGATCGGGATGTCCGAGCGCAACGGATGGGTGATCGGCTTGAGCGGTTTACCCAATCCGGTTGCCTGCTCGCTCTTCAACGGCAGCGGGTAGTGCGGGCCGTCGCTGGCCACCGGCTTCTCACGGGCCCACACCTGGCGGATGATGTCGACGTACTCGCGGGTACGGGCCAGCGGCTTGGGGAAGGGCTGGCCGTACCAGCCCTCCACCACCTGCGGGCCCGACACGCCAAGCCCGAGGATGTGCCGGCCACCGGACAGGTGGTCGAGCGTCAGCGCCGCCATCGCGCATGCGGTCGGGGTGCGCGCGGACAGCTGCACGACCGACGTGCCGAGCCGCAGTCGTTGCGTCGACGAGCCCAACCAGGCCAACGGTGTGTAGGCGTCCGAGCCCCAGGCCTCGGCGGTGAACACCGCGTCGAAACCGGCGTCCTCGGCCGCCGCCACCAGTTCGGCGTGGTTGTCGGGCGGCTGAGCGCCCCAATATCCCAGCTGAAGTCCAAGCTTCATGCGCACTACCTTTCCTGCAGGTCTTGACCCTATCTTGAATCCATTCTTAGAACCTGTTCTACTCGACACTGTGACCACCAGCCAAAGCAGCCCGGTGCAGATCGATACCCATCAGAAGGTTCTCTCGGCGCCTCTGAAACTGTCGTTCGACTACACCCGTTCAGTCGGCCCCACCCTGAGTGAGTTCTTCACAGCCCTGCGCGAGCGACGCATCGTCGGTGCCCGGGGATCGGACGGCAGGGTTTACGTCCCGCCCGCCGAGTTCGACCCGGTGACCTACGAGCAACTGACCGAGATCGTTCCGGTTGCCAGTGTTGGGACCGTTTTGTCGTGGACCTGGCAACCGGAACCCCTCGAAGGTCAACCGTTGGACCGCCCGTTCGCCTGGGCACTGATCAAACTCGACGGCGCCGACGTTCCGCTGCTGCACGCGGTGGACGCCGGATCCTCCGACGCGATAGGCACCGGCACTCGGGTGCACGCCCATTGGGTCGACGAGCCCGTCGGTGCGATCACCGACATCGCGTACTTCGCGCTGGGCGACGAAGTCGAACCCGTTGGGGACACGTCCGACGACCGCGAGCCGGTGACGGTTCAGGTGACACCGAGCAGCATCGAAATCCAGCACACCGCTTCACTTCCCGAGACCGCGTTCCTGCGGGGGCTGGAAGAGGGCAAGCTGCTGGGCGCCCGCACCGGCACCAGCGGAAAGGTGTACTTCCCGCCGAAGGAGGCCGACCCGGCGACCGGTCTGGAGCTCGACAACTTCATCGAGTTGCCGGACAAGGGCACGGTGACCACCTTCGCGATCATCAACATCCCGTTCGCCGGCCAGCGCATCAAGCCGCCGTATGTCGCGGCCTACGTGCTGCTCGACGGCGCGGATATCGCGTTCCTGCACCTGATTCAGGAGATCGACGCGAGCGAGGTTCGGATGGGTATGCGGGTCGAGGCCGTCTGGAAGCCCCGCGAGGAATGGGGCCTGGGCATCGACAACATCGAGTACTTCAAGCCGACCGGCGAACCCGACGCCGATTACGACACCTACAAACACCACCTCTAAAAGCAACACCGATGAAGGAAGCACAGTGACATTTCGTGATGTAGCTGTCGTCGGATTCGCCCATGCGCCGCATGTGCGCCGTACCGACGGCACCACCAACGGCGTCGAGATGCTGATGCCGTGTTTCCACTCGCTCTACGAAGAGCTCGGCCTGAAGCAGACCGACATCGGCTTCTGGTGCTCGGGCTCATGCGATTACCTTGCGGGCCGGGCATTCTCGTTCATCTCGGCGATCGACTCGTTGATCGGGGGCACCGCCCC
>NZ_LZLV01000125.1 GCF_001673405.1 Mycobacterium sp. 1245111.1 | reverse complement strand
GCGATCATCAGGTCGTACTTGGAGCCGTCCTTCCAGTCTTTGAAGGTGGCTGCGGTGCCGGCGAGGTAGATCTTGGCATCCTCCAGCGGGGTGCCCTTGAGCGACTCCTCGGCGGCCTCGCGGATTTTATCGACGCGCGCGATGCCTTCCGGCGACGCGGGATCGCCACGGTGCGAGATGATCAGCCGCACCGCCTTGCCGTCCGGCGAGAAGAAGTTGTTCAACGCGCGCTTGAAGTCCTTGTTCTGGAACACTTCTGGCGGCAGATAGAACGTGTCATCGTTCTTCGACTTGTCGAACGCGTCACCCTGGGCGGTGGCGTTGTCGGACTGCGCTTTTGCCTGTTCGTTCAGACCGTTGGTGGTGGCGTAGTTCGACATGATCGTGTCGAGGTTGTGCTGCTGGCTTTCGATCTGCGGCGGGATCAGCGCCACCAGCTGCGGCTGAATCTGGTCCAGCTTGTCGAGGTTCGCGCTGAGCGCCTCGATGTTCTCGCTCACCTGGTCGATGCCGTCGAGTGCGTTGAAGATCGACCGCACCGACCAGCACAGCGGGATGTCGAAGCAGTGCTTTTCCCAGTAGAAACCACTGCGGATCGGCCGGAAGAAGTCGTCGAAGTTGGCGATGTCGTCCCGCAACGACTCGGTGATCTTCACGGTTTCTTTTGTCAGCTTGGTGGTTTCGTGCGTGGTGTTGGTCAGATCCTGGGTGACCTTCATCTGCTCGTGCAGCGTCGCCATCGTCTTGCGCAGCTCGTCTGCCTGCTTGAGCA
>NZ_LZLV01000124.1 GCF_001673405.1 Mycobacterium sp. 1245111.1 | reverse complement strand
CGTGATGCTGGCCGTCCGGTTGATCATCTCGCACGAGGGCGACCCCGCCACCCCCGAGGGCATCAGCCACATCGCGCCGATCAAGAAAGCCGTGCACGAGGCGATCAAGGGCACGCCCTGGGAGGGCGCCAAGATCTACCTCGCCGGCACCGCAGCCACCTTCAAAGACTGGAAGGACGGCTCCAAGTACGACCTGATGATCGCCGGAATCGGTTCGCTCTGCCTGATTTTCATCATCATGCTGATCATTACCCGCAGTCTGATCGCGGCGGCGGTGATCGTCGGGACGGTCGCGCTGTCGTTGGGGGCATCGTTCGGCATGTCGGTGCTCGTCTGGCAATACTTCCTCGGTATCAAACTGCACTGGATGGTGCTCGCGATGTCGGTGATCGTGCTGCTTGCCGTCGGTTCGGACTACAACCTGTTGTTGATATCCCGCTTGAAAGAGGAGATACCCGCCGGGCTGAAGACCGGGATCATCCGCGCGATGGGCAGCACCGGCAAGGTGGTGACCAACGCCGGTCTGGTGTTCGCGTTCACGATGGCCTCAATGGTGGTCAGCGACCTGCGCATCATCGGCCAGGTGGGCACCACCATCGGTCTCGGCCTGCTGTTCGACACGTTGGTGGTGCGCTCGTTCATGACGCCGTCGCTGGCCACACTGCTCGGACGTTGGTTCTGGTGGCCGCAACATGTCCGCCCACGACCGGCCAG
>NZ_LZLV01000123.1 GCF_001673405.1 Mycobacterium sp. 1245111.1 | reverse complement strand
CCGGCCCGTAGGCGTAGCGGTGGTACTGGAAGGTTCGGCGCAGCGGCGGCAGGGGGCGAACCAGCTGACGCATCAACCGGAACACTCCCGACGCCCGGCCGAAGGTGCTGGCGTCGAAAAACGTCACCCCGTCGACCAATCGGGCCCCGGTCAGCCGGTCGAGGACATCGGACGGCTTGTTGACGGCCCAGTACAGCGTCGAACCGGACTGGCGTTGCAGGCGGTGCGTTTTCTGCGACCGCACCACCAGCCGGCTGTAGTAGTCGATCTGGATCTCGCCGGTCCCGAACCGGTCGATGACGTGCTGCAGCAGCTCGATGCCGTCGTCCTCGGTCAGGTACATGCTGATGCCCTCGGCCAGGAGCAGCGTCGGCCGGTCGGCCGGGATCTGGTCCAGCCACGACGGATCGGTCGCCGGTGTGGCAACCAGGTGGTAGTTCGGCCGACTCGGAAAAACCTTCTCGCGCAACGAGATTACCGTCGGATAGTCGACGTCGTACCACTGCACGCCGGGCCCGGGGTCCAGCCGGAACACCCGGCTGTCCAAACCGCAGCCGACGTGGATCACGGTGGCGTCCGGGTGAGCCGCCAAAAACTCGCGCGTCCACACGTCGAACTGCGCGGTCCGCACCGTCACCAGCGGCGTCCAGCGGTCAGAGACCTTGAGTTCGTCCCAGTCGTAGTCGATTCGGGCCACCGCCGCCTTGGCGTACTCGTCGCCGAGGATCGGCCGGTCCCAGTCAGCGTCCAGCGCCTTGCAGTACAGGGTGGTCAGCATCGTCTGGGACGGACCGCTGAGGTCGATGGAAACTTTGTCGGTCACGGGGCTTAACCCTACTGTTCGAGGTGTTGGAGATGGAGGAAGCCATGACGGATACGACCGATAGGGGCGCACGGCCGCCGCGGGTGCTGCTGCTGTACTACTCGTACACCGGGCAGGCGCATAAGGTGCTCGACGCGGCCGGCGAGGTTTTCCGTGACCGCGGATGCGAGGTCAGCGAAGCCGAGATCAAATTCACCGACCCGAAGTACTCCCCGAAGTTCTCCCGCTTCCCGATGCGCCGGGTATGGCCCGACATGCTCAGCGTGCTGAACGCTCAGAAGCGCAACGAGATCGGGCAGATCGAAACGCCGGACACGGTGCGTAACGGCGACTACGACCTGATCCTGATCGGGTCGCCCACCTGGTGGGACAACGTCAGCATGCCGCTGCGCTCGTTCCTGAAGTCGGATGAGGCGCGTAACTTGTTGTCCGGCAAGCCGTTTGCGGTGTTCGTCGTCTGCCGTACGTTCTGGCAGGCCAACCTCGAAGGGGTACGTGAGCTCGCCGAGGAACAGGGCGGCCGGTACGTCGACGAAATCCACTTCACCTATCCCGGTGACAACCTTCGCTCGATGCTGGCGCTGACCAGCTATCTCGGCACCGGGGAGTACCGCAAGAAGTCGCTGGGCCTCAAACTGCCGCCGACCAACGTGCAGCCCGAACAGCTGGAGCAGACGCGGGCGTTCGCGGGCCGCCTCGCGGACCGGTTGTTGGCCAAGAGCTCGGCGCTGCCGGGCCAGGACCCGGTGTAGGACTGATAGATGTCCCGCCCTTTTGACGTATCGGTCGCCTCGCCCGCGAGTGTCGACCAGGTGCACGCCGCGTTCAGTACCGAGGACTACTGGCTGGCCCGGCTGGGCACCATGAGCGGCGGCACCACACTGGAGTCCCTGGTCGTCGACGACGACCGGACCGTGCGGGTCACCACCACCCAGGACCTCGGCCGCGATCTGCTGCCCGGGATCGTCTCGAAGTTCTACCGGCGCGACATCAAGGTCCGGCACACCGAGACGTGGACACCGTCGGGCGATCAACTCCGCGGGGAGATCGTGGTCGCCGTGTCCGGGGCGCCGGGTGCCGGCTCGGCCTCGGCCTCGGTCACGCCCACCGCGGACGGTTCGCTGCTGACGTTGAACGGGACGGTGGAGTTCAAGGTCCCGCTGGTCGGCGGGACCGTCGAAAGCTTCATCGCGCGCGAATTCGCCCAGGGGATACCGGATGTCCAGGACTTCACCGCTCGGTGGGTCAGCGAACACGTCTGACAGCACGTCATCAGTTAATTTGATGCTATGCTGTCAAAATGCGGACGACGGTCACCCTCGATGACGACACGCTCGTGGTCATCAGGCGGCTTATGCGTGACCGCAACGTGTCGTTCAAGCAGGCCCTCAACGATGCCATTCGACAAGGCGCACAACGTCGCCCCGCACCGGTAGCTTTCGAAACGCAGACCGCTGATTTGGGTGTGCCGTCGGTCAACCTGGACCGAGCCCTGCAGATCGCCGGCCAACTCGAGGATGAGGAGCTGATCCGGCGACAGCGCCGCGGCGCATGAGGATCGTCGATGCCAATGTTCTGCTGTACGCGGTCAACACCGCATCGGAACATCACAAGGCCTCGCGCCGTTGGCTCGACCGTGCACTGTCCGGCGACGACATCGTCGGCCTGGCGTGGGTGCCGCTGCTGGCATTTGTGCGATTGACGACTCGACACGGGCTTTTTCCGTCACCCCTGACCACCGCTGCGGCAATGACGCAGGTGCTCGATTGGTGCAGCGCGCCTAGCGCAGTCATCGTGTCGCCGACTCCGCGCCACGGCGACGTCCTCTTCGGGCTGCTGTCGCAGGTCGGCGCAGGAGGCAATCTCGTCAACGACGCGCATCTTGCCGCTTTGGCGATTGAGCATCGCGCACGGATCGTCAGTTACGACAGCGATTTCGGACGATTCGAGGGTGTGCGGTGGGAAACACCCGAAACTTCTGACTTGGGCAAAGATCATGACTGACGAGACGAACCCCTACGCCGACGCCTTCCGGGTGGCGCCATCCACCGCGGACGCGCTGGCCGGGCTGAACATGCCGCTGCAGGACGCGATGCTGACCCAGCGGGCGGTACGCCGGGTGCACGCCGAACCGGTCGACGACGCGGTCGTGTTGAAGTGCATCGAGCTGGCTCTTCGGGCGCCCACCGGCGCCAACGGGCAGAACTGGGAGTTCATCGTCGTCAAGGACCGGCGGTTGATCAAGAAGCTGGCCGGCCGCTACCGCAAGGGCTGGAAATTCTCCTACGGCGGACTGCTCAGCAGTGCCGGCGACGACGACCCGTCGCTGGCCAAGGTCATCCGCGCGGCGCAATGGCAGGTCGACCACTTCAGCGAAATTCCGGTTCTGGTGGTGGCGTGCCTGCGGCTCACGATCCGCGAGGGCCGCGCGCCCTATTCGCTGATGCCGCACGCCGCGGTGTCGGGATATTGGGGTTCGATTTACCCGAGCGTGCAAAACCTTTTATTGGCCGCCCGCGCGATGGGCCTGGGCGCGTCGCTGATCACGTTGCCGCTGTGGGGAGTGGGCAAGGCCCGCAAAATCCTGGGTCTCCCGCGTTCGGTCACGCCCTGCTGCGTGGTGGCGCTCGGATGGCCGCGCGGGCGCTACGGCCCCACGACGCGGGTGCCCGTCGAGCGGGTAACGCATTTGGACACCTATGGCAACCGCGCCTGGCTCGATCGTTGACTGGTCCTATATCACGGCGCACGAGAAATGGGTTAATTCAACGCCATTCATTTCGCACCGCGTTAAATATGAGTTTGACCAGATAGATATGAGGTTTAAAAGAGACGCCCCAACGATAGCGACATCTGAGGCTTTCTGAGTTTAGGTTCAGGAGCCATTCAGCTGTTCAATTTCGGAGGGGGAATCGCGTCATGCAGATGGCTGCGCGTCCGTATGTCATGGCCGCCGCGGCGTTGGCGGCGACGAGTCTGGTCGCTGTCACCCCGATGGCGCAGAAGGCCATTCACCTGCCGACGCTCAGCATCGAGACACGGTTGGTCGACGAGTCGATTCTCAACATCCCGATGAACCTGCTGACCGACTTCGCGAACATCCCCTACAACGAGGTACAAGCGCTCAACTCGCTGGCCGGTTCCAACTTTCTCGGCGGCAACTGGTGGGTGCCGAGCTCGACCAACCTGTGGGGCATCGACACCGGCGACCCGACCAAAGTCGCGATGCTGACCAACCTGTTCGCGCCGTTCCCGGACTTCAACCAGGGCATGGGCGGGTTGCAGTACCAGCTTGCCGGCTTCCTGGCCGCGCAGCTCCCGGTCGACGGCTCGTGTGATGCCGAGACGTGCTACCCGATGACGCCGCCCGACGTCATCACCGGCAGCACGCAGTGGGACCGGTTCATCGGCTACATCAACGCGCTGACCGCCCAGGGCAACGGGGAGAACTTCGGGCTGTTCCAGAACTGGTTCCAGGTCCCGTTGCAGAACCTGATCAACGGCTACACCTTCGACGACGCCTACAACCCCAGCGGTCCGGCCACCAACGATCCCGCGTTCGGCTTCTGGGGCAGCGACAACCCATTCCTCGGCGGCACGGTCGGCGACGACGACGCGATGCCGTGGAATGGCCACACCTTCTACTTCAACCTTTTCCAGCCGTTCCAGAACTACTGGGAGCACCTGCTGGAAGACCCGGCCACCGACGGAGACTTGCCCGGGACCGGCATCAACATTCCGACGCTGGGCGAATTCGGTCAGTCGCTGCAGTCCATCGCCGCGTCGCTGATCGTCGCCTTCAACCCCTACACTCCGGGCAGCCCGGCATGCCCCGGCCTGTGCGAGATACCCGAGGGATGGTCCACCTACGAACTGGTGGACGCTCTGGATCCCGACGACTCCAACCCGATGATTCAGGCTTGGCTGGCGGGTTTCGCCGAGGACGCTCTCTACCCGAACAACAACGCGACGCAGGAGCAGATCAACTACGCCGTCGCGCTGCTGCAGACCGGCATGTACAACCTGACGCCGGAACAGTTGGCCAACTACAACGAGGCGTTAGGCAGCATCAACGAGGGTCTGCCGGCGTTGTTCACCCACGCGGGCATCGTCACCGATCCCGAATACCTGGACTTCCTGCTGCCGGACCACGGCGGGCTGGACCCCTCGGTGCCGCTCGAAGGCATGTACGGCGGCTACAACCCGGGGTTGGTCTGGAGCGACCTGCTCGCACTTGGCGAGAACGAGACGAACTGGGAGCAGCTGCTCAACATCGACACGCTGGAGACGATCTTCTTCCCGCTGTCATCGACGGCGGCGGAGCCGGGTGCGGCCGCGGCGGCCGACCTCGCGGGTGGCCTCGATCCCGCCGAATGGGCGTCGGACCTGACGAATTTGTTCAACTTCGATCCGTCCTCGTTTGACGTGAGTGCATTGTTCGGCGAATTCGATCCAGGGTCGCTGGACCTCGGCGCATTGTTTAGCGGGTTCGATCCCGCCGCAATGTCGGCGGAGTTCGCCGGGCTGCTGGAGGAGATGACCGCGGCATGGGTACCTGATTTGGCCGCGTCAGCCCTGACGGCGTTCTAGGCGGGGGCCGGAATCTTGCTGCCACCGCCCGTCACCGGGTCCGATTTACCACGCTGACCTGGGATTCGTCGAGCGATGGTGCGGGGCAATTTCCGTGAATCAACAATAATTCTCGCATTGGACGATTCATCCAATTAATTGGACATTACGGCCTTTATTGGACACCAGGCTAATTTCTGTGATCGCTGTCACGAAATATCGCGACATCAATTGTTCAATTTTGGCATGAACTTAGAAATTCTTAGTGTAGGTTCAGTTGCTGTTGAGCTAGCCGAACATGTGAAGGGGGAGCCATGCTGGCTGCTTCGCGTCCCTACGCTCTTGCCGCCGCCGCGCTTGCCGCGACCGGCGCCGTCGTTGCAACTCCCGTATTGGCGCACCAGGTTCCGCTGGCGGTCCGCAGCATCGAGACCAAGCTGGTCACCGCCGGCGACATCGGCAACATCCCGGTCAACCTGTTCAACGACATCCTGAACATTCCCTACAACGAGCTCGAGGGCGGCGGCCTTGCCACCGTCGCGAACTCGCTGCTGTTCACGGGTACGTGGTGGGTGCCCAGCTCGACGAACCTGTGGGGCATCGACCCGGGTGACCCCACCCACGTCGCACTGATCGACAACTTCATTCCGTTCTCGGCGTTCACCGAGGGCTTCACCAACTCTGACGGCGTGTACGAGCCCGGCCTGAACTACGAGTTTGCCGGCCTCCTGGCCGCCGAGCTTCCGGTCAGCTCGTCGTGTGACGCGAACACCTGCTTCCCGATGACGCCGCCCGAGGTCATCACCGGCAGCACCCAATTCGACCGCGACATCGGCTTCTTCGAGGCGTACTTCGGTAACGCCACCAACGCGGAGGGCCAGCCGTTCAGCCTGTTCACGGACATGTTGAAGGTGCCGATTCAGGACCTGATCAACGGCTACACCTTCTCAGACGCCACCAACCCCGGCGGCCCGGTCAATGACACATGGGCGTCCATCCTCGGATGGGGTAGCAGTGGCGACCCGTTCGAGGGCGGTACCGGCGCCGGCAACACGGAGCCGTGGGACGGGACAACCTTCCACCTCAACCTGCTGCAGCCGTTCCAGACGCTGTACGACAGCCTGACCCAGGACCCGTCGACCTCAGGCATCGGTGGAACGGGTGTCGAGATTCCGTCGGCCGAGGGCGTGGCGCATACGTTCGAGAACTTGATGGCCGGCTACATCATCGACTTCGACGGCTACACAGAGGGCAGCCCCGCCTGCCCGGCGCTGTGCGACATCCCGACGGAATTCCAGGTCCCGGCGCTGGTCGCGGACATCGCCAAGATGGATCCGACCAACACGACGCTGGCCACCTGGGTCGCCGACTACGCGCAGGACCCGGCGTTGGTCAACGAGCCGACGCAGGACCAGATCAACGCGTCGGTGGCGTTGCTGCAGACCGGGATCTACAACCTCAGCCCGACCGAGCTGGCCGACGTCGACAAGGGGCTGGCAAGCATCAACCCGGAGCTGCCATACCTGTACACCAACGCCGGTTGGTACACCGATCCGGCGTATCTGGCCTACGGCAACTCGGACGCCCCGGGGCCGGCCGTGCTCGACCCGGTTTACGGCGGGTACAACCCGATGCTGGTGTGGAACGACCTGCTGACGCTGGCCACCAACAACGAGTGGAACTTCAACGCCGCGACCCCCGAGCTGATGTGGTTCCTGGCCGACCCCCTGACCAGCCCGGACCCGTACCAGAATGGCGCCGTTGACGGTCTCCCGTGGTGGGAAGCATTTCAGCAGGCATTCCCTGGGGCGAGCACGGCTGCCGCCGAGTCGGCCGGTAGCGCCAATGTCTTCAGCGAGTTCAGCACCGACCTGAGCGCGCTGCTGGCGGGTGCCGGCACCACGGCGGGTGCGGACGCGATCAGCGCGGCGCTCGCCGATATCAGCGCTCAGATCAGCGCGGACCTCGCGTCGGTCGTGCCGCAGTCCGTGCTGAGCATGTTCTAAGGCGCCTAACCGCCCAAGACAAAATCGGACCCCCAGC
>NZ_LZLV01000122.1 GCF_001673405.1 Mycobacterium sp. 1245111.1 | reverse complement strand
GGGTACTGGAAGCCGAACCACAGGTCTTCCAGGTCGGCATTAACTTCGCCGACGCCACCACCCTCACCGGCATCACCGCAATCGAGGACGTGGCACACCGAACACCCGAAGCCGGCCGCTACGCCTTCACCGAGACCTTGGCCCACGGCCCAGCAATGTTCGACACCACCCGCCTTAACCCAGCCACCGACCCGCACGGCACCAAGGCACGCACTGCCAGTCTCGACGAGGTGCTCTGCATCCAACCGCTGTCCGAACTCGGGCAGCAGGACCAACAGGTTCCAGCACAGACACAATTGGCACCGGAGATCGTACGCTCGGCCTACCCAATTAGAGCCGCGCGACGTCTGAATCACGGATTGTCGGGTATGCGCCTGTCGGCGACACCGATTGCTGACGTGAAACCGGTTGTCCAAATGCCGTTCCACGATGGCCAGGTTTGGTCGACCACCGGAATCGACCCGAGTTTCCAGTTGCATCTGCCGTCGGGCTCTACTCGCATACATCCCGGCTGGTATGTGCTGAGCGTGGCGCTCATGGCGACCGCAGGTCGATTAAGTAATCCAAAGCTCTACCGCGATCATGGTGATGGCTTTCGAGAACAAGACAGCGACCTGCTTGTACTTGCCGACAACACCACCCATCACCGGTTGCTGATCAAGGTCGAACGTCCCATATACGCATTGCGTCTAGACCCCAGCGACAGCTCTACTGTTAGCGAATTCCTGTTAGGCAGCCTGCATATTCGCCGCATCAGTCCGTTGGGGGCAATGCGGCGCCTGGCAGTCCCAGAAATCAGACGGATGCAAGACCGGGACGAAACATGGCTGCGGATCATGCACGAGGTCTGCGTGGCTCTGCACCGCGGCCCGACAGTTGCGCTCAAGAATCTGCACAACGACGCGCAATGGGGAACGGACTATTCCGAGTGGATCAAGACTCATGACACTCTGGACGACAGTTTGCGCGCGCAGATCAGGGCGGATATTCGCGCAATGGAAGAACGGCCGCTGATCTCCATCATTTTACCGGTGTACAACACGCCCGAGCGATGGCTGCGCGCGTGCCTGGACAGCGTCCGCAGTCAACTCTATGGCGACTGGGAACTCTGCATTGCCGACGACGCCTCGACAAAACCACACGTGCGGAGGGTCTTGCAGAAGTACGCCGCTAGAGATAAACGGATCAAAGTTGTCTTTCGCGAGAAAAACGGTCATATATCGGCGACATCCAACAGTGCATTGGAATTAGCGCGCGGTAACTACGTAGCCTTGCTCGATCATGACGACCTGCTGCCCGAGCATGCCCTTTTTCACGTCGCTCAGACCATAATCAAGCATCCCGAGGCGCGGCTCATTTACTCTGACGAAGACAAGATCGACGAGACCGGGAAGCGCTTCGATCCATATTTCAAGACGGAGTGGAACCCGCTTCTGTTCTGCGGCCACAACATGTTCAGCCACTTCGGAGTTTATTCGCTTGAGTTGGTGCGCGACGTCGGTGGTTTTCGCGAAGGTTGGGAAGGTAGTCAGGATTACGATCTGGCTTTTCGCTGTATCGAGCGTGTGGAACGCGAACAGATAGTCCATATTCCGCGTGTTCTTTACCACTGGCGTGCTATTACGGGTTCAACGGCCCTTGCGCCGGGTGAGAAGAACTATGCGCACATTGCGGCTCAAAAGTCGATCAACGCCCACTTCGAACGTCAGGGCGTCGAGGCTGGCGTCACACCCGTCACGGGCCTAACCGGCACCTGGTGCCTTTCCTACCAGCTTGCCGAGCCGGAACCATCGGTGTCGATCATCATCCCGACCCGGAATGGCGGTGAGGTCCTGCGGCGTTGCCTGGACAGTATTCGCGAACGTACCAACTACAGCAACTACGAGATCGTTATTGTCAACAACCAGTCGGACGAGCAAAGCACAATCGATCTTCTCGAACGGGAGGGCCGACGCCAGCACCAACGAGTAATCCTTTTCGACGAACCATTCAACTTTTCACGCCTGAACAACACCGCAGCGAAACAAAGCACTCGTGAAATTCTGGTGTTTCTGAATGACGATACCGAAATCATTACGGCAGGGTGGCTCAGAGAGCTCGTATCACTGGCGATTCAGCCAGGTGTGGGGGCTGTAGGCGCGATGCTGTACTACCCGGATGATCATATTCAACACGCTGGCATTATTCTCGGCCTAGGAGCGCATCGCGTGGCGGGTCACTCCTACCACCGCAAGGCGCGCGGATACCACGGCGACAAATGCCGTGCCCTGCTGGTTCAGGAAATGTCCGCTGTCACAGCCGCCTGCATGGCTATAAAGCGAGACCGTTTCGAGGCCGTGTGCGGCTTCGACGAATCTTTCGTCGTCGCCTATAACGACGTGGATTTGTGCCTGCGTCTTTCCCAGAAAGGCTACCGCACCGTGTGGACTCCCAACGCCGAACTTTATCATTACGAATCCGTCACCCGCGGCTCAGACACCACATCGTCTAGGTCTCGCCGACTTGATCAAGAAGCCGAGGCCATGCGATCGCGTTGGGGCGACTTGTTACTCCACGATCCCTATTACCATCCCGCACTCTCGCTTGACCGCGGCGACTTCATCACGTATTCCAGCCCCCGCAACTAGGGAAGTACCCCCATGACCGCACCCTTCGTCCGCGCCGCGACCCTCACTAAAAACCTGAACCTCGAGAAGCAAAGGCTGGAAATTGGTCCACGGGATTTTGAAGTCCGTGCCGTCTGCGAGGCCACGGACTGAGCTGTTCCTGACCGGCGATGCCCTCACCAGCCGAGAAAGCGAGGTGTTACTTCGATGGGATCTGAACTGCCCCAACAGCGGCCAATAACCTGGCGCTATCAAGGGTCAAAGATGGTTATTCGACCAGCTTCGCCTTACGTATTCGCGTTGGACGAGCCTGTCGCGCGCGCAATCGTGCGTCCCGATGCCTCCGTGAAAATGCGTGGCTGGGCCTATCTTGAAGGTACCCCCTTAATGCTCCACGTTGTTGTAGGTGAACACGAGGTGGCAGTGGCAATCTGCGTGAGCTATCGACCCGGCGTGGCGCATCGCTTTGGCGATGCAACGGCAGGCTATGTGGGTTTCGATGTGGAGGTGCCAGCTGCCGTGCTCCTAGGCCAAAAGGTGGAATTGAGGTTCACAGACTCGTGTGGTGAGGTCCGAGCCGTGCATTCGCTCTTATTTGGCAGTGAAAGCGGCGTATTCCAACGGATGTTTCTCGTGCACATCCCCAAAACCGCCGGATCCTCGGTAAACGCCTTCATGAAGGATTGCTTAGGTGAGCGCGCATGCGTGTCACATATCGAAGGCCATCCGGAATGGGAGTTCTTTACCGGAACGGACATCGAGGATGACATTGAGAATTACATTGAAGATAAAGTATTTCTTTCCGGTCACGTGCCTCTCCGTTATCTACGGCATAAGCTGTTTTTGCTAAACACACTTGTTACTACCGTGCTGCGCGACCCCATCGACCAGATTATCTCCCACATTGCGTGGCTCCGTAGACTGGCTGACCCAGACGCGAAAGAGCTTTTTTACCAACACGATACTGAGCTCCAGCACATAGCCACATGCCTAGCGGAACTGGATCTTGGATCCCCGGTGCATCTGAAGAAATGGGCCAGCGACTTATCGCATGCGGGCCAGTCGCTTTTCGACAATTGTCAAGTTCGCTACCTTGCCGATCAAGCGCCGGCCGATCGTGTCACGCAACACGACCTTCAAGTGGCAATCGGCAACTTGCAAGTCTTCGATCTCATCGGCAGAAGCGACCGCGTCCCGTCATTCCTCAACAAGGTGGCTGAAAAGATGCGCCTGGAGCGCTGTAGCGCTTCCGACGTGAACGTTCGCGAAAATGTTACGAAAACAAAGTACGGGCTTGACCCCCGCGACCCCCGCATACGCGAAGCGCTTGAACCTCTGATACACCTTGACCAGGTGTTGTACGACAAAGTTGCATCCGGCGAGTCTGTCGCTGAGTCGGTATAGGTGGTGCTCGGCGTGCGGCTGCTGCGGTAAGGCGCCCGGCCACGCTCGCTTTAGGCGTGGGAATAGTTCAGGTTGTAGATGGCCGAGGCCTCCGCCTCCCAGGCGACCTGAGGCGGTCCAGTCTTCTCGACGATGCATCCGCTGAGCAGGTACGTGCCTTCTATGCTCATTCCCTCGAAGTGCGGGGCGTTGCTATAGACGGGCACGATGTTCGCTGGATACTGATACTGCGCGTCGACGACGCGGAACCCGGTATGAACGTTGAAGATGCCGTGCCAGGACTCTTTCGAAAAGCGGAAGAAGTCCCACGGCTCGTCGTGCAGCGGCCACGACGGATGCGAAATGATCAGCGCCTGTCCGCCGTCATTCAGCGTCTTGTTCATTTCCAGGGCGACCTTCCACGGCATGAGGAGGTGTTCGAACGTCGATATGGAGAACATGAAGTCGAATGTGCGATCGACGCACCGGCTCAGGTGATGCGCATCGCCGACGACGTCGACGTTCGGCCCCGCGTGAACGTCCATTCCCACGTAGTCCAGCTTCTCCGGAAACCAGGCGCGATACATATTTCCGCTTCGCGCCCGAGAGCCGATCTCCAAAAGGCTGGGCTCGGGTTTCAGCGCCACCGCCGCCCTGAAGGTGTCGACCAGCTGCGTGAACAACTTGTCGCTGGCGGCGCTGAAGATTTCGTTGTTGACGCTAGGAATGCCTTGGTTCAGGCGCAGCTTGAATTTCGTTCGGTCAATTACGCTGGTAGGAAGCGTCGCGCAGGCGGCAAAACCCCAATCTTCGGCGTGGTTGCCGAATAAGGGCACGAGGTCGGGCCTCTTCACCGAGGTAAGACTCACATTCAGCCTTGTGTCGTCGTAATAGATCTCGATGTCGGCTTCATTCGCCCAACCTTCGAAGACGACGACGCGATTTAGAATGGAAAACCGGTCGAGGTAGCCGCGATAATCAACGAGACCCCCACCGGCGTCGGCTTCCTGATCAATTCCATGTCGGTTAGTCCACCTAGTCAAAAATGGGCGAATCACCCTAGGCCACGCTCCCTTCCCTTCGACCAGCACTTTCTTGGCCCGCATCTTATACGGCGTTCATTACTTTGTTCTCGAAGCTGGCAAACGGAGTGCGATGAGGAGACAACGCCGCGCCCGAGCTGCACTCGGCTGGAACATCTAAGCGTGCAGTCGCTGAGTGACTCGCCTCTCGATGCGTTCAATGATTGGCAGCATCGCCGCTGCCGGGGAACCAACCTCCTGCTCAATCATGCTGACTGTCTGGTCCGTTGGCAGTCGCGGTAGCCGCACCGACTCGACCGTTACTCCCGAAGGAGATCGCGTCATGTCGGTTGCAAGTACTTCGCCTGCAGCCTTGGCCATTGCGTATTCAGCTAAGTTTGGGGTCCATTGTTCGATGGCGACAGTCGACGGATAGAACGCTTGTAGGGGTGATTCCCGCATCACGGCCAGCCCGTCGCAGAGCGCATAGAAGGCATCGACATAAACCTCTGCAAAGAGTCGGAACAGGCCGGGCGAAAATCTAAGGGAGGGACGCTGAAAGATTTTCGGGGTGGCGAAGTAATACATTGAAAAAGGCGGTTCAGAAAGCTGGCCGAGCTGGTCGGCCATCGGCTGCAGAACGTCTAGTCGCATGGCGCCCGCGCGTCCCCCGGCGCTGCGGATGTCATTGACAACGGCTTCCGCGTCCGTCGCTCCCTGAGCGAAAGTGATCGTCACGTCAGCACCACCCATCGCTAACAGTTTGGCGGTGATCTCTCCGAGGCCTCGCGATCCTCCGACGACCAGGGCGCGAGATCCGACGAAACTGTCGCGAGCGATCTTCGGTCTCAAAGCTGCCGCGGAGTCTTGAACCGTGGGTGGGGAGCGCCGCGACGCTCGGAGGGATCCACGGATGCCCTGAGCGTGAACGTTCATGGTGACGATAGAAAAGCGTGGATCACTGCGGGTGGCGGCAAAGTACAAGCGATCGGCTCCTTCCAGGGAGGTGTCGACCAGCTGCACGTTGATCCGGTGGAAAATGGAATGCAATCCCGGACAAGCCATGCCTACCAAGCGCGTGAACGCAAGGATCCCTGCTACTCGCTCGACGCCGATCTTCGCCGCGAGCCGCGGATAGCGATGTCGAACGGTACCGGCAGATGAGAAATATTGGACGCAGCCGTTTGCGGCGGCGACCTCCTCCCAGCTCAGTGGCAGAGGAGATCTAGCCTCTGCGGCGTATTCGATCTGGACACCCCCTTGAGGCGGAGGATCCTCGTCCCGCGCACGCGAACCGAACTTGAGTACATATTGAGAGACTCGAGTGCCGTCCACACGCAACTCAATACGCGCCTCCTCCTGGTTGTGCCGGACCAAATTGAGCTCGACGAGTTCACCCACGTAGAGGAATTGGCCGAAATCCGCGTCCAATGAACGCAACTGCTCGAGTTTCAGCGAGTCTGCAAGTTCCTCCAGTGCCCACAGCATCGACTGCACGCCGTGGACGACACAGTCGCCGGCAGAGGTACGGCGCGCCGCTATCGGATCCATGTGCATCGGATTGAAGTCGCCCGATACCTCCGCGAACGCCTGTTGGTCGTCCAACGAGAACCGCCGAAGTGAGGTCGAGGCAATCACCTCAGGTACTCGCCGCCGACTTCGCCTTACGAATGAGTGTCACGAGGTCACCAACGTTTTCCATGTCGTCGAGCTCCTTCGACTTCACCTTGAATCCAAAATGGCTCTCGACCGCTACCAGGATTTCAATCATTTTGTACGAATCCCATCCCTCGACTTCCTTCGCCGTCAGGTCGGGTCTCAGCACCAGATCAAAGTTCATGAGCACGTCACGGATGATCTCCGTCAGCTGCTCGTAAATCTCCCCGTCCGTCATATTTGCTGCCTTTCAATTGCGATGTGGGTCTCGATCGGAACAAAATCGTCAAGCATTAGGGCATATTTGCCAGGGTCGGCTACTTCCTTAGTGAGGGAGGCGAAGCCTAATTTCGGATAGAGATCCTTAACCATGCTGTTCTTCGCGGTCGGGTGATACTCACCGATGATGCGCCGGCCGCCGAGCCGCCGGGCCTCTTCGCTGACCACGTTGAGCGTTGCGTGTTCGACTTGGCGACCCAGAACCCGACAGCTCATCAGCCAGGAATCGAGCAGTACGGCATCGTCAACGCGCTTGCCGATCACAATGCTGATAATGCCATTGTCACCGAAGCGATCGAGTAAGCGCAGGTTGATGCCAAAGGCTTCCGGGTCCTCCATGATTGCGAGTATTTCATCTTCGGAATAGCGTTTGGTGGTCAGGTTGAACTGATTTGTTTTGTTGATCAACTGAACCGTGCGCTGCAGATTGATTTTGTCGAAATTCCCCCACTGCAATCGCATCTCCAAGCTCCGCAAGTAGCCCTCCATGTCGGTGGCGCCGCTCTGCAACTCGGATCGTTCGCGGTTATTGAAGTACTGCTGGGTCCGCTCGCGGTCTTCCGGGGTGATGGCAAGAGATTCGAAATATCCGGCATCCGCGATGCACCGCGGGACCAGTGCGGGATCCTCGGGAAGCTCTGGGACGGCGACCATCGGCAGTTCCTGCCGAACCAAACTGCGCTCGAACGGGTTGTCGTCGACGAATACCAGTGAATCGAGACCGATGTTCAGTTCCGCTGCGATACGGCGCAAGTTCGTCGCCTTGTCGTCCCAATTGGCGACAAAACTCGCCACTCGCTTGCGAGTCAGAATCATCTCAGGGTGGCGCTCGAAAGCATCAAGTGCAATGTGCTCGTCATTCTTGGAACACACTGCAAGAATCACTCCGCGTTCGGAGAGTTCCAGTGCGTAGCTTTGCAGGCTGAGAAAGGCTTCCCCCAAAGCACTCCCTTGGCCCAATACAATCCCTTCCAGTCCGTCGTCGCCAATGACGCCACCCCAGAGCGTATTGTCGAGGTCAAGCACCAAGCATTTTGACGAGAGTCCCAGCAGTGCGCCAAGAACGCGTGCGACCGATTCTCCATAGCGTGGAACCGCGGACGATTTGATTTCCTGTTTGCTTCGGTGCCAAAGCGCGACATCATGCCACGTATCAAGGCCGTCCTGTCGGAGTTGGCGATCGACAGCGACAAGGTGCGCACCGCCGGCATCCGCAGCGGCCTGCAAACGAAGATTTAATTGGTCTAGGAAATGCGCTCGTGAACCTGGCAGCCGGTGCTCGTTGCTGCCCATGAGGTCATGCCAGATGGGCAGCGCTGTTTGCTGGAGAACGCTGCAGTTGAAGGCTTCCTTTGCCAAAGCCCAGCACTCTCGAATAGACGCGAGAACCTGTTCTAACGCCCCTGCAGCCTGCGGTCCGTCGAGCCCGGGCCGCAGGCCCTGCGTGAGATGGTAAGCGTCGAGTGCAAAGAGAACGACCTGAGGGCGGAAGCGATGAAGAGGCGACTCGACGTCCAGCAACTCTCGCCGGTACTGACCGTACTCCGCCTCATATGTGAGCAGGTGTAGGCCGCGGCGAAGCGCGGCCACCCGGAGACCCGCGTGCAGCTGGGTAACGGTAGAAGAGCCGAGTATGGCCACCCGCAAGCTCTTGACCGAGGCCGGTTCTGCGCCCGCACCATAATGCTTGGCGGAAATCTGATCCAGCGTGTTGGTCTGGACGAAATCCAGATTATGGTTGGCGAGCGCAACCAAATCCGCCCAGCTAGGCGGTACTTCGGCAAGCAGCAGCGACCGCGCCCGTGCTCGGAAGTCCCTACATTCAGGCAGCCAGTACAGCGATGTTTCTCTCATCCGACAGAAACTCCTGCCGCTATAAGCGAATCATATTGACCATCAGCTTTGTCGATCAGAGAACGGCAATACACCGCTGTCGTCACCAACGAACAAAGCGCACGGGTCAACAACCCCGGCAGTTCGCTCAGCGGCATCTGGCGGGCCAGGTTATTGGCACATTTTGGATCTCGCACGCGCTCCACCAAGGTGGAGAATAGCGCCCGCTCCTCGGGTCCGCCGTCTATTGCGAACTCTCCGAGGAGAACCGCCGGCTACGCTGCCAACTCGCGTGCGTCCTTGGCCGACTCTGCGCCCGCCCCGGGGAACACCCACCGTTAATTCGATACTCCTCAAAGGGGCCGAAGGGCCCTTATAGTGAGGCGTGGTTGAGGCTGCGCACAAGTTCGGTTGATTACAGCGAGGTGGGATCATGACCGGGAGTGTCCCGCCCGACTCGACAGCGAACTTCGGCTCGCCCGCTGAGTTGCTGCCTCCCCGAGAGCTTCTGGATTGGCTGGGTGAAGCTGATACGTACACGGCAGCTGTGCAACAGCCTGAACGTATGCCCAGCGGTAGCGTGCATGAATATAATTCTGATCTGCCCAGGTTTGGGAGATCAATTTCTTTTGGTGGAAGTGGCCATAGCGAGGAGTTAATTGGCCCGGGATGGTCCATCCAAGAAGATTATGGCCGTTGGATGATCGGCGGATTCAGCGTGCTTGCGTTGCCGATGCCGACGGGGAGCAACGCTGCCGATTTCATTCTTATGTTGCGTGTCGCGCCCTACACTGCAAATGGTCTGATTGAGTGTCAGCGGTGCACTGTCGTTTGTGGGGCTGAGACGGTTGCCGAAATGAATCTCGAGCCATGGCCATGGCCTAGGTGGATCGGCTTTCGCATATCGGCGGAGGCGGTGGTCTCGGAGAAGCTAGCGATCATATTCATCCATCCGGATGCGGGGAGTCCGCAGAAGTTTGGTGTCTCGCCGGATACTCGCGAGTTGGCGATCGGGGTGCACGAGGCCGTTTTGCTGCCGGTGACGGAAGCGGATGAATTGATGGGCTGGCTCGGAAGGACCGGACAATTCGTGTCGAGCGATTGGCGCGCACAGGCCTTAGTCCCCGACTGGAAAAAGATCGCCTTCCAGTTTCAAGGCATGGGACAGGATTGTGAATTTGGAGTGGTCCAACGGAGGTGCGGTGCTGAGCCTTTGGGATTGTTCAGATTCGCTCGGATTCGGCAGCATTCTCTGATTCAATGTCTTCGCAGCGGGTTCTCGGAACTTAGCGATGAACAGGAATTGACCCTCGTGTCAAACAACTCGGCCGGGGAATATCTCAGTGAGTACAAAAGCCTTGAACTGGTTTTTCACACGTCGATTCAGCTTGGTCAGGATGTGGATGTTGATGCCTTGCACCGCAGGGAATCGTCCAGATTGAAAATGTTGGCACGACTCTTCAAAGAAGATCTCGAGGATGGAGAGAAGATCTTCGTTCTCTTTAGACGGGGTCTCTCGCTGGACGAGTTCGAGGTGTTGCCTGTCATCAGCTTGATGCGCCGATACAACCCGCAGGCGGCGCTGCTCTGGGTGGCCGTCGCTGGACCGGATGAAAGACACCTGGTCGGGCAGTGCGAGATGATCGGCAACAATCTGCTGAAGGGTTACATAGACGAATTTGCTGAGCCAAGCCGGATTGGAGCACCCTTTCGATCGGATGCTGGAAAGACATTCTGGTTTCCGCTCTGCAGGCGCTCGGCAGACCCATTCCAACTCTCGCCCAGGGTTTGCCGCCCGAGCAAAAGCGGCTTGAGATGAGTTGAGAAGACCCAGGATCAGCTGTCGATACAGAACTCGAAGGCCCGGCAACGGAGCGCCCGCACCGGGGGACACCCGCCGTTAATTCGATACTCCTCGCAGGGGCGGAAGGGCCGTTATAGTGAGGCGCGGTTGAGGCGGCGCACAAGTTCGGTTGATTACAGCGAGGTGGGATCATGACCGGGAGTGTCCCGCCCAACTCGACAGCGAACTTCGGCTCGCCCGGTGAGTTGCTGCCTCCCCGAGAGCTTCTGGATTGGCTGGGTGGCGCTGATACGTACACGGCAGCTATGCAAGAGCCTGACCGCATGCCCGGCGGTCCCGCGTCGGCCCTGAACCATCCAACGACACCCGTGTCACGGAGGGTGCATGAATATAATTCTGATCTGCCCAGGTTTGGGAGATCAATTTCTTTTGGTGGAAGTGGCCATAGCGAGGAGTTAATTGGCCCGGGATGGTCCATCCAAGAAGATTATGGCCGTTGGATGATCGGCGGATTCAGCGTGCTTGCGTTGCCGATGCCGACGGGGAGCAACGCTGCCGATTTCATTCTTATGTTGCGTGTCGCGCCCTACACTGCAAATGGTCTGATTGAGTGTCAGCGGTGCACTGTCGTTTGTGGGGCTGAGACGGTTGCCGAAATGAATCTCGAGCCATGGCCATGGCCTAGGTGGATCGGCTTTCGCATATCGGCGGAGGCGGTGGTCTCGGAGAAGCTAGCGATCATATTCATCCATCCGGATGCGGGGAGTCCGCAGAAGTTTGGTGTCTCGCCGGATACTCGCGAGTTGGCGATCGGGGTGCACGAGGCCGTTTTGCTGCCGGTGACGGAAGCGGATGAATTGATGGGCTGGCTCGGAAGGACCGGACAATTCGTGTCGAGCGATTGGCGCGCACAGGCCTTAGTCCCCGACTGGAAAAAGATCGCCTTCCAGTTTCAAGGCATGGGACAGGATTGTGAATTTGGAGTGGTCCAACGGAGGTGCGGTGCTGAGCCTTTGGGATTGTTCAGATTCGCTCGGATTCGGCAGCATTCTCTGATTCAATGTCTTCGCAGCGGGTTCTCGGAACTTAGCGATGAACAGGAATTGACCCTCGTGTCAAACAACTCGGCCGGGGAATATCTCAGTGAGTACAAAAGCCTTGAACTGGTTTTTCACACGTCGATTCAGCTTGGTCAGGATGTGGATGTTGATGCCTTGCACCGCAGGGAATCGTCCAGATTGAAAATGTTGGCACGACTCTTCAAAGAAGATCTCGAGGATGGAGAGAAGATCTTCGTTCTCTTTAGACGGGGTCTCTCGCTGGACGAGTTCGAGGTGTTGCCTGTCATCAGCTTGATGCGCCGATACAACCCGCAGGCGGCGCTGCTCTGGGTGGCCGTCGCTGGACCGGATGAAAGACACCTGGTCGGGCAGTGCGAGATGATCGGCAACAATCTGCTGAAGGGTTACATAGACGGATTTGTTGAGGCAAAGCCGGATTGGAGCACCCTTTCGATCGGATGCTGGAAAGACATTCTGGTTTCCGCTCTGCAGGCGCTCGGCCGACCCATTCCAACTCTCGCCCAGGGTTTGCCGCCCGAGCAAAAGCGGCTTGAGATGAGTTGAGAAGACCCAGGATCAGCTGTCGATACAGAACTCGAAGCCCCGGCATACGGGGTGAGTCGCCGCACTCACCCGCCGAACGCGCCGCAGCTCGAAGTGCTGGTGCTGCGGTAGGGCGGCCCGCGCTCGCTTCATTCGTGGGAATAGTTCAGGTCGTAGACGGCCGAGGCCTCCGCCTCCCAGGCGACCTGAGGCGGTCCAGTCTTCTCGACGAGGCATCCGCTGAGCAGGTACGTGGGAAATGTGCTCATGTTGTCCAAGTGCGGGGCGTTGCTATAGACGGGCACGATGCTCGCCTGAAACTGGTACTGCGCATCGACGACGCGAAATCCGGTATGAACGTTGAAGATCCCGTGCCAGGAGTCTTTCGAAAAGCGGAAAAAGTCCCACGGCACTTCGTGCAGCGGCCACGATGGATGCGAAATGATCAGCGCCTGTCCCCCGTCATTCAGCGTCTTGTTCATTTCCAGGGCGACCTTCCACGGCATGAGGAGATGTTCGAACACTGAGATGGAGAACATGAAGTCGAATCTGCGATCGACGTACCGGCTCAGGTGATGCGCATCGCCGACGACGTCGACGTTCGGCCCCGCGTGAACGTCAATTCCCACGTAGTCCAGCTTCTCCGGAAACCAGTCGCGATAGGTATTTCCGCTTCGCGCCCGGGAGCCGATCTCCAAAAGGCTGGGGTCGGGCTTCTGCGCCACCGCCGCGATGAAGGTGTTGACCATCTGAGCGAACACCTTGTCGGCGGGGACTAGGGCTGTGTTGAAGAGCTCGTTGTTGGCACTGGGAATGCCCTGGTTCAGGCGCAGTTTGAATTTCGTCCGGTCAATTTCTTTCGTCGGAAGCGTCGCGCATGCGGCGAAACCCCAACCCTCGGCTTCCTTGCCGAATAAAGGCACAAGGTCGGGCCTTTTCACGGGGGTAAGACTCACATTCAGCCTTGTATCGTCGTAATAGATCTCGATGTCGGCTTCATTCGCCCATCCTTCGAAGACGACGGCGTGATATAAAATGGAAAACTGGTCGAGGCAGCCGTGATACTTCTGGCGCAGCTTGAATTGGGACTCGTCCTCCACGAAGTCTTTGGCCTCGGCATTACCCGGCTGGCCGCGCCGCCTTTTTCGCTTGACGGGTGGCGCAACGAGCAGAAATGATGATCCTGCCACGCGCTCGCCGACCGCGAGCTCGAGCCGGCCATGCAGTACCCAGTGGTCGTAGCCCGACGAGAATTGGCCATCACGCACGGCCAGCGCGACGTCGGGAAAGGTGCGAAGGTATAGCTCCTCGTCGAACAACTCACGGTGCGGCAGATCATCCATTCCGGGAGTCTCCTAGCCTCGAATTTATATGCAGGTTGATAGCGATCGCGTGAACCGGGTTCTGATCGGCTGATAGGGACGATTGTGGCATGCGATATGACGGGTTGGCCTCAAGTACCAGCTTTGGTTCCTACTCGGTTGCAAGGGCCGGGGTTGAGTGACCTCGCAGTGGGCGAGGTACGTCGATTCCTGCGGCGCCACTCGCGAAGCCACCTGGGCTCGCCGGAGCCACCGAACCGGTGGACCTGTCCAAATGGCCGACCGGTACCCGGCTGACCCGGTAAGTTGTTGGCCGAACTGCTTCACGAGGAAGGCTTATGACCATCGTGGACGGTGCCGGCAAAAACGCTTCGACAGATCAGAGTCCGCCGAAGGTGAGCGCGGCAACGTCACCTCCTAAGCGAGCTGAGCCATTTAGCGAGACACTTTCCTCCGATGCTGTCCCGGAAGATTTTGATGAGTCAGCCTATCTCGCAGCGTTTCCGGACGTCGCGAGATCTATCAAGGACGGAGAATGTCCGTCGGCATTAGACCACTATAAAATTTGTGGTAGCCGCGAGGACCGTCTTACGCACCCTGATTATGAGGCTGTCATTCGCGCCGAAACAGCTGGATTTCCCGAAGCCCGCGTGGATAGGATATACGGTAGCAAAGCCGGTCAATGCCTGGTCTTGGGCTGGGTAAACGACGACGAACAGGACCCCGTCGGACGACTGATGCTGCGGAACGCCCTTGGTTTGCGCGGTTCAACGACGACATTTTACCGGTACCGCCGCAAGGATGTCATAAGCCATCTGAATCTGCCGGAGGACAGAGATCTCGCATTCTTGGCGATTGTAGCGACCGAAAGGCCCGAAAGTATGAGCGCGCCGGTCACCGAAGTGACCCTGTCGGTAGGATCCGAGCGCAAAACATTTAGCTGTCCGATCCTTTCGGTGGCCGATGAAAGATTCATGGAACTTGCTCTTGAGCCTCTGGGGATCCAAACCGTCGGGCATGCTCCCGTGGAAGTTTTTCGCTACCTGGACGCCGGATTAGGACGTTCGCTGATCGCGTTGAATATCGAGATTTCGACGCGGATGGCCCTAGGGGCGCAGACGGTCCAAATTGGCGTGGCGCCGGCTCGCCCAGAAGCATCAGTCATCGTATGTCTGTACGGCAGGCCGGAACTGCTTACGATTCAGTGTGCGCTCTTCTCGAAGTGCCGTGGCATCGAAAACTACGAATTCATCTACGTCTCGAATAGTCCTGAGATGGCAGAGTTGCTGATCAAGGACGCTACTATCGCGAACCGGATCTATGGTATGCCGATCACCCTGATTGTTCTGCCGGGCAACGCGGGTTTTGGCGTCGCCAATAACATTGCGGCCAACGCCGCGCGCAGCGCCCGCCTTCTGATGGTGAATCCGGACATTTTTCCGATGGATCCAGAATGGCCGTCGCAGCATAGCCGGATCGTAAACGATCTGCCCCCAGAGCAAGTTGCGATGTTCGGCGCACCGTTGTATTACGACGACGGGTCGTTGATGCATGGGGGTATGTATTTTGAAGTGGACGTAGAATTCTCTTTTCGGGATCAGCAAGCCACGCGCTGCGAGATGCTCAGAGTGGAACACTACGGCAAGGGAGCGCCGCCGCAGACGAACCCTTTTCTTGTCTCACGTCCGGTTCCAGCCGTGACCGGGGCCTTCATGTCTGTCGAACGCGAGTGGTTCGAGTCGTTGGGGGGGTTCTCGCCGGAATTCATCTACGGACACTACGAGGACGCCGACCTTTGCCTCAAGAGCTTCACCGCCGGTAAGCCGACGTGGCTCCACTACCTGCCGTTCCTGCATTTCGAGGGCAAGGGGTCTGCATACCGTCCAGCTCAAGAAGGCGGACGTCTGGTGAATCGATGGCATTTCAGCAAAGTCTGGGGCGAAATCGTGAAGGAGAGCATCCACGGGCCTGCGTCACAAGCTTTCTCAACTCCGGCGGAGCGAAATGACTGAAACGCAGGGCAATGCCAAAGTCCTCATTGTCAGTTTCCACCATCCCGAATTGATGCGGGGCGGTGCGCAGCAGGTCGCCTATGAACTATTCCAGGGATTGCAGAACGAACCGGGCATCGAACCGGTGCTTCTGGCTTCGGCCGATACGGCGTATCCCGCATTGTATAAATCCGGAGCCTGCATCACTGGCTTCGACCAACGGCCGAACGAATTCCTGTTCCTACCGGCTGAATACGACGGTGCCTGGCACCGGACACACTCAGTACGTCTTGTCGAGGCCTACTGCGAATTTCTTAGGACTATTCGGCCCGATATCGTTCATTTTCATCATTTCTTGACTTATGGCGTTGATTTCCTCAGCTTGACCAGGCAGGTTCTACCCAATGCGCGTCTTGTCTTCACGTTTCACGAATTTGTCAGCATCTGCGAAGCGAACGGACACATGGTGCGACGGAGCGATCAGTCGCTGTGCTCGCAAGCGAGTTCCGTTCGTTGTCATCAGTGCTTTCCCAACCTGTCTCCCGAACACTTCTCGTTGCGGAAGATGTGGTTCATGCGCCACCTGCAGGAAGTGGACGTTTTCACCTGTCCCAGCAGCTTCATGATCGACCGCTATGTAGCGTGGGGAATCGATGCGAGAAAGATCCGTCACGTACCGAACGGTCAATCTGACTGCACCCGCGGTGCAACGCTTCCCGCTTTTGACGGCCCAAAGAACCGCTTCGGCTTCTTTGGGCAGATGGTCGACATAAAAGGTGTTCAAATCATCCTCCGAGCGGCGGCAATCCTTCGGGAGCAGGGCTTCACATACTTCAGGGTTGAGTTGAATGGCGACAACCTCCGCTATGCAACGCAGGCGCTCACAAAGGAAATCGAAGATTTCTTCACCGCAGAGAATGAGCGTCCTTTTGCGGAACGAATCGTGCTAAGCAATGGTCCCTACCAAGTAGACCAACTTGCTAGCCGAATGGCACGCGTTGACTGGTCCATCGTGCCTTCCCTCTGGGAAGAGGCCTTCGGCCTCGTGGTATCGGAGGCATGGGCGTTCCGCCGCCCCGTCATCTGTTCCGATGTCGGGGCTCTGGCCGAGCGGGTAACCGATGACGTTGATGGCATCCATTTTACCCGGGGTGACCCTTACGCCCTGGCCGCAGTCATGCTGAGAGCCTCTACGGAAACCGGCCTTTGGGAGCGCCTTTCCGGCGCGATCCCTGAACCGCCTTCTCTTGCGGCTATGGTTGCAGGATTCCTCGACGTTTATGGCCTAAAACAAAATCCAGAAGGCTCATCGTATCTCGAAACAAAATACCCACTCGGCGATCGTACGCAGAGTACGCCGCTTCAAAAATTTCCGTGATTCCGATACATGGCGAAATGCATATTCGTAAGCCGACGCGAGGGTCCCTCACTGGGATATTCGACACCCTATGATCGCGGCCAGCGGTGTGTATGGCACGGACACCGACGCGATGGCCGCGCCCCCAACGTCGCTACCACCGTCCAGGTCTGAGGTGGCACCCCTGAGGAAAGGCCCCGGATGCTAGCAGCCGGTTTTTCCGCGGCAGAACTCCTGAAGCTGCCGGGAGAGGCCTGCCCCTCCTGGGCGACCTTCGATCCCTCCTGGTATGTGCGCACCTATTCGACCGTGTGTGACTCACTTGGTGAGACCAGCCCAACGGCGCTTCTAAGCTTCTACCTGCAGGTTGGACAGGGGCAAGGGCACTCCCCCAACCGATATTTCGACGAAACTTGGTATCGCATCGCGTACCCAGACGTCGTTCGGGCTGTGCAGGATGCCGAATACCTCTCCGGCTTCGATCACTACTGTCGCCACGGCCACCGGACCTTTTCACCGCATTGGCTCTTCAGCGAACAACATTATCGCGACAAGAATCCCGACCTAACTGACGAGATACTCGACGCGGCCAATGTCGCCAATGGTTATGATCACTTTCTCCGCACGGGTGCGCAGGAATGCCGCATAGCACATCCATTCTTTGACCCCGATATCTACCAGGAAGGACTTGGTCCCGACGCTTCCTGGGCGGGTGTTCCTACAGGGGCTTTCCACCACTTTCTCCATCGTATCGAAAATGGCCGATATGAGGTGCGCACGTCGCAGTACCTTGAACCCGCCTGGTATTTGCTACGATATCCTGAAGTTGCGTCCGCCATCGAGAAGGGTGCCTGGCGCTGCGCATTGCATCATTATCTTGCGAATGATATGCCGACGAAATTTGATCCATCACCACAATTCTCCGAAACACACTATTTGAGTCGGTATCATGACGTTGCGGCAGCCGTGCGACGCGGCGATTATCGGAATGGTTATGCCCACTTCATCGAAATTGGTTCGGCCGAAGGTCGTTTGGCCGAAGCTGCCAGCGAACCGGCTCCCGGCGAATCCGAAACCAGCACTGATAAGCAAGCGCCGGCTCTGCCGATGGAACAGTCCCCGGTAGCATCCAAGGGATCACAAGCCGCAGCTGAAGCCCCAGGAAAGCTTCCAGCGAACGCGCGCGCGTTGGCCGGGCGCAATACCGAGTATCAAGGAACCCTTGACCTGTGCACGGGCGCACGCCTGGCGGGGTGGGGCGTGAAGAACAACGTGCCCGCCGAACTGGACGTGTTGGTCAACGATCGGACAATCGCGAGGATCCGCTGCCAGTCGCCCCGCCCTGACTTAGTGCCACACGGGCTACCGATCAATGCAGGCTTCGAATTCGTCTTCGATGCACCCGTCGACCCGTTCGATGAGATTTCGGTCCGCTTTGCCGGCGGCCCTGAGCTTGCAAATTCCCCGAACGGGCCGCTTCGCAATGAAGCGTCCGGCAGGAAGCCTTGCGCCGTCCCCAGGACCAAGAGCAATGAATTTTTAGGTTATTTGGTTGACCTATGTGGATTGCAGCCAGGTGATGCAGTGCTCGACGTCGGTTGCGGCTCAGGACGGACGGCGCTGCCACTCAGCGGGTACCTGAACCGCCAGGGCCGCTACGCCGGCTTCGATATCGCGAAGGAAGCAATCGCGTGGTGCACGGAGAACATTTCAAAGTCATTCCCCAACTTCGATTTCATAGTCGCAGATGTCCAGAGGAAAAGGTACAACCCTACAGGTAAATACAGGCCGTCAGACTTCCGTTTTCCGTATCCGGACGGGTCGTTCGACGTAGTATTAGTTGTCTCGGAATTCACGCGCATGCTGCCAGCGGATGTGAAGCACTATATGTCTGAGATCGTCCGCGTGTTGAAGCCGGGCGGGCGAAGTCTTATCACCTTCTTCCTGCTCAATGAGGAGTCGTCAGCTCTCAGCGAGGAAGGAAAGGGATCAATCACGTTCGAGCATGAGATGCACGGTGCACGAGTGGCCGACGTCGAAAATCCAGAAGCGGCGATCGCCTACCCGGAAGCCGTCGTCAGGGCTCTGTATGAGGAATGCGGCCTCGAAGTTCGGGAACCGTTGCACTACGGGACGTGGTGCGGCCGAACCAACGGCATGAGCGGGCAGGACGTCGTGATCGCGGTCAAGCCGCGAGCAGGAATCGTCTAACCCAAGGAGGCGCCGGCGACGCGCGCATAAACAGATTTTATTGCCGTTACGTAGCGGGTAATTGAGTCGCGTGCCACTGGATTGTCCGGGAACCGCACCAGTAATTGAGTCTGCTTCTCAAGCCTCATGACGCGAATACTGAAATCGGGCGCGGCCGTGTTGAAGTACTGTCTGAAATTTAACCCTTCCGATTGAGAGTCGAAGATTGCAGAAAGAGGAGGAACGGTGGCATCGAAGTAGAACAGCACGGGAAGGTGGTTTCGTTCATGGAACCTCAACCAGGGCGCCAGCTCCAGCGCGAAGCGAAATGGCACGTGCGCCAATTTTTTAAACGAATCAAAGGACACTTGCGCGGCATTTGCGGTGGCATCGAAGGACGATGCGGTGACCGGGAAGGCGAACGGAACTGGGCCGGTGAACCAACCTACCGTCATGAACTCTGCCGGGGTACGGCGGGTTTCGACAGAAGTAAGTCCGCAATATACTTCTTCGCCGGTCAATTCATATTGCGCTAGCGCGGCACACGCGAACACACCACCGCTGAAACGGGCCCCGGCCGCAAGGCAAGCGGATTCGAATTCTGCTGTTTGCCGCTCGTTCATTAGCTGAAGGCTCACCGAATCAGGGGGAACCAGTTCATCGCCGAGTGGAAGCGGAAAGCGCGGAAGGGTTCCACCATTATATTCGGCGAACTCGGTCCACTGGCGTATCTCCGGGGACTCTAACGTCAGCGCGGAAAGAAACGCACGCTCCCGGACGCAGTAGTCGTGATAGCTGCCCGACTCCGCCAATCGGATGGGTCGTCCGCCGTCCGCCAGGGCGGCATACATCGCGTTGATCTCGGCGAATGCCACGCATATAGATACCGCGTCGAGGTGGAGATGATCAACACACATGAAGAATGTGAAGTGGTCCGAGCGCTGAATAACCAGGAAGCGGAAGCAATCCCACTGCAGTGGATTCGGGATGGCCAGTATGCAGTCTCGCCATTCGGCCGCTGTCACCTTGCCGTGCGCGCTCGGCACAAACTCGATGTCAGTGGGGTCAGAGATAGTGTGCCTCACAATGTGGTCGCCATCCCTGTACTCGAACCAGCTGCGGTAGGTGTCGTGGCGACGAAGGTGGGCATTTATGGCGTACGTCATGGCACGCATATCGCATTGACCGGCTATGTCCCAGGAGCTAACGACTAGTCCTGGTATCTCGCGACCCCGCGCCGCGTTTTCGCGAAAGCTACTAAGGTACTCGGCTTGCATGTAGCAAGGCGGCACTGCAGTCGTCGGTGCTCCTCGGGCTTGGGCGAGTGATACAGGCGACGGGTGCCACGACACCATGGAGCCCGGCGCTGGCGCCGCGCCGTGGATTGACCCCCAAGGCACGTTTCCCAGACGAATCACATTCGCTCCGGCGATTGAGTGCCTCAAGTCTCGGCAGACCTTCGCCATAGGTGACCTGACATCACGACGTTTCCGATAGGACCTGTGCCGTCAATGTGTCGCACAGGTGCTCGGCCAAACCCCGCACGGTGGTGACGTCGGCGGAGTTGATCCGTATTCCCGTCTCGCTCTCGATCCGGTTGCGCAGTTCGACGTTGCCCAGCGAGTCGAGTCCGTACTCGAAGAGCGGACGGTCTGCATCGACGGTGCGGCGCAGAAGCAGGCCCACCTGCTCGGAAACCAGACGCCGAAATCGGCGCGGCCACTCGTCTAGAGGTAGCTCATTCAGCTCCCTGCGTAGTTCGCTTGTGCCGGAACATGTTTGCCCCGCGGATTGGAACGCCTCAGCAAACTGGCTGCGTTGCGCGAGCGCGGTCAACCACGGTGAACCGACGACCGGCGTATAGCCGGCATACCCGCGGGTGTGGCGCAGCAGTGTGCCGAATGCGTGGGCGCCGTCGTCGGGAGTGATCATCTTGGTGTCGCCGCTTTCCGCGAGGGCCGCGGCGCGGCCGGTCCCGGCCCACGGTCCCCATGCGATTGCGGTGGCTTGCAGGCCTTGAGCCCTTCGCCAGTGGGTGAAGGCGTCTAGCCAGCTGTTGGCCGCGACGTAGGCACCCTGGCCCGGCGGCCCCAGGAGGGCGGTTGACGAGGAGAACAAGCAGAACCAGTCCAATGGCAGTCCGGCAGTAGCCTGGTGCAGGTGCCAGGCACCGTAGACCTTGGGCGCCCAGTTGCGATCGATCAGGTCGTCGGTGATGTTTCTTAGGGTGGCGTCCTCGACCACAGCCGCCGCGTGCAGCACACCGCGCAGCGGAAGCCCGTTGGCGGTGGCCAGGGAAACCAACCGAACGGCCATGCCTGGTCGGGCGATGTCGCCGCATTGAACAACGATCTCGGATCCGATCGCCCGTATGCGCTCGATTGTCTTCAGCGCTTTCTGATTGGGCGCCGAGCGCGAATTGAGTACGATCCGCCCGCAGCCGGCCACAGCCATCTTCTCGGCGAAGAATAGCCCTAGGCCACCTAGGCCGCCGGTGATGATGTAGGAACCGTCGCCACGGAAGACTGGAACCAGCTCCGGTGGTAGCGCCACAGTGCTGCTCCCCGCTCGCGGGATGTCGAGGATGAGTTTGCCCGTGTGTTGGGCCGCGCTCATCACCTGAATGGCAGTGGCCGCCTCGGCAAGCGGGTAATGGGTGCTTTGCGGTATCGGCAGCGAGCGGTCGGCGGTCCGCGTGTATACGGTGTCCAACAACTCGCGGACTCGAGCGGGGTGGGTGATCGCTAACAATGCTAAGTCGACGCCGTGAAACGACAGATTGCGTCGGAACGGGAAAAGGCCCAGCTTGCTGTCGCCAGAGATATCGCGCTTTCCGATTTCGACGAACCGTCCGCCCATCGCCAGCAGTTCGATCCCGGCACGGTGCGCGGCGCCAGTCAAGGAGTTGAGCACGATGTCGACGCCATAGCCGTCGGAGTCGCGCCGGATTTGCGCGGCAAAATCGACGCTGCGCGAATCGTAGACATGCTCAATACCCATGTCGTGCAAGAGCGCACGCCGTTGCGGGCTCCCGGCTGTCGCGAAGATCGTCGCTCCTGCGGCACGCGCGATCGCGATCGCCGCCTGTCCCACACCGCCGGTCGCGGAGTGGATCAGTACCATATCGCCGGCCCTGACCCTGGCCAGGTCACGAAGGCCGTACCAGGCGGTGGCGTAGGCAGTTGTCACCGAAGCAGCCTGGGCGTCTGTTAGTCCCGGCGGCAACGTCGCGGCCACGCGCGCGTCACAGGTGACGAACGTGCCCCAGCAACCGTTGGGGGACATGCCCCCGACACGGTCGCCGACCCTGTGGTCGGCGACATCCGGTCCGACCCTGGTCACCACCCCCGCGAAATCGATGCCCAGCTGCGGCGGTTGTCCCTCGAAGCTGGGGCATCTGCCGAACGTGGCCAGGACATCGGCGAAGTTGACGCTGGATGCGCTGACCGCGACCTCGATCTGGCCCGGCCCCGGCGAGACCCGGTCGAACGCGACAGACTCCATCGTTTGCAGGTCACCGGGGGCGCGAATCTGGAGGCGCATGCCGTCGCGCTCGTGGTCGACGATGGTGGTTCGTCGCTCCTCCGGGCGCAGCGGGTTGGGACACAGGCGCGCGGTGAACCACCCGTCGTGTCGCCAGGCGGTCTCGTCCTCGTTTGAGCCGGCGAGCAGTTGGCGCGCCACCAGCGCGACGTCAGTTTGCTCCTCGATGTCGATCTGCGTTGGGCGCAGCTGCGGATGCTCAGCGCCGATCACCCGCAGTAGGCCGCGCAGTCCGCCCTGTTCGAGATTGACGACATCATCGTCGAGCACCGCCTGCGCGTTCATCGTCACGACGTATAGCCGCGGCAATTCGCCCGCAATTTCGGGCAGCTCGCGGACAAGGCGCACGATATGCCAGACGCTTTCGGCGCCGCAGACGGCGCTCTCTTCATCCCGGCTGCTGATATGCGGCTCCGTGAACACGACGACACCGGTGAACCCGCCGGCACCAAGCTGACCGCGCAGCCGCTCGGCATTGGCCACTGGGTCGCCATGCTGCGGCCAGCACATGACCGTGCATTGCGCGCCATGGAGCTTCAACGCGTCCGCCACTTCAGTGGCCACCACATCGGGATCGGCGAAAGCGCTTACCAGCAGCCAGGTTTGGGCTTCGGCACGGCGCACCTCCGGCAGCTCTCGCGGTTGCCATTCGATCGTCAGCAGCCGCTCACTGAGCACACGATCACGGCTTGCGTGCTCGGTGGCGCCGGCTCCCAGTTGCAACCCACGCACGGCAAGCAGCACCATGCCGTGCTCGTCGAGTACATCCAGATTGGCTACGACCCCGGCAGCGTCGCCATTGGTAATCGTCGTGTGGCAATAGCGGGCGTTGCGGGTAGGCGCGTATGCGCGTATGCGCCGTACGCCCAATGGCAGCAACAGATCCCGGCTGCTTTGGGCGGCAGGGTGGGCGTAAGCGGACTGGAAACAGGCATCCAGCAGGGCGGGATGAATCCCATAGCCGCTCTGTTGCGAGCGAATCGAACCAGGCAGCGCGATGTCGGCCAGTATCGTGCTCACCGCGCTGTCGGCAGCGTGCGCGGCCGTCACACCGGTGAAAACAGGCCCATGGTGAACACCATGGTCGTCGAACCACTGTCGGAGTTCGGCCCAGTCCAACTCGAACGAATACGTTGCCAGCAGATCGGCCATGTCGTAATGCGGAGGCTGGTCCTGAGCGTCTCCCGCATGCAGCACGGCCGCGGCGCGCTGAATCCGCTGGCCTTCCTGGACGGTCTCCACGACGAAGTCGGCGACGCCCGGCGATGTCACCAACCCCTGAGCGAACACCGGTGTCTTGTCGGCGAGTAGCAGCATCTGTTCGAAGCGGATATCGCGGACCTCGGATCCTTCGCCGAGGACGGTGCGGGCGGCGGCCAATGCCATCTCACAGTAGGCGGCCCCCGGAAACGCGGCGACATCGTGGATCCGGTGATCGTCCAGCCAGGGCAGCGTCGCGATGCCCACATCGGAATGCCAGGCGTGGCGCTCCGGCTCCTCGGGCAGCGGTACATGCGCGCCCAACAAAGGTTGCGCTGCAACGGTGTTCGCCTGATGCGCTCGGCGATCCGCGACGAGAAGCAGGCGACGGTGCGTCCATGCCGGCAGCGGTGCGTCCACCAGCCGCCCACCGGGATACAGCGCCGAGAAGTCCACCGCGGCGCCCACATTGTGCAAATCCGCTAGCAGGCCACGCATCCCGTGCGGCAGCGGTTGCTCGCGCCGCATGCCGGCCAACACGGCGACCGGCATCTCGAGGCTGGCGGCGGTCTGCTCGACGGCGCGGGTGAGTAGTGGGTGTGGTGCCAGCTCGGCGAATACCCGGTGCCCGTCCTCCATTGCCGCCTGCATCGCCGCGCCGAATCGCACTGTGTGACGCAGATTCTCTACCCAATAGGCGGCGTCGCAGACCGGCCGATCAGATTGGTCAAACAGGGTTGCGGAGTAGAACGGGAGCTGCGGTGCCATAGGTGCGACCTCCGCCAACACCGCGGAAAGCTCGTCGAGGATCGGGTCGACCTGCGGACAGTGCGATGCGACGTCGACGGCGACCTCGCGAGCCATCACCTCCCGCTGCTCCCACGCTGCGACGAGGTCGCGAACCGTCTGGGCGGCACCGCCGATCACCGTGGACTGTGGCGACGCCACCACCGAGACCACGACATCGGTGACGCCGCGAGCCTCCAATTCCGCACGCACCTGCCGAGCCGGCAGATCCACCGACGCCATCGCGCCCGAACCGGCAAGTCGCGACAATAGGCGGGAGCGGCGACAAATCACGCGCACGCCGTCTTCGAGCGACAATGCTCCCGCGACGACGGCCGCCGCGACCTCCCCCATGGAATGCCCCACGACGGCACCCGGGGTAACCCCGTAAGACTTCATCGTGTCCGCCAGCGCCACCTGCATGGCGAACAAGGTCGGCTGCACCCGGTCAAGACCGGTCACGGTCTGCGCCGCCGCCATCGCCTCCGTCACCGAGAAGCCGGACTCGGCGGCAATCAGCGGTTCCACCACCGCGACGGTGGTGGCGAACACCGGTTCGTTGGCGAGCAGGTCGGCGCCCATCGCCTCCCACTGCGATCCCTGCCCCGAGAACACCCACACCGGACCACGGTCGTCCTGCCCCACCGCGTCCTGATACGGGACATCCCCCTCGGCGACCTGACGCAAACCATCAAGCAACTCGCCCCGATCAGCGGCGATGACCGCCGCGCGCACCGGCCGATGGGCACGGCGGCGCGCCAGCGTATAAGCCAGATCCGGCAGCACAATGGAGTCTTCGTGTTCTTGCACCCAATCGTCGAGCCGGCGCGCGGTGCGGCGCAGCCCGTCGGCGGAGGTCGATGACAGCGCAAACAACATTGGGGAGGGCAAACCGGATCCGGCCGCCCCGCCATTCGAGATCGTGGAATGTGGAGGTTGCTCCAAAATGGCGTGCACATTCGTTCCCGACATTCCGAACGACGACACCGCCGCCCGCCGGGGCACTTGGTTATCATCGGACGGCCACGACGTGATTTCCTGCGGAACAAAGAGATTCGTCTCGATCTGGGCAAGATCATCAGGCAGGCGGCTGAAATGCGCCATCGGCGGTACCACACCATGCCGCACCGCAAGGATCGCCTTCATCAACCCCACCGCGCCTGCCGCGGACTCAGTATGTCCGAGATTGCTTTTGACGGATCCGATCGCACACGGTGGCCCGTGGGTGCCGTAAATCGCTGCGAGGCTGCGGAATTCGATCGGGTCGCCAACCGGGGTACCGGTGCCGTGCGCCTCAACCATGCCGACGGTGCCGGCGCCCACACCGGCGGCACCTAACGCGGCCCGATACACCTCCATCTGCGCATCCAACGACGGTGTCAAGATATTCCCGGTGCGACCGTCCTGGTTGGCGGCCGTGCCACGCAATACGGCCAGGATCCGGTCACCGTCGGAGAGCGCAAGTGCCAATTGCTTGAGAAGCACCACGACACATCCCTCGGAACGTACCCACCCGTCGGCGGCGACGTCGAACGTCCGGCACCGTCCGGTAGGCGAGAGCATCCCCAGCCCGGAAGCGGACGCAAACGCGCGCGGTTCCAGTAACACCGAGCAGCCGCCTGCCAGGGCAAGGTCGCACTCGCCGTCCTGCAGACTGCGACAAGCCAGGTGCACGGCAAGCAGTCCTGAAGAGCACGAGGTGTCGAAAGTGACCGCGGGACCTCGCAGCCCCATTGCCCAGGCGACCCGCCCAGACGCCATGTTGAACGGGGTGCCGGTGAACGCGTATGCGTCGCCCAGCGCACCGGCGTCGCCGGTAACGAATGCGTAGTCGTCGTGGGCTAGCCCCACGAACACACCTGTCTGGGAGCCGGCCAACGATTTTGGCGCCAGACCGGCGTGTTCCACTGCCTCCCAAGAAGTTTCCAGCAACAAGCGGTGCTGCGGGTCGATCGCGGTTGCCTCCCGCTCGCCGATCCCGAAGAACTCGAAATCGAAGCCCGCTATATCGTCGAGGAACCCGCCCCATCGCGACACCGTCCGACCCCGCACACCCGGCTCGGGGTCGTAGTACTCGTCAGCGTCCCAGCGGTCAGCGGGAATCTCGGTGATCAGGTCGTCGCCGCGCAGCAGCGCCTCCCACAACAGGTCGGGCGAATCGATCCCGCCGGGAAGCCGGCACGCCATGCCGATCACAGCAATTGGATTCATACGCGCGTTGCTCATGGCCGGATACCTGCCATTCCGCTGAGATGCCCGGGCAGAAGACACCACGCCGTCGCGTTGAGCGACCCTTGACCTACCAACCGAAAACCACGCCAATCACGAATTCAGGAAAGCAATTTCCTTTATATCTGACTTTCCGGACTTGCGTACCCGGTTTCGGACCTCCTCGGAACGCACAACATCCGCATCCTTGGCGTACTCGCGTGGAATCGAGTCCAGATCGGCCTGCGCTACGCGCAGCGAATCCTCGTGCACGCCTTCACTATTGGCGCTGACTTGAGATGCAGAGCACTTCGTCGAGGCTGGCGGTTCGCAGTCCAGTGCTGTCCTGCACGCCGAGGGCCCGATCCAGGCGTGTGGTGTCGAACATGGCTGGGCCGACGGTCATTGCTTCGGTGAGCAGGTAGCGGCCGGCGTCGGGTGTCCGGCGCACCTCCTCCTCGGCGGCGCTGGCGCCGCTGAGCTTGACCGCATCGGCGAGGTTGATGCCCACCTGAAACACCTGGGGTTCGGCATCGAGCACCGCAGTGAGGCGGGTGATATAGCGCTCGGGGGTGAAGAATCGCCAGCCTTCGCCGAGGTGCAGCCAGAAGCGCCCGTTGATCTGGACATGGAGCTTTGCCAGTTGGGCGGCGGGGTTGTCGCCGGGATCGGCATTGGCGAATTCGAGGAACCCATAGCGCTGTTGCAGGAGCTCGCGGTCGGGCGCGGATAGGCCGGCGTCGAGAATCAGGAAGCGCCCGACCCATGACACATCGAGGCAGCAGTTCAGGAACGAGTTCAGGGTGTTTTCGGTGCTCTGCCGGTTCGGTCCGGCGGCCAGGGTGACGGTGACTTCGGCCGTGCCGAGACTGGTGGTCAGGGACTGCACCAGGGTTCCGGGATAGGGTGCGGCCGCTTCGATCATGGCCGGCACCGAGAAGTCCCGGTTGACGGCAATGCGTTGTCGATCAGGCTCGGGGAGGTCGGAGCGGGCCAGCAGGCCCCGGCACAGCGTGAACGCCTCGGCGTGCTTACCGATCCAGAACGCGCACGTCGCCTGCTCATCGGTCGCGCGCCACGCATAGATCTCTGCGAAGTATCCGAGGACAAAGAGGTCCTCCTCGGGAAAGGGGATCTCGGCGGCGCGCTGGGCAAAGTCGTACCCGGGCCAGTAGCGCTGTTCACCGCGATACCGAAAGGCGATGGCGTACAACGCCTCCGCGCGGGTCGGTCGAAACTGCCAGGCCTTAAGGTAGGCGGCCTGGACATCCGGCCAGCGTTCACCGAGTTCCGCCATCGACGCCGCAAGCCGGTACAGCGCCCAGTAGACCTCCTCGTCGCAGCCTCCCATCTCGGCTCGCCGCGCATACCACTGACACGCGTTCACGAAATCGTCTAGTTGGAAGCAGATTTCGGCCAGGAAGAAGACCGATCGTGCATCATCGGGGTCGCGCTCGACGTTGGCCAGCCACGAATCGCGGTCGGGCGCGAGCTTATGCCTGAACAGTTGGCGCTCGCGGAGTAGAAGTTCTGCGCTGTCGAGGTGCACCTCGATGCCCGAGGCATCGTGCGCAGCGGTGTCGTGCGTGGCGCCGTTGAGGTCTGCGAGCGCGCGGTCGAGGATGGCGGACTGGTCGCGAGCGGCGAAGGCCTGATAGCCCCGCTCGGCGAGTTCGCGTCGCCCGCCCTCGTCGTCGACGAGCTCCACGCAGCGATCGACCAGCTCGTCGTAGTCCGCGAACGCGATGCCCGACGCCAGGTCACCCTCCAATGTCGGATCGGCACCGCGCTCGGAGACCACCGCGCGCTTGTTGGCGAGCAGATACGAAACACGCACGATCTCAAAGATTTTCGCTTCCCAGTAGTGCAGATTCAGTACGATTTTCGAGCGCGCGATCCAGGCATCGCGGGCCGCGCCGTAGACGCCCGATAACCATTTGACGCGAAGGCCTCGGTCGCATAGGTCCCTGAGAACGGCGTAGCGGCGCTCGTAGGATGCGCCGTAGAAAAGTACGTCGATATCCTCGGCCGCGGCCGGGGCGATCCGGGTCAACTCGGGGACGTATGCAATCGGAACGTGGGCGGGCCGGGGCAGTCCCAGACCAGCGAGGTACTCGATGTTGGCTTGGCTGTAATCCCATGTCGGGTAACGCCGGAAAAGGTCAGAGAACGCCGGCAACGTCATCGACGGCAGGTCGTCACCCAACTGCTCGAGGTTGTAGAAGATCGGGCTTTTCGGCGGTTTCAAGCCGTGTCGGACGAGGACGTTTCCGCCCAAGACAATCGTGCGGCGGTCGTCGAGGTCGAGGCGGTTGGTCAGCACCGAGTCATGGCCAAGCGCAAGAAGGCCGTGATGCAGTGCCTCCGCAACTTCCTGAAATGCCTTGCTGTGCGGGAAATTCGGGGGCGACGCAATCGCGACGGCGAATTGCATGCGTGCAGAGTACAGCAAGAAGTGAGTTGTTCCCGACTGTCGGGAACGTGGCGGAAACCCATCGCACGTCTGCCGGCGTGGGGATCGAACTCCGTCGCCTTCAGATTCTGGTGACGCGGATCTCGCTAAGTGTCTTCTGAACCAGGGATGCCACGTTCTGCGCGTGCGTCCGAGCCTTGAAATGTTGGGAATCGCCCAACTCCGGCGCACCCTTGCCCGCTGTTGTTGTCAACCCACCGCAGTTACCTGACATGTGTCCCTGGGTTAGAACCCCTCTGACCTGGCACAACTTCCGGTAAATCCGGAATATCGGAAAATCATTCCGGTTTCTGGCCGATTTCTCTTCCATGTTGGGCATCGAAGGTTTACCTTAATGACACCTAAGAGGATCTCAGAAATATAGCTAGAAGATCTAAGTCGGCGCTTAAGGAAGCACAAGAACCCCATAGGAACTTCAGGGGAAGGCAAACTCCGATGGCAGGTCGGCATTCCAAGAAGCGAGCCAAGCAGCCGCGTAACGAAGCCACACGCCGCAACGTTCGGTTTATCACCCTTAGCAGTGCGGCCAGCACGTTCTTCACCCTCAGTCTGTCGCCGCTGGCTGCCACCCCGGTGGCCAGGGCTGACGGCGAAGACATCATCATCGATCAGATCATCAACTCCCTCTCCGCCATTGATCCGACGCTGGCTTTGGACCTGAGCAGTTGGCTCGACAGCCTCGATGCGGCATTGCAGGGTGCGGCGAATTTCGACCCGTCGAGTTTCGCCGACGCCTTTGATCCGTCGGCTTTGGCGGGCGTCTTCGACCCGTCGAATGTGGCCGGCGCCATCGACCCGTCGGGCATCTTCGACCCGTCCACTTTGTCCGGAGCGTTGGACCCGTCGGGCGTCTTCGACCCGTCGAGCGCGCTGGGCACAACACCCGAAATCGACCCGGGATTGTCAGCGGTCTCCGTCGATCCGGCCGCTCTGCCCGCTGCCGACCCGGCATCGTCGAACTCCCTTGCCGGGCTCTGGGACCAATGGTTGTACGAACCAGGTCACCAGTTTGATCAGGACTGGATCCACGGCACGACTTTCCTGGGCCAGCTCACGGTCCAGTGGGATAACGCGCTCAACACCTTCTGGCACGACATCGGTGGCCAGGGCATTCTGATCGGCAACGGGGTCGACGGCACCATGGCTGACCCCAACGGCGGCGCCGGCGGTTTGTGGTTCGGCGACGGTGGTGACGGCTGGACCAGCACGGTGGCCGGTGAATCCGGCGGTGCGGGCGGCATCGCCTACCTCGGCAACGGCGGCGAGGGCGGCGCCGGCTTCGAAGGAAGCGCCGGCGGTGCCGGTGGCGACAGCTTCTACGGCATAGCCGGCAACGGCGGCCAGGGCGGCGATGGCGTCACGCTCGGCACCGACGGCGGCAACGGCGGCGCCGGTGGCACCGCGGACGGCTGGTTGTTCGGCAACGGCGGCGATGGCGGCCAGGGCGGCATCGGCGCTCCCGGCGAGCCTGGAACTCCCGGCACCCTGCCGGGAGAGATGGGCGGCACCGGTGGCAGCGGCGGGACGGGCGGCGACGGCGGTGCCGGCGGCAACGGCGCATTACTGTTCGGCGATGGTGGCGGCGGTGGCAACGGCGGTGCTGGCGGTCCCGGCGGTCCCGGCGGCGCCGGAGGCCCCGGCTTAGGCCCCGGTGGGTTCGGCGGCCCCGGCGGGTACGGCGGGTACGGCGGCCAGGCAGGCTTCGGGGGCCTTTTCGGCCACAATGGGATGCCCGGGCTGAACGGCCCAACCGGTCCGACTGGCCCCAACGGCCCGACCGGCCCCTCCGGTTAGAACGTGCTTGTGGGCCGGACGCGGTTGGCCATGTCGATGAGCTTGTAGCGATGCGCCTGCGTGGGCGCCGCGCGGGCCAGCCCACGCAGCGAGGCCTCGACACCGAGCCGCAGACCGTGGTCGGTGAATGGAAAGCCGAGGATGTGGTTGGTGCTGGCCTCGTGATCGCCCAGCCAGTCCAGCGCGCTGCCTAACACCAGCGCGCGGATCTGCAACACCCGCGGCTCGGTCGGCGGCAGCGCCTCGACTCGTCGCGCCGCGTCGCGGATCTGCTCCTCGGTGATGTCAGTGGCCGAACGCCCGGACAGGAGCGTCACCGCACTGGTCAACCGCGCGGTGGTGAAATACCTTGACGTGGCCGGGACTTCGTCGAGCGTGCGTACTGCCCCGCCGCGATCGCCTTCGACCGACTGGGCCCTGGCCAACCCGAAGGCGGCTGAGATCACCCCGTCGTCGGTCTTCCACACCGCTTCGTAGTACTTGTGTTCGTCTGCGCTGCCGGCCAATTCGGCCGTCGCGGCCAGCGCCATCTTCGGCGCGAGCTCGCCGGGGAAGGTGTCCAGCACCTCGCTGAAGTGCTTGCTCGCGGAATCGTAGTCGCCGGTGAGCAATTCGGAGACGGCGCGATACCACACCAGCCGCCAGCGCCAGCCGACCCGCTCGGCCAGGTCGTCGAGTTTGCGGGTGGCCTTGGCGACGTCGCCGAGGTCGAGCAGGGCCCGCACCTCCATCAACGGCAGCTCGACCGAGTCGGATAGGTCGATTTCGTCGGTGTCCATCGCGCCGTGGCGAAATGCCCGCAGCGAATCCAGCGTCTGCACCGGCTGCGACAGCACCGTCGCCTGCAGCAGCGGCGCGGCCACGTCGGCCGGGTCCACCAGCGGCACCTGCAGCGCGGTGACGATCTCCTTGGCGGTCAGCTTTTCCGAGTGCACATGGCCGTCGAGATAGACGTCGGTGTGCGCGACCAACAGAGATTCGCCGAAGGTCGCGCGACTGCGCGAAAAGATGGTGGACAGGCCCGGTCGCCGCACACCGGTGTCTCGCGCAACCACCTCTCGCAGCACACCGGAGAGCTGTCCCGACATCTCCTCGGCGCTGGCGAACCGTCGGCTCGGGTCCGGATCGATTGCGCGGCGCAACAATCGGCCGAACGAGTCGTACTTGGCGAGCACCGGATCGTCCTCGGGCAGCCCGTCGACGTAACGGCCGCCACGGGCCCGCAGCTTCAGCGTCAGGGCGGCCAACGTGCGCCCGACCGTGTAGATGTCGGTGGCCACCGTCGGGCCGGTCCGCACGATCTCCGGTGCCTGGTAGCCCGGTGTGCCGTACAGATAGCCGAACGAGTTGATCCGCGACACCGCCCCGAGGTCGATCAGCTTCAACTGCTCCTCGGTGAGCATGATGTTCTCCGGCTTGAGGTCGTTGTAGACCAGACCGATCGAATGCAGATAGCTCAGCGCCGGAAGGATTTCCAGCACAAAGGCGATCGCTTCGGCGACGGGCAGCTTGTCACCCGTGCGACGCTTGAGCGACTGCCCACCGACATACTCCATGACGATGTAGCCGACAGGCTCACCGTGCTGATCGGTGTGCTCGACGAAGTTGAAGATCTGCACGATCGAGGGGTGGACCACCTCGGCGAGGAATCGCCGCTCGGCCATGGCGATCGCCTGCGCTTCGGCGTCACCGGAATGGACCAGACCTTTGAGCACCACCGGGCGGTCGTTGACGTTTCGGTCCAGGGCCAGGTACACCCAGCCCAGCCCGCCGTGCGCGATGCAACCCTTGATCTCGTACTGGCCGGCCACCACGTCGCCCGGATTGAGCTGGGGCAGAAACGAATACGGACTACCGCAATAGGGGCAATCGCCCTCGGACGGTGCTTTTTCTGCCTTCGCATCTTTGTTGCTGGATCGGCCTACCGGCCGCCCACAGTTCCAGCAGAACCGCTTCGACTCCGGCACCACCGGATTCGGCATCAACGCTTCGAGAGGATCGATGTCCGGCACGCGTGGAATCTCGACCAGCCCGCCGCCCAGCCGACGAACCGGGGCCCGCGTCGCCGGTTTCGACCGATCCGTTGGCGTGGTGTCGCCGATATGGATCAGGAAGTCGTCGTCATCGTCGTCGAAGTCGGGCCGGAAGATCGCCTGGGTGGCGATCGGACGGCTCTGCGACGACGAGTCCACCATCGAGTCGGCGGGCTGGGTACCCGGACCGAGGTCGTCCGGGTCCTGAATATCCGGATCGGCCATCAGTCCACGTACCTCGGACTGGGTGGCGCCGGCGCGGGGCCGAGCACGGTCAACCACTTGCGGTACAACGTATTCCACGTGCCGTCGCGACGAAGTCGCTCCAGGGTGCCGTTGACGAACCGCACCAGCCCGGTGTTGCCCAACTGGACCCCGATGCCGTAGGGCTGTGTGTCCATGTTGGGCCCGACGATATGCAGATAGGGATCCTGCGAAACCAGGCCGGCCAGAATCGAGTCGTCGGTGCTGACCGCGTCGACCTGTCGCTGCTGCAAGGTAACCAGGCAGTCGGCCCAGTTCACCACCTCGACCACGATGGGCGGCGGCGTGATCTCGCGGATCCGCTGCAGCGACGTGGTGCCCTTGGCCACGCACACCCGCTTACCGGAGAGATCCGCCGGCTTGGCGATCGGGGAGTCGCGGGGGGCCAGAATGCGTTGCGCGGCATCGAGATACACCGTGGAGAAGTTGACCAGCTTGCGCCGGTCGCAGGTGATCGTCATCGTCTTGACGACGGCGTCGACCTCGCCCTTCTGCAGGGCGGTGATCCGCTCGGCCGACGAGAGAATCCGGTACTCCACTTGCGACGGGTTGCCGAAAATGTCGCGGGCCACCTCGCCGGCGATGTCGACGTCGAAGCCGACGATCTCGCCGGTGATCGGGTCGCGAAAGCTGAACAGGTTGCTGCCGATGTCCAGGCCCACGATCAGGCGGCCGCGCGCGCGGATATTGGCCACCGCGGCGTCGGCGTCGGCCGGGTTGTCGAACGGGCGCAGGCTAGCCGTCGGATTGCAGTCGTCGGCGGTCTTGTCCGCGGGCAGCGGCGGCTCTGGCGGCATCTCCTGCATGCCGGCCGGAGTGGGCGGCGGCAACGTCGGCGCCGGCGCGACCACCATCGAACCCGACTCGGTGCAGCCGGCCAGCACCGTCGCCGCCGTCACGGCGACGCACAGCATCCTGATCGGCCGCCACATCATCGGTACTCCATCAATCGCGGCCACAGGCCGAGAGCGACCGCGACGGCCGCGCCCAGGCTCAGCACGATGCCACCGACCGTCGCGCCGGCCAGACCCTGTCGCGCGTTGAGCACGTCGTCGCGCAACTCGTGACGGCTCTGCTCCATCGCCTTGACCAACGCGCGGTCGAGTTTGTCGAAGGCGGGCGTGGAGTCGTCCTCCCCGCTACCCAGTGCGACCTGGGTGGCGGCGCGGTAATTACCGACCGAGATGTAGGCGTTGATCCGGTCATCGGCCCGGCGCCACTGATTCAGCAGTTTGTCGGCGCCCTGCAAATCGTTCTTGTCGACGGCGTCGCGTCGGCTGAGGTATTCGTCGAGTTGTCTGTGCATGGCATCGATGCGTTCGTAGAAGGACTGTTTACGGACCTCTTCGTCCCCGCGCCGAATCAGGGACAAGGTCTCGTCAGCACGTGCCTGCTGTGCACTGATGGACAGATTGGTGATCGTCTTCAGTGACTCTGCCGCAGTGTTTTTGGCGCTGCGACTGCCGCTGGTGGAGATCGCGAGCGCGGTGCCCACCCACACCACCATAACGAGAATTGCCAGCGCACCGGCGACCAGGCCGGGATTGATCCGCCGCTTGGTGCGCCGCGCGAGCCAGCGATGCGAGAACGCACCGAAGATCGCGGTGGTGAGCACGACCAGGATCACCGGCGCGGGGACTTGAGTCGACGCGGTGGTCTCGGTGTCCACCCGCTCGGAGGTCTGGCTATACAGCCGCGCCGCGTCCGGCAGGATCGTCGACTGCATCAGCGTGGACGCCTCGGACAGATACGACGAACCGACGGGGTTGCCGGCACGGTTGTTGGTCCGCGCGATCTCGATCAACCCGGTGTAGACCGCCAACTCGGCGTTCACCCGGCCGAGCAACTGGACCAGCGGCTCGTCGGTCAGACCGCTCGACGCCCTGGTCACTGCGACCGCCGCATCGGTGATCGCCTGCTCGTAGCGCTGGCGGACGGTCCGCGGCTCGGCCTGGGCGATGAATGCGGTTGCGGCGGCCGCGTCGGCCACCGACAGCGTGGTGTAGAGCCGCCCGGCCGCGAACGCCAGCGGCTCGGTGTGGCTGAGCACGGTTGTCAGCGCGTGCTGGCGCTGGTTGATGGTCGTCGAGGTGGCGAATGCGGTGAGCCCGCCGAGGATGGCCAGCACCAGACCGATCGACAGGATCCGGCCCGGCGTGGTCGCCACGAACCACCAGCGGGGGTGGGCCGGTTCGATCGGCGACCGCGAACCAAGCGGCTCAGTCGACGGGTGCGCCAACTCAACGGTCACGTGTGTTCGGACCTCATCTTTCAGCCGTGCGTGTCGCGAACTGTATTAAGTGAAGTCTAAGAGTGTTTTGCTGAGATGCGGGGACCTGCCTACTCAGATTTCCCGACTCGTTACCGGTCCGCGACACAGGCAACGCGATTCATGCGTGCTTAACATGAACGCGTGCGCGGCGACGGTGACGGATGGGTGGTGTCTGACACCGGTAGCCCACATTGGGGCCGATTCGGCGCGGCGGGTCTGCTGCTGCGAGCCCCGCAACGGGATGGTTCACCTGCGGTGTTGTTGCAGCACCGCGCGCCGTGGAGCCATCAAGGCGGGACGTGGGGGCTGCCGGGCGGTGCCCGCGACAGCCACGAGAGCCCCGAAGAGGCCGCCGTCCGGGAGGCTCAGGAAGAAGCCGGCCTGATCAGCCGGTTCGTGTCGGTGCGGGCGAGCGTGATCACCGCGACGGCGAGTGGCACCGACTGGACCTACACCACCGTCGTCGCCGACGCCGCCCAACAGCTACCGACGGTGGCCAACTTCGAGAGCGCGGAGATGCGCTGGGTCGGCGAGGACCAGGTCGACCAGCTGCCACTGCATCCCGGGTTTGCCGCCAGCTGGCAGCGGCTGCGCACGGTTCCCGAGGTCTTGCCGCTGAGCCACGACGACCAGTTGCGGGCCAGCTTGCCGCGCACGATCGAGATCGAGGAAGGCGTCTTCGTGTGGTGCACGGCGGGCGATCCCGATCAGCGACCGTCGCAGCTGAGCTCGCGGATCAGTTCACTGCTGCAAGTGCCGAACTGAGCCGTTGTGCCGCGGCCCGCGGGTCCTCGGCGGCGGTGATCGCCCGGACGACGACGATGCGCCTGGCGCCCGCGTCCAGTACGTCCGGCAACCGCGCCGCGTCGATGCCGCCGATCGCGAACCACGGCTTGTCGCTCGCCATTTCTGCCGTCGAGCGGACCAGCGGCAGCCCGGCCGCCGGGCGTCCGGGTTTGGTGGGCGTCGGCCAGCACGGTCCGACGCAGAAATAGTCGACGGCCTCGGCGACCGCGGCGGCGACCTGCGCGGCGTCGTGAGTGGACCGACCGATTAGCGGCTCGGGCCCGACGATGTCGCGTGCGACGGTCAGCGGGAGGTCGTCTTGGCCCAGGTGCAGGACGTCGGCGCCGGCGGCCCGGGCGATGTCGGCGCGGTCGTTGACCGCCAAAAGGGCGCCGTGTCGGCGCGCGGCGTCGGCGAGCACCTCCAGCGCCGCCAACTCGTCGCGGGCCTCCAGTGCGCCCAGCCGCTGCTCGCCGGCCGACCCTTTGTCGCGTAGCTGGATGATGTCGACCCCGCCGGCGAGCGCGGCATCAGCGAATTCGGCCAGGTCACCGGTGTCGCGCCGGGCGTCGGTGCAAAGGTACAGCCGGGCGCTGGCGAGTCGTTGGATGGGTGCCCCGACGACGATGCGGCCGTTTTCGGGCCGCTGAGGAGTGGGGCCATGTGGTTGGTGCACACCGCGACGCTAACGACTACCGTGGTGAGTCGACACGGGAGTCCCGGGAGTGGGGCTGAGAGTGGACACAGCACCCTGTCCTTACCGTCAAACCTGATCCGGATCATGCCGGCGAAGGGAGCGAAGAGGATGCCATCGGACGCGGGATCGCTGGCCGTCATCGGCGGCGGCGTGATCGGGCTGTCCGTGGCGCGCCGTGCCGCCCGAGCAGGTTGGTCGGTGCGGGTGCACCGCTCCGGGCAACCCGGTGCGTCGTGGGTGGCCGCGGGAATGCTGGCGCCGCACAGCGAGGGCTGGCCGGGCGAGGAGCGGCTGCTGCAGTTGGGCCTGGAATCCCTGCGGCTGTGGCGGGACGGATTCACCGACGGCCTGCCCGCGCAGGTGATCACCGCGCGCGAGTCGCTGGTGGTCGCGGTCGACCGCGCCGACGTGGCCGACCTGCGTACGGTCGCCGACTGGCTGTCCGCACAGGGGCATCCGGTGGTCTGGGACTCAGCGATCCGCGACGCGGAACCGATGCTGGCGCAAGGCATTCGGCATGGTTTTCGGGCGCCCACCGAGCTCGCGGTCGACAATCGCGCTCTGCTCGACGGGCTGACGACGGCCTGTGACCAGCTCGGTGTCGAGTGGGACGGGCCGGTGAGCGATCTGAGTTCCGTACGGGCCGACGCGGTCGTGATCGCCAACGGCATCGATGCCCCGTCGTTGTGGCCCGGTCTGCAGATTCGGCCGGTGAAGGGCGAGGTGCTGAGGCTGCGCTGGCGCAAGGGGTGTATGCCGTTGCCGCAGCGGGTAATCCGCGCTCGCGTGCACGGGCGTCAGGTATACGTGGTGCCGCGCGCCGACGGGGTCGTGGTCGGCGCCACCCAGTACGAGCACGGCCGCGACACCGCGCCCACGGTGTCCGGTGTGCGTGACCTGCTCGACGACGCGTGCACGGTGATGCCGGCGCTCGGTGAATACGAGTTCGCGGAATGCATCGCGGGGCTGCGCCCGATGACGCCCGACAACCTGCCGCTGGTGGGCCGGCTGGACGCGCGGACGTTGATCGCCGCCGGTCACGGCCGGTCGGGTTTCCTGCTGGCGCCGTGGACGGCAGAACAGATTGTGTCCGAACTAATTCCGGTGGGAGCCCACTCATGATTGTTCGCGTGAACGCCGAAGACGTCGTGGTCGACGAGAACATGACCGTGGCGGCTCTGCTGCAGTCGCTGGGCTATCCGGACCGCGGCGTCGCCGTCGCCGTCGACCAAGCGGTGCTGCCGCGATCACGCTGGGCCACAGCACTTTCCGACGGTGCCACCATCGAGGTCGTGACGGCGGTGCAAGGTGGCTGACAATAAACTGACCATCGCCGGACGCAGCTTCGCCTCCCGGTTGATCATGGGCACCGGGGGAGCGTCCAACTTGGCCGTGCTCGAGGAGGCCCTGATCGCGTCGGGCACCGAGCTGACCACCGTCGCGATGCGCCGCGTCGACGCCGAGGGCGGCACCGGCATGCTCGATCTGCTGAGCCGGCTGGGCATTACGCCGCTGCCCAACACCGCGGGCTGTCGCAGCGCCGCCGAAGCGGTGCTCACCGCGCAACTGGCCCGCGAAGCGCTCGGCACCGAATGGGTCAAGCTGGAAGTGATCGCCGAAGAACGCACACTGTTGCCCGATGCCATCGAATTAGTAAGGGCCGCTGAACAATTGGTCGACGACGGGTTTGTCGTGCTGCCTTACACCAACGACGACCCGGCGCTGGCCAAACGGCTGGAAGACACCGGATGCGTGGCGGTGATGCCGCTCGGTTCGCCGATCGGCACCGGCCTGGGCATCGCCAACCCGCACAACATCGAGATGATCGTCGCCCAATCCGGTGTTCCCGTCGTGCTCGACGCCGGTATCGGCACCGCCAGCGACGCCGCCCTCGCGATGGAATTAGGCTGTGACGCAGTGCTATTGGCCACCGCGGTGACCCGCGCCGCGGATCCGCCCGCGATGGCCGCCGCGATGGCCGCCGCCGTCACCGCGGGATACCTGGCCCGGCGAGCGGGCCGTATCCCGAAGCGATTCTGGGCCCAAGCCTCCAGTCCGGCCATATGAGCCGCTATGTGGCGCTGGGTAGTTCGATGGCGGCCGGTCCCGGTATCAAGCCGTCCGCCCCGGGTGCGCCGTTCGGCTCGGGCCGCTCGGCCCGCAACTACGCCCACCTGGTCGCCGAGCAGCTGAGCCTCGACCTCGTCGACGTCACCTTCTCCGGTGCCACCACCGCCAACATCCTCACCGAGCGGCAACGCAGCGCCGCGCCGCAGATCGACGCGCTGGACGGCTCCGAAGAATTCGTGACCATCACGATCGGCGGGAACGACGTCGGCTACGTCCCGTTGTTGATGGGCGCCGGGCTGCCGGCGCTTGTTCGCAGGCTGTCATCGATCCGCGAGCTCCTCGACCGCGACGCCCGCCAAAAGGCGCTCGACGGGGTCGGTGACGCGTTGCGCGCCGTCGGAACCGCGGTGCGCCGGCGAGCGCCGGGGGCGCGGGTGATGTTCGTCGACTACCTCACGCTGTTGCCGCCGCCGGGTGTCGCGGCCGCCCCGCTGTCGGCCGAGCACGCAGATCTGGGTCGATTCGTCGCCGAGCGGCTCGAGGAGGTCACCGCGGCGGCGGGCCAGGCCACCGGATGCGAGCTGGTGTGCGCGGGACAGGCAAGCCGCGAGCATCACCCGTGGTCAGCGGACCCTTGGACAGTGGGTGCGGGCTGGCCGTTGCCGTGGCGTCCCGCGCCGTTTCATCCGAACGCCGCGGGCATGCGCGCTGCCGCGGACCTGATTGTGGAGCGGATTAACGGCACCTGATTAGGTTTTTGGTGCCTGGGTAAATCTAACGTCGCTGCGCCGTTTAACGCAGCAAGGCCGAGGATTACTACATCGACAGAACACTGAGAGAACACGTGCACCGTCGAGGGTTCGACCATTCGGCGCTCCTGTATTACTCGGAGCGCGAATACGTCGACTCGTTGGTGCAATTCATCGAAGACGGGCTTAACCAGTTGCAGCCCGTCATGCTTGCGATTCCCGGCGGCAAACTGGGATCGATGCGCGACGCGTTGGGAGATGCCGCCGCCGACGTGACGATGGCTGACATCACCGACTTCGGCCGCAATCCCGGCCGAATTCTCGCCGGCCAGCACGCCTTCGTCGATGCCCATCCCGACCAGCACGTCCGGGTGATCGCCGAGCCGGCCTGGGCGGGGCGAACGGAGCACGAGTATCTCGCTTGCCTGCAACATGAGGCGTTGACCAACATCGCGTTCGACGGATGGAACATCACGAGTTTGTGCCCGTACGACGCGTCCGGTCTCGACGAAACCGTGTTGGGACACGTCCGCCTCACCCATCCGCAATTCTGGCAGGGCGGATCACGCAGACACTCCCCGGAGTTCGCCGTCGAAGCCGCACTCGACCGGTGCAATCAACCGTTGCAGACGCACCAGGCCGCGGTGACGCACGTCGTCGAGCAACCCGTCGACCTGGCCGGCGCCCGCCGATGCGCTGAGCGTTATGGACGACTGGTGGGAATGACAGCGGACCGAATCGCCGACCTGCTGCTCGTGACCACCGAGCTGGCCACCAACAGCCTCGACCACGCCGGCGGCCCGTGCCGGCTGGCGTTCTGGTACGACAGCGGGTTCGTGGTCTGCGAGGCGCGCGACATGGGCCACTGGCGCGACCCGCTCGCCGGCCGACGCCCCCCGGCCGGAGGCGGTGTCGGACCCTACGGGCTGTTCGTGGTGAACGCGATCGCCGACCTGCTGCGCACTCACACGACATCCGCGGGTACCACCATCCACGCATATCTGCTGCGCGACGATCCCTCAGAACAGGCCGAGTGCGTCTAACCTGGGGCGCAATGGCTATCAAATCAAGACCGCTACTTGTCGCTGTCACGACGCTGATGCTGGCAACCGGCGGCTGCGCATCGTCCGACACGGCGCATTCGTTGAAGCAGACCTCGGGCCCGGATTTCGCCGCCTCGCTGCGGGGACGGGTCGCCACGGACGCGATGATGGCCCACCTGACAAAGTTGCAGGACATCGCCAACGCGAACAACAACACTCGCGCGGTCGGCACACCGGGCTATGACGCCAGCGTCGACTACGTGGTGGGCAAGTTGCGGGACAAGGGTTTTGACGTCCAGACCATGCAGTTCGATGCGCATGTGTTCCACTCCGAACCCGGGGATGTGACCGTGGGCGACAAGAAGTTCGACGCGCGGGCGCTGGAGTACAGCATCGGCGCTCCACCGGAAGGGGTGACGGGTCCGCTCGTGGCCTTCCCGGCGGACGGAAGTCCGGGCTGTGCGGCCGCCGATTACGACCATCTGCCGGTCAGCGGCGCCGTCGTGATGGTGGATCGTGGTACCTGCCCGTTCGCGCAGAAGGCCGGCGCCGCGGCGCAGCGGGGGGCGTTGGCGATGGTCGTGGCGGACAACGTCGTCGAGGAGCACATCGCCGGGACGCTGGGCGAGACCAACAGCGTCAAGATTCCGGTCGTCGGAATCTCCAAAGCCGATGGTGCGCAACTCCGCTCGAGCGTCGGTCCGGCGACCGTGCACGTGTCCGCGGACACCCGGACCATCTCGGCGCGTAATGTGATCGCGCAGACCAAGACGGGCTCGACGAGCGATGTGGTGATGGCCGGGGCGCACCTCGACAGCGTGCCGGAAGGGCCCGGCATCAACGACAACGGGTCCGGGGTGGCCGCGGTGCTCGAGACCGCGCTGCAGTTGGGCCCGTCGCCAGGGATCCACAACGCCGTCCGATTCGGCTTCTGGGGCGCCGAGGAGCTCGGGCTGATCGGGTCGCGGAAGTACGTCGAGTCATTAGATGTGAACGCGCTCAAGGACATTGCGCTGTACCTGAACTTCGACATGCTCGCCTCGCCGAACCCGGGCTACTTCACCTATGACGGTGACCAGTCGCTGCCGGCCGACCAGCGCGGCAGCCCGGTGGTACCGGAGGGGTCAGCGGGTATCGAGCGGGAGCTGGCCGCCTACCTCAACTCCGCCGGAAAGACGCCGCAGGACACCTCTTTCGACGGCCGGTCCGATTACGACGGCTTCACGCAGGCCGGCATCCCGGCGGGCGGGCTGTTTTCCGGCGCCGAAAACAAGAAGTCCGCGACTGAGGCGAAGCTGTGGGGCGGCCCCGAGGACCAGCCGTTTGACCCCAACTATCACAAGAGCACGGACACGCTGGAGCACATCGACCGTGCGGAGTTGGGCATCAACGGCGGTGGGGTTGCCTATGCGACAGGCTTTTACGCTCAGGATCTGAGCGGTCGCAATGGCGTGCCGGTCCGCGAAGACCGGACTCGGCACCAGCTCACCAAGAAGTGATCTAGTCCCCGGTACGTTCGAACTTGTCTTCGAAATCGCCTCCGGCGCAGGCGCTTCCGGTCGTCTCATTGTGACCGTGGCCGGTGAGCAACGGGATCGGGTCCTGTAGCGGGTCGGGCAGCGGGTATTCGGCGGTGAGTTTGATATGCACGGTCCCGCCGAGATTGCAGGGCACGGTGCCCTCGTCGTTGCGGGTCCACTTGGTGCCGCTGAATACCAGCGGTACCACCCCGTCGACCGCATGGAACAGGCTGAGGCAGCGTTCGCCGGTGCGCAGGCAGACGGTGCGGACCGTCAGATCGTCTTGTCCGGGCGCGGAACCGCCGTTCGCGTAGGTGATCGTCTCGTGGTAGCGCCCGCGCAGTGCGGTGGACGGCGATGGCGACCGGGGCGGCAGCGACGCCGGGTCGGGAACCTTGGCGAGGTCGGGATCTCCCGTGCGGGTGAAGGTTACGGTGCGTTTGGCGGCGCTGCAGCTGTTGATGGTGGACCGCGTGGTTTCCCCGGTCAGCGTGCCGTCGGGCTGTGGTTGCAGGGTGAACACCACCCAGACTTCGGTGGGCGCGTCGTTGCAGGGTGTCGAAGCGAGACCCACCGCAAGCCAATTCGCGCCGATCTGATCGAACACCAGGTTCGAGACGAGCACCATGCCACTGCCGCCGGTGTACGACGCCGTCGCGACGCAGCCGCCCGCGCCACAGTTGGAGCGCACATCCCAGGTGCCCGTCATTGGGGGTGCGCCGATCACCGGTTTGCCCTCGAGATCGGTGCCCGGACCGTAGTCGGCGCGGTAGGTGCCCGAGAACGGATACGGGGCGGCCGGCGCTGGGGGTGCTGTATGGTCCTGGCGCCCGACCAGGGCGACCCCCGCGAATATCGCCGCCGCGACGATCAAGACGGTGCCCGCAAGTGCCGCAATCAATTTGGGACGCGAAACTCGTCGCGTCGGCGTCATCAGGGTGGGCGCCGGTTCGGGCCGGGTCGGTGGCGGCGGGGGAGCGTGCCGGATGTGACCGGACGGCTGGTTGAGCGCGGAGTTCAATTCCCGGGCGAACTCTCCGCAGCTGGCATACCGGTCCTTGGGCGTCTTGGCCATCGCCCTGGCCAACACAGGATCCAGTGCGGCCAACTCCGGCCGGCGCTCACTGACTGAAGGTATGGCCGCCGCAACGTGTTTGGTGATCACCACCGCGGGATTAGAGTCGACGTAGGGCGGCGATCCGGTGAGCAGATCAAAAGCCGTGCAGGCCAACGCATACTGATCGGTGCGACCATCGAGGGGCTCGCCCCGCAACTGCTCGGGCGCCGCGTAGGACATGGTGCCGACCGCCATGTTGGTTGCGGTCAATCCCGCCGGATCGTCAATGAGCCGAGCAATGCCGAAGTCGGCCAGGAAAATTCGCTGCGCCTTCGCATCCAACAGGATGTTGGCCGGTTTGATGTCGCGGTGTAACAACCCCTGTTCGTGCGCGTAATCCAACGCCGAGGCGACAGCGGTGACGATCTCGAGCGCCCGGCCGACCGGCAAGCCGTCCGGGTGGTGTTCGCGGATCAGCTTGGAGGCGTCGGTTCCCCCGACATAGTCCATCGAGATCCACAACTGCCCGTCATGTTCGCCGCGGTCGTGGACACCCAGGATGTTGGGGTGCGACAAGCTGGCGGTGAGATCCGCTTCGCGCAGAAACCGCTCCCGGTACTCCGGGTCCGCGGTCCACTGCGCGGGCAGCACCTTCAGCGCGTCCTGGCGGGGTAAGCGTGGATGCGCGGCCAAGTACACCGTGCCCATCCCGCCGGCACCGAGGACGCGCAAGATCGTGAACCCCGCGAACGTTTCGCCCACCGACACCGGCATGGGCAGATCTTAGCGGGAAGCTATGCTGCTGTAGTTGTTTAGCTGACGAACCTGGTGGGCGAAGAAACATCATGATGGCCGATGGGTTGGGCGCGGGGCAGTCCTTTGCGGCGGCCGAGTTCGGCGTATTGGGCCCGCTGCAGGTCCGCGTCGGCGATGAAGCCGTGCCATTGGGCACCCCGAAACAACGTGCGGTGCTAGCGATGTTGGTCGTCAACGCGAATCGACCGGTGAGCATCGACTCGCTCATGGGCGCCGCGTGGGACCAACGGCCGCCGTCGGGAGCGCGAGCCACGCTGCACGCCTACATCTCCAATCTGCGCCGGGCGATGGGCGATGCGGGCATCGACCGTTCCGTGCTGGCTAGCAGACCACCGGGCTACCAATTGTCCATCAGCGATGACCAGTACGACTTCGGCCGTTTTATCGCCGAGAAGAACGCCGGGGTGCAGGCCGCCGCCGCAGCGCGATTCGAGCAGGCTAGCCGGCATCTGCTTGCCGCGCTCGGCCAATGGCGCGGCCGGGTTCTTGAGGACCTCAGCGACTTTCACTTCGTCGAGACCCTGGCCGCTGCTCTCGACGAGGAGCGGGTACAGGTCTACATCGCGCGCGCCGAGGCCGAAATCGCCTGCGGTCGCCCGCATGCCGTGATCTCCGAACTCGAAGCGCTGACCGCACGGTACGGCTATCGAGAACCGTTGTGGGCGCAGCTGATTACCGCCTACTACCTGGCCGACCGCCAGGCGGATGCGCTGGACGCGTACCTGCGGCTGAAGGCGCTACTGGCGGACGACCTCGGCATCGACCCCGGGTGGACCATCCGGGAGCTGTACGAACGTATCCTGCGCCAGGAGCCGTTGGACGCTCGCAAGGCCGCCCAGTCACATGCCGAAGACACCATAGTCGCCCAGTCGGACAACGCAATTCGAGTCCGCGGCCCTGCCGTCGCGGCGTTGGTCGGTGCGGATGGACGACGTTATGCACTGGCCGGCTCGGCCACCCGAATCGGTCGAAGCCCCGACAACGACATCGTGTTATCGGACGCCAAGGTCAGCCGCCACCACGCGGTGATCGCCGACGACGGCCGGACTCTGCTCATCACCGATCTCGGATCGGCCAACGGCGTGCGGGTGGGCGGGAAGCGTATTGATCCCAGCGCGAAACTGCGCCACGGTGATCGCGTTCGAATCGGCGACGAGGAATTCACCGTCGACACGGCCTTGTCGGAGCATTAAGGATCCAGTTAGCGCTGTCCCGGACAGTGAGCGGGCACAGGTGTTGCAACGCAGCACCGCAACCTCACGAAAGGACAACGCAGATGAAGATTTTGCCCGCCAACCTCGAGGAACAGATCGACCGCGTCGATCGCAACCGTAGCCTGATCATCGGCATCAGCGCAGCTCTGACAGCCTTTTGGTGCATCTACCGCGTGCTCTGGTCGGTCTACCTCTCGCTGACCTACGACTTCCTGTTCGGCTCGCTGGTGTTCTCGATCGTCCTGTGGGGCGTGGTCGGTGTGGTCGCCGGGGTCGCCGCGTTCGGCTTCCTCACTCGCTACGCCAAGCGACCCTGAGCCGGGACGATGACCACGTCCTCTTATCGCCCCGAGCCGCCACAGTTACTGCCCACCAACGTCTCCGACGGGCGGGCTCCGGGTGTGTACTACCGCATCGACGGAGAGTTGGTGCCGGTGCTGCACATCTGGCTCGACGGCAGCGTGCCGGTGTTCTTCGAGCACCACGTCGTCTTGTGGAAGGACCCTGGGCTCGACATCGGGCTCAGGGGCAAGGGCGCGCTCAAACGGATGATCGCCGGCATGCAGTTGATGATGACCGAGGCGCGGGGACCGGGACAGGTCGCGTTTTCCCGCGATGGCACCGGACACGTCTTCCCACTCCACCTGCGACCCGGTGCTGCTGTCGAGGTACGTGAGCACCAATATCTCGCAGCCACCGGCAATTTGGAGTACGGCTACACCCGCCAAAAGGGAATCCGGAACATGATGTTCGGTGCGACGGGCTTCTTCGTGGACCGGTTCGCCGCAACCCAGTCAGAAGGTGTGGTGTGGCTGCACGGCTACGGCAATGTGTTCGAGAAGGTGCTGGCGCCCGGTGAGCAAATCGATGTGGAGCCGGGAAGTTGGATCTACCGCGACGACAGTGTCTCGATGGAGCCGAAGGTCTACGGGCTGCGCACCGGAATATTCGGTGGCACAGGAAATCTCATCTTCAATCGCTTCACCGGTCCTGGTCGCGTCGGTCTTCAGTCGATGTACCTGGACATGGCCGCCGATGCGTCCGCATGAAGGGGTGGCGGTCGGCGGCCGACGGCATTAAGGATCCATAAAGCCCACTGCCGCACAGTGATTACGCAGTACGTCAACAACGCAGACAAGGAGTCTCTCAATGAAACGCAACATTCTGATCATCGCCGGCACGGCCGCGACCTTCGCCACCGTGATGGTGGGTTGTTCACACCAGGACAGGGCCGTCAGCGTCGGCAATGCCGCCGTTGCACCCGCCGGCGCGTCCAACACCAAGGTGGTCGTCGATGGCAAAGACCAGAAAGTCACCGGCCAGGTGGCCTGCACCAAGGTCGCCGGCACGGTCAACATCGCCATCGGTGGCGGAACCGGTCCCGGTGCCACCGGCATCGGTGCCGTGCTGACCGATGCGACCCCGCCCGTCGTGAAATCCGTTGCGCTGGGCAATGTCAACGGCGTCACGCTCGCCGTCGGCGGTACCAGCGGCAAGGCTGACGCTACCAAGGACGGCAGCTCCTACAAGATCACCGGCACCGCCACCGGCGTGGACATGGCCAACCCGATGGGCGGGCAAGTCAACAAGTCGTTCGAACTCGACGTCACCTGCCCCTGACACCCATACCGTTCGGCCAGCGGTGATCGCTGGCCGAACGGTATTCGGGCCCAACTGAAAGGAACACCTGAGATGAACTCCAACAACAAGCCCGTCGTCATCCTGGCCGCGGCGATAGCCGCGCTGTTCACGCTCTCGTTCGTGGTGCGCTTCGTCGCGCTCAGCGACCTCGGCGTGTCCACCGATTGGATGTTGCTGTTGTGCTTGCCGGCCGGAGGTATCGGCCTACTCGTCATGTTGTTGCGTCTCGGCCTGCTGAACAGCGGGAGTCCGAGCCTCGGCGCGACGACGCCGGCTCCGCCCGCACGGTGGACGCCCACGTCGACCGTGGTACCAACCACGAAACGACTTCAGGAGATCGAGAACCTCCGCGCCAGCGGAGCCATCTCCGACGACGAATACGCCGCGGAGCGGGCGCGGATCATCGCCAGCCTGTAGAACCTGCGACGGCTCAACCGATCTCAGACAACCTCGGCATCACCTCGTCGCCGAACCGCTTCACGAAGCCGGCAGGATCCGGCGTGCCCGGCACCGGACCGGTGTTGATCATGTCGACACCGAGCTCGGCAAGCCGCTCGAGCTTCTTCAAGTACCCGTCGACGTCTGCAAATGGGTCCTCGAAGACGCCGACGGTTTTGCGAATCTCGGTAACGTCGCGCCCGACCGTATCGCAGTGGCGGCTCAACACGTCGATCTTGTGCTTAAGCACGTCGATCTCGGAATCAGTGGAGTTCCAGACATCGGCGTACTGCGCGACCAGCCGCAGTGTCTTCTTCTCACCCCCGCCACCGATCAGAATCGGTGGACGCCGAATCGGCTGTGGCACGCAGAGGGTTTCGGCCAGGTGATAGTGCTTGCCGTCGTAAGGACCGTCGTTGTCGCTCCACATCTGCTGACAAATCTGCAGCGTCTCTTCGAGCATCTCGAACCGCGTGCTGACCGACGGATACGGAACTCCCAGAGCGAGGTGCTCACGCTCATACCAGGCGGCCCCGAGACCGAGCATCGACCGGCCCCCCGAGAGCACGTCGAGTGTGGTCACGGTCTTGGCCAAGAGTCCCGGGTGCCGGTAGGTCACCCCGGTCACCAGCAACGCCAACTCGATATCGGTGGTCCGGCCCGCCAGGTAACCCAGCGAGGTATAGCCCTCCAAGAACGGATCTTCCGCGCGCCCAACGGCTTCCATCTGGAAGAAGTGGTCCGCCAAGGTGAACAGCGTCGCGCCGATGTCCTCGGCGGCCGTGGCGGTCGACAGCAGGGTCGGCGTCAGCGCAGCCGCATCGCCCGGCAAGAAATCGATGAAGTGTATGCCTAATTCCATGGGATCTTCCCTTCGTTAGTCGGTCAAGCGCTCAAGCAACGACAACGCCTCATTGATGACGCGGCGTTCCCGCTCCGAGTAGCGCTCCTGCATGGCACGGGCCAGCCATTCCTCGCGGACCTGACGATCGCTCTGCGCCCGCCGGCGTCCGGCCGCCGTCAGCGAAATGACTTGCCGCCGGCCATCGTCGGGGTCGGGCGCGCGTCGAATCAGGCCATGCTCGTCCAGCGCGGTCACGATGGCGGCCATCGACTGCGGCCGCACCTGTTCGGCGCTGGCCAAACCACTAGTCGTCGATGCGCCGTCCTTCCACAACCGGTTGAGCACCGCGGTCTGCGACGGCGTCAGGCCGCCACCGGTGGCGACGCTTTTGAGTCGACGCCGCAACCGGCTGAACAGCACACGTAGGTCCCGCGCGGCGGATACCGCAGAATCGCTGATCCCGTCCACTTGATCCACCGTACATCAGGCAGCTCAAACTGTACAGTTTCAACTGTCTAAATGTCAGGTGGCGTCGCCCCGCAGCTCCCAGAAACGTGTGCTCTCTTCGGCGTTTTCGGGTGTGCTGCGGACCCAGATCGCCACGGTGATCATCACCAGCACCCAACCGACGACGGCGGCGGGGATGGCCCAGAGCCGACGCAGCAGCAACGCCGACCCGCACTGACCGGTGTAGTCGGCGCCATAAGACTCGGCCGGCTCCAGAGCGCTCGCGCTGAAGCCTCGGCCGCAACTGATCTGCATCCCCCAGCGGTCGTACTGGTCCAAGTGCACCGGGAACCACATGGCCGACAGCCCCGCGACGACCAACGCGGCCCCCAGGATTCCGAGCGTTAGCTGGCGATTGCTCATCGTTCTCCTCTCCGTCGAGCGCGCGCATGTGAATACCTGTTATGTCATGCAGACGTTCGAGAACAGCAGCACCGGCCACGTCAAGATCGACCCGGGGAACGGCACGACCAGTTCGGTTACCTCCGTCCGTGGCCCCTGACCGACCGCATAACGCGGCGAGTGCTGATTATGTTAATAGCGATTCTGACCCGGCGGTAGGTTTTTTCGCCAGCCACCCGGCGGTTAGGGTGGGGCGGTGACGACAGCGCGAGCCCAGGGCGCCGCGGTCGTACGCCGTCGTCCCAAAGACCGTAAGGACCAGATCGCGCGGGCGTCTGCCGAGGCGTTCAGCGCGCAGGGCTACCACGCCGTCAGCATGGAGGCGATCGCCGCCAAGGTCGGAATTTCGGCGCCGGCACTTTACCGCCACCATGCGAGCAAATACGATCTGTTCCGTAATGCGGTTCTGGCACTTGGCCAGCAACTGGTCGACTGCACCGATTTCGCCGACGCCGATGACAGCGACCCCGGCGAAACGCTGGATCGGCTGATCGACGCGCTGATCGACGTGACGCTGGCCAACCGCGAGTCGGGCGGGTTGTACCGGTGGCAGGCCCGCTACCTGCACGGCGACGATCAGTCCGCGCTTGGCGACCAACTCCGGTTGGTCAATCGCCGAATTCAACGGCCGCTCATGGTGATTCGCCCGCACCTCACATCCCCGCAGCGGTGGATGGCCTCGGCCGGAATGCTCAGCGTGATCGGTAGCGTGGTCGACCACCGGGTACAGCTGCCCGCCGACGAGCTTCGTGCGTTGTTGCGGGCAGCCGCGTCGGCCGTGATCGGCGCCGACCTGCCCGAACCGGAAGACGCCTTCGAGCGGCCCTGCTCATGGCGGATCTTCGAAGCCGATACCGGGGTTTATGAAGCCTTGCTGCAGGCGTCGATGGTCTTGTTCAACGCCAAGGGTTATCCCGAGACCAGCATGGCCGAAATCGCGTCGGCGGTCGGCATTCCGGTCTCGGGGATCTACCGGTACTTTCCCGGCAAGTGCGACATCCTCGCGACGGGTCTACGTCGCGCGGCCGATCGGGTGTCAGGCCGGCTGTCGGCGATCCTGACCGGGCTGAGCGAACCCGGCCACATGCTCACGTTGTTGATCGAGGCTTACGTCGCAACGTCATTCGCCAACCCGGATCTGGCCGCGATCTATTACACCGAGCGGGTGAACCTGACCCGGGTGGACCAGGAGTTGCTTCGCGCTGTGCAGCGCTCGACGATCGACGCGTGGATGCGCCTGCTGGCGGCGGCGCGTCCAGCGCTGACCGAGACCCAGGCGCGAATTCTGGTGCACGCGGCGATGGCTTTGGTGGTCGACGTCGGCCGGCTGGTGCACTACGAGGACACGGAAGACAATTCCGCCTATGCGCAGGCGTGTGTGCGAAAACTGATGAACGCTACGCTTTTTGGTACTGCCGGATAGCGTTGCCGCCGAGGTATGCCAAGTATCCGATGATTCCGACGACGCCCAGGCTGCGAGTCTGACGACTCGCGAAGCTCAATCCCAACACGGTTTCGATGCTGCCATTGGTATAGAGGTGCTGGCGGGTGTTACGCGGGAAGGCGGACTTCGTTATCGGCTCGAACAGCGCCGGGTTGGTGAAGTGGGCCAGCCCAGCGCCGGCCAGCGCCAGACCTGAAAAGCGGGCCAAGCGGTTGCTTGTGCGAGACATGCCTCTCCTTAGCTGATCGCGTAGTCGCTGATCGGAAAATTCGACGCCTCCTCGATCGCTGTCGAGGTGGCCATCGGGCGCAGCAGCGAGGGTTCTCCGCTGGGGTTGAAGTAGTAGGAACGTGAGGTGGCGCAGTTGCCGAGAATCCACAACGAGTCGCCCAGCAGTTCGGTCATGCGGTCGAGGTAGCGCGCGTTGGCTTCTTCGGTCACCTCGAACGTGTCGGCGCCCCGACGCTTGAGCTCACCGAAAAGCCGGTCCATCAGCCGCATCTGGTACTCCATCGTGTTGAAGAAGTTCAGACCCAAGAAGGCGAACGGGCTGGCCAGGCTCAGGTAGTTCGGGAAGTAGGGCATCGACACGCCTTGATAGGCCTGAAAACGCGTGTCCCGCCACCACTTTCCGAGATTGCGGCCGTCGCGGCCGATCACTTCGATGGCCGGGAAGTTGGCCTCCCACAGGTCGAATCCGGTGGCCAGCACCAGCGTGTCGATGTGCGTCTTCGAGCCGTCGGCGTTGATGATGCCGTCGCCCTCGATACGTTCGATGCCATCGGCCTGCAGGTGTACGTGTGGCTTGGTGAAGGTGCGAAAGTACGTGTTGGAGAACGTCGGCCGCTTGCATCCGAGGTCGTAGTCGGGGGTCAGCTTGCGGCGCAGTTCCTTGTCGCGAATCGCGACGAACTGATTGATCTTGCACAGATCCATCGCGGAGATGTTGAGCCGCTTGAACAGCGGAACTCGATAGCGCACCAAGCCGACCGTAATCATCATCTCGTAGACGGTGTCGGTGATCGACCGGATCGCCCGCTGGGTCCACGGCAGGCGCGCGAACAGGCGCTTGGCGCGATCCGAGAACCGTAGGTCGATCTTCGGGGCGACCCAGATCGGGGTGCGCTGATAGACGGTGAGATCGGCCGCCTTCTCCGCGAGTTTGGGGATGAGCTGGACAGCGGTCGCACCGGTCCCGATGATCCCGACGCGGTGACCGGTCGGGTCGAAGTCGTCCTCCCACGCAGTGGTGTGGATGACCTTGCCCTCGAACGTGGTGATCCCGGGAATGTCGGGTGTCTTCGGCTGCGACAGGAACCCGGTGGCGGTGATCAGGTAGCGCGCCGATAGCACGTCGCCGCCGGAAAGCGCGACCTGCCAGTGGCGGGTCTCCTCATCCCAGCGGGCGCTTTCCACCACGGTGTTGAACCGCATGTGCCGCCGAACGTCGTACTTGTCGGCCACGCCCGCGGCGTACTGCTTGATCTCGGGCCCGGGGGTGAACAACCGCGACCAGTTCGGGTTCGGCTCGAAAAAGTACGAGTAGGTGGTGGTCGGGACGTCGACGGCCAGGCCCGGGTAGTGATTGACGTGCCAGGTCCCGCCGAGGTCGTCCTCGCGGTCGAGAATGACGAAGTCCTCGATACCCATCCGCTTGAGCTGAATGGCCGCACCGATGCCGCCGAACCCGGCACCGACGATGAGGGCTTCGAAGCGCTCCGAACTCATGGCACGACAATATACGCAGTACCCGCGGTACCGGTAAACCCTCAGCGCGATCTGGGCGACGTCTTTTTGGCTCTCATCGCCCGGTTGGCCGCCTGGAGTTCGGCGTTGTCGTCCTCGAGATCAAGGATGCGTGCGATGCCGGCCAGATTCACCCCGGCATCGACCAGTTCGCTGATGCGTCGCAGGCGGACAAGATCATCGGCGCTGTAGCGCCTGGTCCCACCGTCGCTACGGGCCGGGCTGAGGAGGCCGTGCCGCTCGTAGAGCCGCAACGACTGCACCGCGACGCCGGAAAGCTCGGCGGCGATGGAGATCCCGTAGACGCCGTGATCAGCGGGGGGCGTGCCCGGGCTGTCGGATCGGTCGGTCATCTGATCATCATCCTTGGCTCTGTCTACAGAAAATATTTGTATCACACTTGCGTCTATCTTTCTAAAGTGCTATATCAAATCTGTGTCAATCGGCACAGGTTATACATGGCAGTTTGCAAGGATTGGAGATCAGAGGTGACCACCATGCTGATGCGTACCGACCCATTCCGGGACCTGGACCGTTTCGCCCAGCAGGTGATGGGCACCGCCGCGCGACCCGCGGTCATGCCCATGGACGCGTGGCGCGAAGGGGATGCGTTTTTCGTGGAGTTCGATCTTCCGGGTGTCGACTCGGAATCACTCGACCTGGACATCGAACGCAACGTGGTGACGGTTCGGGCCGACCGTCCCGCTGTCGACCCAAATCGGGACATGCTCGCCAACGAGCGGCCGCGCGGTGTCTTCAGCCGTCAGCTCGTGCTGGGCGACAACCTCGACACCGAGCACATCGACGCGTCGTACGAGGGGGGCGTGTTGCGCCTTCGGATTCCGGTATGCGAACGGGCCAAACCGCGCAAGATCGCCATCGGTCGCGGCGCCAAGGCGCCCGAGGCCGTCAACGCCTAATCCGTGGATGGGCGGCAGCGCTACGCGAACCCGCTGCCGCCCATCGATTTTCAGTTCCGAAGGAGACCACCGTGCCGTCCCGCATACGACCCGATGCGGCACGCGTGTTCACCTCGCTGGCGGACGTCGTTCGTCGAAGTGACAATCCGCAGGAGGTGTATTCCGCGATATGTGTGGCCGCGACGCTGACCGTCCCCGGCTGCGACCACGCCAGCCTGATGGTCTGCCGCGACGGCACGTGCCGGACGGCAGGTGTCAGCGATGACGTCGCACGCCACGTCGATCGGCTCGAACTGGCGCTAGGAATCGGCCCATGTGTCGAGACCATCGAAAGTCGCGGCGCTCAGCTCGAATCGGATTTGGCCTCCAGCAGTCGTTGGCCGGAGCTGACGGAGCGGGTGATCGCCGAGACGCCGGTTCGGGGCGCGATGAGCGTTCGAGTCCCGGTGGATGGGGCGAAGATCGGCGCGCTGAACGTGTTTTCGGACGTGCCCGACGCGCTTGGCAGCGAGTCGGTAGAACACGCGGTCGTGCTGGGGGCGTTCGCCACGGTGGCGACCACTGCGGCGGCGCACAGCGAGGACGCGGCCACCCTACGGCGAGGGTTGACCAGCAACCGCTCGATCGGCCAGGCCATCGGAATCCTGATGGCGCTCAACGACATTTCCGACTCCGACGCGTTCGACATCCTCCGCAAGACGTCGCAGACCTCGAACACCAAGCTGGTGGACGTCGCGGCGACCGTCATTCGCGAGCGCGGTCTGCACGAGACCGACAAGAGCGCGTGATTCAGTCGCGGCCGAGCAAGCGCAGCGCCGCCGCCACGGCCAACCCGGGCACGTCCAGGGTTTTGGAGCCGAGGTCGTGGCGCGCCCCCGCGATCTCGACGATCTGAGTAGGGGCGGCAATCAATGCGGCGGCGTCGCGCACCTCATCCGGGGAGCCGAACGGATCCGACGTGCCGTGGGTGAACACGGTCGGCACGGCGATATCGGGCAGATGCTCTGTGCGGGCCCGCTCCGGCTTGCCGGGCGGATGCACGGGGTAGGAGAACAGCGTCAGCACATCGACGTTCGCCTCTTTCGCGGCGACCACCATCGACGTCATTCGACCGCCGTAGGAGTGACCCCCGGCGATCAGCGGACCGGTGGCCAGCCTGCGGCACACCGCGATGGCCTCGACGACCCCGGCGCGGTCGGTGGCCGACGACCCAGACGGCGGACCTTTCGGACGTCGCCGCCGGTACGGCAGGTCGTAGCGGACTGCCAGCCAGCCGCGCCGGGCCCACTCGTCGCAAAGTCGTTGCAGCATAGGCGATTCACGGTTGCCACCGGCGCCGTGCGTCAGCACCACCACGCCGGCCGGTGTGCCGTCGGGTTCGTGGGCGATGCCCGCGATGTCGTCGAGACCAGTCATGGCTGCAGCCTAAACAGCGGCGAGACCGGGCCGTGGCCGTGCCCGAGCGGATACGAGGCCCGCAGACTCTCGGTCACCCAGCCTTTTCCGAACGCGACCGCGTCGAGCAGGGCGTAGCCATTCGCCAGCGCGCACGCCGTCGCCGCGGCCAGGGTGTCGCCGGCGCCGTGGTCGTGGGTGGTGTGCACCCGCGGCGACTCGAACTCGTGAAAGTCGTTCCCGTCGAACAACAGATCGGTACTGCTGGCCGACCTCGACAGGTGCCCGCCCTTGACCATGGCCCATTGCGGCCCCAGCGCATGCAGGGCGCGGGCGGCCTCGGCCTGCGTTGTCGCGTCGACGACGTCGATCTCCACCAGCAGCCGCACCTCATGCAGGTTGGGCGTCACCAGCGTGGCGAGCGGAAACAGTTCGGTGCGAAGCGCATTCAGCGCCGAACCGTCGAGCAGCGCGTCGCCGTGCATCGACGCGCACACCGGATCGACCACCAGGGGCACGCCCGCCCCGTGCTCACGCCAGCTGCTCGCGATGGCCCCGATGATCTCGGCCGTCGCGAGCATCCCGGTCTTGGCGGCCTGCGGCACGATGTCGCCGCACACCGCCGCGATCTGGGCCGCGACCACGTCGGGCGGAACCGGGTGAAAGTCCTTGACGCCCACCGTGTTCTGTACCGTCACCGCCGTCACGGCGCACAGCGTGTGGACACCGAGCAGGGTGCAGGTGCGGATGTCGGCCTGCATACCGGCGCCGCCGCCGGAGTCGGACCCCGCGATCGTGAGCACCCGCGGTGGCGTCGCACCAGGCGGCGCCAGCGGAAGATAGCTCACGCCTGGGCCTTTGAGGCGCGACCCGCTGCGCCCGGCTTCGCCGCGCTGGCGATCACGCCTGGGCAAGCGGCAGATACACCCGGTTGCCGTGCTCGGCGAACTCGACCGACTTCTCCGCCATGGCCGCCTCGATGGCTTCGGCGCTGTCGAGTCCATGCTTGGCCGCGTAGTCCCGGACGTCCTGCGTGATGCGCATCGAGCAGAACTTCGGGCCGCACATCGAGCAGAAGTGCGCGGTCTTGGCGGGTTCGGCCGGCAGCGTCTCGTCGTGGTACTCCCGCGCGGTGTCGGGGTCGAGCGATAACGCGAACTGGTCGTGCCAGCGAAACTCGAAACGCGCTTGCGACAACGCATTATCGCGCTGCTGCGCGTGCGGATGTCCCTTGGCGAGGTCACCGGCATGCGCGGCGATCTTGTACGCGATCACACCGTCCTTGACGTCCTTGCGGTCCGGCAGGCCAAGGTGTTCCTTGGGCGTGACGTAGCACAGCATCGCCGTACCCGCCTGCGCGATGATCGCCGCGCCGATCGCGGAGGTGATGTGGTCGTATGCCGGTGCGATGTCGGTGGTCAGCGGTCCCAACGTGTAGAACGGGGCCTCCTCGCACAGCTCCTCTTCGAGCCGCACGTTCTCGACGATCTTGTGCATCGGGACGTGCCCTGGGCCCTCGATCATCACTTGTGCGCCATGGGCTTTGGCGATCTTGGTCAGCTCGCCCAGCGTGCGCAGCTCGGCGAACTGGGCGGCGTCATTGGCGTCGGCGATGGATCCGGGCCGCAGACCGTCGCCCAGGGAGAACGTCACGTCGTACTGAGCGAAGATGTCGCACAGCTCGGCAAAGTTGGTGTACAGGAACGATTCCCGGTGATGCGCCAGGCACCAGGCGGCCATGATCGAGCCGCCGCGGGACACGATCCCCGTCACCCGCTGGGCCGTCAGGGGCACGTACCGCAGCAGCACACCGGCGTGCACGGTCATGTAGTCGACACCTTGCTCGCACTGCTCGATCACGGTGTCGCGGTACAGCTCCCAGGTCAGCTCCGTCGGGTCGCCGTTGACCTTCTCCAGCGCCTGATAGATCGGCACCGTGCCGACCGGCACCGGCGAGTTACGCATGATCCACTCGCGGGTGGCGTGGATGTCCTTGCCGGTGGACAGATCCATGATCGTGTCGGCGCCCCATCGGGTGGCCCACACCATCTTGTCGACTTCCTCGGCGATCGACGAGGTGACCGCCGAGTTGCCGATGTTGGCGTTGACCTTGACTGCGAACGCCTTGCCGATGATCATCGGCTCGCTCTCGGGGTGGTTGTGGTTGGCCGGGATCACCGCGCGGCCCAGCGCCACTTCGTCGCGAACCAGTTCGGCGGGCATCTGCTCGCGTGCGGCGATGAACGCCATTTCGGCGGTGATCTCGCCGGCGCGGGCCCGCTGCAGCTGGGTGCCGCGGTCACGGACCACGCCGGGCCGGGCCGGCAGGCCCGCGTGCACGTCGATGACGGCGTCGGGATCGGTGTACGGACCCGAGGTGTCGTAGAGGTCGAGGTGCTCGCCGTTGGACAGATGTACCCGCCGGAACGGCACCTTCGCGCCCGGAACGCCCTCGAGCTCGCGGTAGATCTTGCTGCTGCCGGCGATCGGGCCGGTGGTCACGGTCGGTTCGACTGCCAAATCGGTCATTTCTTCTCTCCCTACGTCGGCATTACCCGGTCAGGTTCTTACGGTCGACGGCCCCGAGCCGTCCTCTCAGCGCACCGGGTGTGCGCTCCCGCTTCTTGCCCGGCTCCTCCTCGGACCGCTGCACGGTCCGCATCGTCGCCGGGCGCGTGTTCTCAACGCAGCCTCCACGCTAGCGCAGGCCGTCCGCGGTGCGCAGGCGAGAAGATCAAGTGCCGCGTAATCGGTGGGCAAGCAGGGGCATCGGTGGAAGGATGGTCGGCGTGCGAAAGGTGGGTGAAACGAGCACTGGCCCCGATGCTTGGCCCGCCCGGTGGCCGGCCGTCGACGCCGACAAACCCGCCGTTGGCTCGTTTCGATTCTGGTTCGTCGGGCAGCACTGGGAATGGTCCGACGAATTGGCCCGCATGCACGGCTACGAACCCGGGACGGTCGAGCCGACGACTGAATTGCTGATGTCGCACAAGCATCCCGACGACCGCGGCCACGTTCAGGATCTGCTCGACCGCGCACTGCTGTCCAAGACCTCGTTTTCCAACCGCCACCGCTTCATCGACACGAGCGGCCACGTGCACGACGCGATCGTGGTGGCCGACCGGATGTCCGATGAGACCGGCACGGTGGTCGGAACCGCCGGCTATTACCTGGACCTCACCGCGACCTTCGTCGAGAACCGGCAGAACGCGCTCGACGAGGCGCTGCCCGATCTGTTCGAGGCACGCGCGGTGATCGAGCAGGCCAAAGGCATCTTGATGGCCATCTACCGGGTCAGCCCCGAGCAGGCCTTCGGCGTGCTGAGATGGCGGTCGCAGGAGACCAACACCAAACTGCGTTCGCTGGCCAAGCAACTCATCTCCGAAATCTCCACGCTGCCACCGCCGTCGGCGGACACTCAGGCCGCCTTCGACCACCTGTTGTTGACCGTGCATCAACGTATTCCGGGTGAGTCCACCGGATAGGCTCCAGGCCGGGGACTGTGAGCGCGTCGAAGCGGGTGAACCTGATGGAACTGTTGGTGGTCGACTCCGAAGTCCGACCCGAAGCTGTGGTGGTACGTGCCTCCGGAGAGATCGACTCCAGTACCGCAGGCGAGCTGAGGTCCCAGCTGGAGTCGGCATTGGAGCAGGCCGGTGGCCACGATTCTCGGTTGCTCATCGTGGATCTGAACGACGTGACGTACTTCGGTAGCGCAGGGCTGAACGCGGTGCTCGACGTCCACGAGCATGGGCTGCGGGCCGGCACAACGGTCCGGCTGGTCGCCGACAACGGCTTGGTGGTCCGCCCGATCGAGGTGACGAACCTCGACAGCCGGCTCGAGTTGTACTCCACATTCCCGGATGCATTGGAAGGCCGTGATTCCGGACCGGGATCGTGAGCGGACACGAACGCCCCGGCTGGCCACGCGACCCGAGGGTGCTGCCCCCTGATCTCGCGGCCGCGGTGGCGCTCGGGGGCGAAATGGGCCGCAGGTTCGCCGAATTCGACTGGACCGCACACCCTCTCGGGCCGCCACACGCATGGCCGACCGAAATGCGCTCGGCGGTCGCGATGGTGCTCGCGTCGAGCTTTCCGATCGTGTTGTGGCTGGACACCGAAGAACTCTTCCTGATCTACAACGACGCCTACATTCCCATCCTGGCCGACCGGCACCCGGCGGCGCTGGGGCAGCGCGGACAGTACGCGTGGTGGGACGTGTGGGAATCGATCCGCCCGATGCTGGCCGGTGTCATCGCCACCGGGGAAGCCACCTGGTCGCACGATTTGATGCTGCCGATCGTGACCGAGGGCCGGCGGCGCGAGCGGTATTTCACCTTTACCTACAGCCCGCTGGTCCGCGCTGACGGCACGACGTTCGGGCTCATCGGCCCGTCGTTCGAAACCACCGACCGGGTGCTGAGCGAACGTCGGTTGCACCTGCTCAACGGCGTGGCCTCGGCCGTGATGGACACCAACACGATTGACGATGTCGTGCGGGCGGCCGTCGCGGTCTGCGCCGAACGACCGGCCGACGTGCCGTTCGTCGCCATGTACGTCGGGGACCCAGACGTATCCGAGGTCACGCTGCGCGCCGCGACGCGGTCGGTGCTGCCGTTGCTGCCGCCGACGTTGGCGAAACTGACCAAATCTCGGGACGTGCCGCGGACGCGGTCGCAGACGCGGGTGATCGACAACGTCGCTGCGTTGATCGACGGCCTCCACGCGGCATTGGGCAGCGACTGTCCCGACCATGCGCTGCTACTGCCGCTGGGCGAGGGGCCTGCCGCCGGGGCCCTGTTGCTCGGCACGAATCCGCTCTGCGTGCTCGACGACCAATACGTCGGCTTCTGTCAGCTCTTCGCCGACCAGCTGTCCTCGGCGATGGCCTCGGCGGTGTCCTACGAACAGCAGCGCCGGCGGGCCGACGCCTTCGCCGAACTGGACCACGTCAAGACGGCGTTTCTGACCAACGTAAGCCACGAATTCCGTACTCCGCTCACGCTTTTGCTGGGGCCACTCGACGATGCGTTGGCCGAAGCCAGCGCAGACAGCGCGATGGCGAATCGCCTGAGTGCCGCGCGACGCAATGTCGGTCGCCTGCAGCGACTGGTCGACTCGCTGTTGGACTTCTCCCGCATCGAAGCCGGTCGTGCCACCGCCACGTTGGTGTGCACCGACGTCGGCGCGCTGACGTCGCACATCGCGTCGTCGTTCGCCGAACTGTGTCAGCGTGCCGACCTCGAGTTGGTGATCGACTGCCGACCCGCGCTGGCCGACATCGATCCGGGCCTGTGGGAGACCATCGTGCTCAACTTGATGTCCAATGCGGTGAAATACACCCTGAGCGGTTCCATCACCGTCACGACACACAGCGACGCATCCTCGTGCCACATCACGGTACGCGACACCGGCGTCGGGATCGCCGAGGGTGACCTGAAGCGGTTGGGGGAGCGGTTCTTTCGTGCGAACAGTGCCCGCGGGCGCAGCGTCGAGGGCACTGGAATCGGATTGTCGTTGGTGCAGGGCCTCGTCGACTTGCAACACGGAACCGTGGAGTTCGACAGCCAACTCGGCCGCGGCACCGCGGTCACCGTCCGGCTGCCCCGATCGGTGGACGGCGAGCCCGTCGAGCACTCGCCCGCGGGACTGCTGGAAAACCCGTACGTTGTCGAGGCGGATCAGTGGGTGACGCCCCGGCCGGGATCGGCGAGCGACGTCCCGCCCGTTCCCGACGGGCGCGAGTTGGTACTGATCGCCGACGACAACGCCGATATGCGAGCACATTTGGAGCGCGTGCTGTCGACACGATGGCGGACGGTGCTCGTCAACGACGGGAAGGACGCCATCGAATCCGTCCGCAAGCTCCGCCCGGACATCGTCGTCACCGACGTGATGATGCCGCGCCTCAACGGCTTCGAGCTGGTCGCAGCTCTTCGGGCCGATCCGGCGCTGGCGGCGACACCGGTGCTGATGCTATCGGCGCGGGCCGGGTCGGAAGCCGTCAGCCAAGGATTCGCCGGGGGCGCGGATGACTACTTGCTAAAACCGTTCAGGTCACAGGATTTAATCGACCGCGTCGCGGCGCGGCTGGCAGCGGTGGCCCGTGAACGCGCGAGCCGGCGATCCAGTGATGCGCGCGCGCAGATCGCCCTTGATTTCGCGCAGCTGGACGCCGCCCTGCAGGCTGCCGATTCGAGTGTGGCGATCGTCGAGGCGCTGCAGGGCGCCGCGTTGGGCACCGGCGAGCCGCCGATTGTCTGCCTGGGTTTGCTTGACGCCGAAGGAAAGAACCTCCGATTCGACTACGGCGCTCCGGTGCCGCCGGAGATGCGGGACCGCTACCACGTCGCGTCGATGGACACCCCGATCGTGCCTGTCGACGTTATCAAAACCGGTCAGCCGATGATCATCACCGACACCCTCAACCTGCCGCCGCGTTACGGGCACGTGGTAGGCGAAACGGCGGACTCGGTGCGGTCGTGCATCAGCCAGCCGCTGCGCGGGCTGGACGGCAAAATCATCGGCACGCTCGGAATGCTCTGGTCGACGCCGCGCGAATTCGATCCCGCCGAACTCGATTGGGCCGCACAGGTTGCCAGGGCCACCCAGTCGGCCGTCGACCGCATCCGCACTGTGCAGCGCGAGCACCGGATCGCCGTCGACTTCCAGGACCACCTGCTCGATCTCGACCACGGGTCGACGGCGGCCGTCGTCGCGGCGGTCTACCAGCCCGGCGGCGAGGCGATGCGCGTCGGCGGTGACTGGTACCTGGTGATCCCGCTGGAACGCCAAGGCCGGATTGCGATTTCGGTTGGTGACGTGGTCGGGCACGGTCTGCCCGCGGCGATCGCGATGAGTAGATTGCGCGCGGGGCTGGCAGCCGGCGCGCTGACTGACGCCGACCCTGCCGCGGTGCTGGCCAACTTGGACAGGTATGCCGCCAAAGTGCCGGGGGCGCGGTGCGCGACGGTCAGTTACGCCGTGATCGACGACGGCTCGGACCCCGACACCGGCGACGGCATCGGTCGGATCAGCTATTCGTGTGCGGGACACCCCTATCCGCTACTGGTGGCTCCGAACCAACCGCCGGTGTTCTTGTCCGAGGGGCGGCGGCCCCCGGTGGCGGCGTGGGACAGCCCGCTGAAGCGCGACACCGCGGTGCACGAATTACCCACCGGCAGTGTGATTCTGCTCTACACCGACGGGCTGATCGAGCGGCCGGGCGAGGCGCTCGATCACGGCTTCAACCGGCTACAGGGCGCCGCCGCATATCGCGCCGACCTTCCGGTCGGGGACCTGTGCGACGAGTTGCTCGAACGGATGACCCCGCCGGGCGGATACACCGACGACGTCGTGCTGCTGGCGCTGCGCCCCTGCCACAGCTCGGGACGCAGCTTCGCCACGGTGGTGCCCGCGTCGCTGGACAACATCGCCGACGCGCGACATCGGTTGCGCGACTGGCTTTCCGGCCTCGACCTGGAGCCGGCACGGGAATCCGACATCCTGTTGGCCACCGGCGAGGCGGTGACGAATGCGATCGAGCACGGCAGCGGTGCCGATCCCAGCAAGACGGTTTCCGTGGAAGCGTTCGTGCGCGGGGCGACCGTCACCGTCACGGTCAGCGATGCGGGTCAGTGGTCGGGCGATTCGTCGGCCAGTCAACGCAGCCACCGGCGCGGGCGAGGGCTGACCATGATCAACGGTCTGGCGGACGATGTCAGAACGGTCCGCAGCGCGGCCGGCACGCGAATCACGTTGACGTTCGAGCGCGCAGTGCTGCCCGAGTCCGGACTCGTGGAAGGCGTGACGTTATGAGCCGCGCGGAGTTTGAGCTTCAGACCGGCCCGGAGCCGACGCCGGTCGAGGTAACCGTGACGGGCGAGGTCGATGCGTCCAATGTCGTCGACTTCGATCGGTCGGTGCGCGAGCTGCCCGGCGAGCGGCCGATGATCCTTCACCTCAGCAGCGTGAAATACCTGGACAGCGCCGGATTCGCGGCCCTGGATCGACTGTTCGCGGACAATCAAATCGTCATCGTCTTATCGCCGACGAGCTTCATGTACCGGGTGGCGGAGTTGATGTGCATGCCGATCCACCACGACGTCGAGGCCGCCCGCCGCGCGCTGCGCAACGGCGCCGGCTGACTTCGCTACTCGGCGTCTTCGATGGCCTCGCCGAGCTCCTCGAGCAGTTTGTTGTGGTGGTTGCTGGCCAGCAGGTGACCTGCGGCGATAACCACCGCGACCGGCCAGTCGATCAGCTCGAACGCGGCTAAGGCCGCTAAACCGCCGTAATAGGCCAAAGCTTCGGGTCGCGGGATCTCGACTTGTCCGAAAACCGGCAGGTTGAGCGCGAAAGTCTCGCCTTCACGGATCTGCGCCACCGCGTCTGCCTGCGACGTTGCGCGGCGAGAATTCTTTTCGGCCATCATTTGCCTTTCAGTAACGTTGCCGTTGCCATTGGGACTGGTGGTGCGGTCACCGTCGGGGTTATGTCGACGACTGATTCTCTCGCCGACCCACTAGGCGGAGCTGTGGCTGGCCTGCTGACCGTCCCCTTGACCCAGTTGTACGCCGTTCTGTGGCGCCTCGGCGCTGTGGAGGTCGTGACTCGGTCGGAGTCGACGGGCCGGACTCCAGCTCGGCGGACCGCTTATCAGCGAATGCACGGGTCGCGACGGCCACGGCGCCGGTCGCAACCCCGGCTGAGCCCAGCGCCTGCGCCCAGGCGAGGGGGCCCAGCGGGGTACAGCCAAGCAATTGGCTGACGCCGGGGATGCTGATCAGCGTCCCCATCACGGCCAACGATCCGCCCGCGGTCAACACGACCAGCGGAGTGCGTGAGTCCAGCAGCGTCTGACCCAGCTGCGCAGAAACCAGGGCAACCAGCGCCACCGTCGACGCCCGTTGCGGCCGTCCGGTGAACCCGGCCATCGTCCACGCCGCCGTCGCCGCCGCCGCGGTGGTCGCGCCACGGATCGCGACGGCCTCCCAGAGCGCCCGCTGGTCGGGGCCTCTCCCTTTGGGTCCGTCGGCCCCAGCCGGCCCGCTGGGCTTGCTGACCGCCAATGCGGCCGCGGGCAGCGCGTCGGTGAAGATGTTGACCAGCAGCAGCTGTCGGGTGTTCAGCGGCGAATCGCCGGTGATCGCGCTGCCGATGATCGCGAACGCGACTTCGCCGGCGTTGCCGCCGAGCAGCACCGACACCGCGGCCTGTACCCGCCGCCACAGCTCGCGGCCCTCGTCGATCGCGTTCAACAACGCTTCGATGCGGGCGTCCAGAAGCACCACGTCGGCCGCGACGCTGGACGAGTCGCTGCCGCGGGCGACGACGCCGATGCCGACGGTGGCCGCGCGGATCGCGGCGGCGTCGTTGGCGCCGTCGCCGACCATCGCGCAGACCTTGCCGGCGCGTTCCAGTGTCTGGACCACCTGGACCTTGTTCTCCGGCGACATCCGGGCGAAGATCACCCGCTCGGTCACCACCCGTTCCTGATCCTTGCGGGACAGCGCGTCCCACTCGGCGCCGCTGATCACCTGGTCGGCGGTGATCGACATGCCCATCTCGCGCGCGATCGCCGCCGCGGTGATGGGGTGGTCGCCGGTGATCAGCCGGATGCCGATTTCCCGCTGGGTGAGCGCCGCCAGCAGCGCCGGCGCCTCGGCGCGCGGGGTGTCGGACAACCCGAGGAAACCGGCCAGCGACAGCTCGCCGCCGGCCAGATCGACGATGGCATCCTCGTCCTCGGCGACCAGTTGGGCCTGTTGCGGGCTCAACCGGCGGCGCGCGACGGCGATGACGCGCAGGCCCTCAGCCGCCAGCCCACGGACGGTCGCGTCGATCTCGGGTCCGACGCCGGTGCAGGCGGCCAGCACGACCTCGGGTGCGCCCTTGACGGTGAGCTCGTCACCGAACACCGATGCCGAGAACGAGCGGCCCGACCGGAACGGCAGATGCGCGTCGGCTTCGGCGGTCACGTCGGCGACCGACTTCGCCGCCTCGATGATCGCCCGGTCGGTCGCGTGCACCTGCGGGCCGCCGTTGGCGTCCGGTGCGGCGCTGGCCGCGCAGCGCAGCACTTCGTCGTCGGAGAAGCCTTCGGCGGGATGCACCTGCGACACCCGCAACCGGTTCTCAGAAAGAGTGCCCGTCTTGTCGAAGCACACCACGTCGATGCGGCCCAGCGCCTCCACCGATCGTGGAACCCGCACCACCGCACCGAAATTCGTCAATCGTCGGGCCGATGCCGCCTGCGCGAGGGTCGCCACCAGCGGCATGCCCTCGGGCACCGCGGCCACGGTGATCGCGATCCCGCTGGCCACGGCCTGACGAATGCCCTTGGCGCGCAACAGACCAAGACCGCTGACCAGAAGTCCGCCGGTGACACTGACCGGGAAGGCCCGGTTGGTCAGCTGGCTGAGCTGATGCTCCAGACCGATTTGGGGGAGTTCGCTGGAGACCAGTTCGGCGGCACGACGGGCCTGGGTATCGGCGCCGACGGCCGTCACCAGCGCCACCGCGGTGCCCGCGACGATGGTGGTTCCGCCGTAGAGCATGCAGCGCCGCTCGGCCAGATCGGCACCCGGGGTGGCGTCGACCTGCTTTTCCACCGGCAACGATTCGCCGGTGAGCGTGGACTCGTCGACCTCGAGGTCTTCTTCTTCGATGAGCCGGGCGTCGGCGGGTACCACCTCGTGGGTGCGAACCTCGATGACGTCGCCGGGCCGCAGTTCCGCGGCCAGCACGTCGGTGTAGACCGGTGAGCCGTCGGGTGTGAACGCGACCTTGCGGGCTGGCGGAATCTGTTGGGCCAGAAGCTCATTGAGTCGGCTCTCGGCGCGCAGCCGTTGGCTGGCCGCCAGCATCGAGTTCCCGGTGAGCACCGAACCGACCAGCACCGCGTCGACCGGCGAGCCCAGCACCGCACTGGCCGCCGAGCCGAGGGCCAGCACCGGTGTCAGCGGATCGGACAACTCGGCGCGCACCGCCTTGAGAAACTGCCAGACAGCCTGGCGCGGACGGTCGGTGAACTGGGCGCCGCGATAAGCGGTGTCCATGGCCCGGGTCGCGATGCCGTGGCGTGGCTCCGCCACCAGTTCAGCTTCAGGCGGCGGCAACATCTTTCGGACCTGATCGATCGACATGGCGTGCCAGTCGTGGATCGGGGCGGGCAGCGGGGTCGGCGCGCGCAACACCCGGCGGGCCATCAGGTAGCCCGACAGCAGACCGGCGGCCGCGCCCGTCGTCACCGGCCCAGGGCCACGCCCGCGGACGCCGGGCACCATCAGCAGTGCCCCCAATGCAGTTGCACCGGTTGCTATTTCGATGCCACGGCGACTCGCCGACTTGGCGGCGGGAATGGCGTGCAGTAGCCGCCACACCCCGTCGAGGTCGTTCAGGATCACATCTGCGGTCCAGGGTGGCGGCTCGGAGTCGGAGTTGGGCATCAAGCCCAGTCCGACGTCGGCCGACGAAAGTGCTTGTGCCGCAGCCGACGAGATGACCGCGACGGTGTGTCCCGCCTCCTGCAGATCGGCCAGCGCGGCGGCAAGCGCCGAATCCATGGATGCCGGTTGCAGGGGTCGCAGGTCGTCGAATGCGGGATGCAGCTCACCGAGATCGTCGATTTCGACGGAGATCAGCTCCAGACCCGCGCGTCGCGCTTCGGCCAGCACAGCGGAGGCCAGCGGGTCGTGCGCCGGACCGATCAGCGCCTCGACATTCGCGTCGACCGAATGCCAGCCGACGGTGAGACCTTTCTTCTCCAGGAGCAACTGGGCGCGATTCCATGCCGGCGTCAGCTCGTCCTCCCCGGCGCCCCGGACACGCACGACGCGCAGGGTGTTGGTGCACAACACGCGGGGGTCGACCAGCAGCGCGTCCACGCGGTCGAGCCAACGGAGCTTCTCCGGATGCAACGGCAACACTTCGTGTTGCGCAGCCAAGCCCTGCCCCAGGGCTGCGGCGAACGATTCGCGGGTGGTCCGGCTGGCTTTTGGCGTGGTAACCAGGGTTGCCGTGGCGGCCATCCCCGGGTTCCGGGTGAACGCCCCGACGGCCGCGGTCCCGATCACCTGGCCCCAGGCGCTGCGCCGGGCGTGCCGCTCGACCGGCCCCTCGGCCGGTGGCACCGGCCGCGACGGCGGGTGCACCTCGGAATGTTCGGCATGGCGGGCCAGCGCGGGTTCGTGACGATTCCAGGCCTGCGCTTCGGCCTGGAACTCGGCGGCTTTCAGGATCTCCATCGCGAGGTCGACGGCCAGCGACGCCGGTGACAGTTCGAGGACGTGGGCCACCACCATCGCCACGCTCAGCACCGCGTCGGCGGACGAGTGGCCGATGCTGTCTTCGAGCAGCTTGCGCACCCGTGGCTGGTAGTCGACGGCCACCACCAACGCCTCGACGCCGTCGAGCAGGTGTGGCCACCGCAGGAGCCGGCCCGCGACCGCCGCGCTGACGCCCACCGCGGTGGCGCCGACTCCCAGCGCATTGGTGGCCAGCAGCAGTCCGTCTCCCGGGAGCGGCTTCGGACGGGTGGTGCTACGTTTTTGGTCGACGGTACCGCTTGCCCGCCAGCGCTTTTCGGCCTCGTCGACGTCGCGGCAGAGATCCCGCAGCGAGATCTGGTCGTGGGCGATTGTCACCACGATGCGGGACAGCGGGCGGTTGACGCTGACGGACTTCACGCCCGACCGGGCGCTGACGGCGTCGACCACGAAGCGTCCGAGCTCGGCGCCGTCCGGCCCGTCGAGGCCGCGGACCTCGACCCAGGCGCGGCCTCGTCCGCGCCAGCTGTGCCGGCTCAGCGTGGGTGCGGCCAGGCCGGCCGACAGCGCTCGGGCGCCTTCGCGCACGGGGATGACGGCCATGCTCAGGCCGGTCGAGGCGGCCGTGCCCAACGAGTCGACCAGC
>NZ_LZLV01000121.1 GCF_001673405.1 Mycobacterium sp. 1245111.1 | reverse complement strand
TGGAAATCCCCCGAAAGCGTGGAGGCATGCACTATGAGGAGTAGTCATGTCAGAGACGCGCAGGAAGTTCGACCAGGAGTTTCGGGAGGGAGCGGTCCGTATTGTCCGGGATACCGGTAAGCCGATCGCCCAGGTGGCCCGAGACCTCGGGATCCACTCGGGCACGTTGGGTAATTGGGTTGCCAAGGATCGTGCGGAACGCGATGGCACACAGGATCTTTCGACTGGTGACGTCGCCGAGTTGAAGCGGCTGCGCGCCGAGGTTGCTGAGCTGCGGATGGAGCGTGATGTCCTCAAGCGATCCGTGGTCCTGTGGGTGAAGGAGGCGACGAAGTGAGTGTGGCGCGCTTCATCGCCGACCAGAGGACCTTCCACCGGGTGCCACACGCGGCGTGCTGCGCCATCTTGGGGGTCAGCGTCTCCTGGTTTTACAAGTGGATGCACCGCGAGCCCACCGATCGAGAACGCCGCCGTGCTGGCCTGGACACGCGGGTGCGCGAGCTGTTCGACCACTCGAAACGCACCTACGGCTCGCCACGGATCCACGCTGACCTGCTCGCCGAGGGCTGGAAGGTTGGTGTGAACACTGTTGCCGAGTCCATGCGCCGTCAGGGCCTGCAGGGTCGCAAACCCAAGCGTCCCAACGGATTGACCCGACAAGACAAGAAGGCGCCGAAGTTTCCTGACCTGTTGAAACGGGACTTCTCTGCGCCGGCGCCCAACCGCAAGTGGTGCGGGGATATCACCGAGATCCCCACCGATGAGGGCAAGCTCTTTTTGGCTTCCGTGCTGGATCTGTGCGGGCGGCGTTTGCTGGCGTGTCCGATGTCGGAGCATCCCGACGCCGAGCTGGCCAGCGACGCGATCAAGATGGCCGCCACGGTCCGCGGCGGCAAAGACGCAATCGGCGGGGTAATTTTTCATACAGATCGTGGATCTACTTATACCGCAAACGATTTCACCGCACTGTGTCGGCGCCTCGGGGTCCGACAATCGATGGGGCGTGTCGGGTCGTGTTTTGACAACGCCGCCAGCGAGGCGTTTTTCTCCACCCTGGAGCATGAAGTGCTCTCGCGGCACCACTTTGCCACCAAGGCCCAGGCACGCGCCGTCGTCACGGCCTGGTGCCACGACTTCTACAACACTCAACGCCGGCATAGCTCCGCGGGGTTGCTCCCGCCAATCGAGTACGAAAAGATCGCTGCCATCCAGTCGGAGGCAGCATAAAGAATGCCTCCACGATTTCGGGGGAAGCCCA
>NZ_LZLV01000120.1 GCF_001673405.1 Mycobacterium sp. 1245111.1 | reverse complement strand
AGCCTGCTGTCTGAGGACTACCACTTCTGCAAACTCGCGCGCGACCGCGGCTTCAAAATCTACGCGGCACCCTGGGTCCGGCTCAATCACACGGGGACATACATATTCGGGCACGGCAGCGCTCAATAGGCGTCAGCCTTACAGGCTTGGATTTACCAACCAATTTGGTTGTAGCTCGCTGTCGTATTCGTAGGGGCCGGTGTGCGTCAGATGCACCCAGGGGGCCGCGAAGACCCTGAAGCCGCAACTGCGCGCGAGTTTGCAGAAGTGGTAGTCCTCAGACAGCAGGCTGTTCCCCGAATCGGGATCGATGCTGACGGCATAAAACTCCTTGAGCTCGATGCCCGGTGTGGAACCGTCGACATAGGACGGCGCATCCGCGGCGAGGGACTCGAACACTGCGCGCTTGATCAGCATGAACCCCGTTCCCGCATTGGCGATTTCGATGAGGCCTTCGGTGGTAACCCGGTCCGGGGAGTTGTCGATGAGGTTCAAGACCAACGAACTCTCGTGGTCGCGCAATTGCTCCTGCGGCACGCCCTCGCTGGCGGCCCGCGCCACCGCCGGCCAGTTGATCTCCTTTTTCGGATA
>NZ_LZLV01000119.1 GCF_001673405.1 Mycobacterium sp. 1245111.1 | reverse complement strand
GCACCGCGCACCGCGTTGGCCAGTTCCTCATCGGCGTCATGGGCATGCAGCTTGCAAGTGTCGAGTTGTCCTTGCAGCAGCTGTTCTTCGGCAGCCAACGTCAGCTGGTCAAACCCGATCGCACCTATCCCGGCTTCGATGCGCCAGTCCGGCGTGATCGAAAAGCCAAAGCCCTCGGCGGCCTGCTCGATCCCCTCCAGCTCAGACTTCACCGCACGCACGTCTGCTTCGGCAACCGACACCGCCGCGGCCACCTGCTTGGACTCCTGCCCGTCGGCCTCAATGTCGCGACGCGTCTTGCCCAAATCAGCACGAAACGCATCCCCGGCATCCCCGCGCCAATCGCTCAGCGTGTCGTGCACCTGCCCCAGGTTGTCGCCCAACCTCTGCAACGTCACCGCCCGATTGCTGGCGATCTGAAACACCCCATGAATGGCATCAGGATCCCAGCGCTTGACGTCAGCCGGGGTCAACGCCACCACCAGCTACACCTTCCTGTTCACTGGTCCTGCGCGCTGAAGCATAGCCCGAACAATGGGGCTGCGCCCTTCACCTTTTGAGCGACCAAACGCGCGGACGACGAACCTACACAACTTTTGGCGGTGACATTCGTCAGCACGATTGGCTATGGGTATGGGCACGTCCTCTTTACCAAACTAATGACCAATGTCATTGCTTCACAGCCGCAATCCGCGATGCCGCTTGTGCGCCAAGGGTGAATTGTGCCCGTGGTCCGAGGCCTCTAGCTTTACCGCTATGGCCGACCATCCACCGTTGCGGGTTCAACCTGAGGCCATGCACGTTGCGTCACAAGCGTTGTCGAGCGCGGCAAAGGATCTACATAGCCGACTCGCCGAGCTCGACGGCCAAGTCCGTGAACTGCTAGACGGGTGGCATGGCGGCTCCGGTGGCGCGTATGCCGCGGTGTGGGATTCGTGGCATCGCGGCGCTGGCGAGGTGCAACTGGGATTGTCGATTCTTGCCAAAGCCATCGGTATGACCGGCACCGAATTCCAAACCCACGAGGACGCGTCAGCCCAGGAATTGGATGGCGTTTACCGTGGCTGACGCGTTCAGCGTAGACCCAGATTCGCTCGCCGACGCGGTCCAGCGAATGGCCGAGTATGTGCGGCACACCGAGAGCATCGTGGCTGAAATCGATTCGTTGGTAACGCATCTACACCAAACCTGGTCGGGCCAAGCCGCGGCCGCTCACGCCGAGGCGCACCTCCACTGGTCGCGCGGTGAAGCGACAATGCGGGACGCACTGAATCAGCTGCACACCGCCGGCCGCGGCACCCACCACAACTACACCCAAGCCATGGCGACGAATTCTGCCATGTGGTCGTGAGCTGATGGCTCCGCTTGTGGTCGACCCAGCGGCAATGGATCGCGCTGGCGCAGAGGTCATTTCGGTCGGTGAAGGTTTAGGTTCCACCGTGTCGACGTTGACTGCCGCGCTCGGCGGATGCCAGGGGATGTCCGGTGACGATCCGGCGGGCGCGGCTTTTGGACGCAGCTATGACAACTCGTCAACCAAGCTGCTCGAGGCGATGGCCACCACGCGTAATGGTGTGTGCCGCCTAGGTGATGGCGTGCGGGTGTCCGCGCACAACTACTCCGTCGCCGAGGCGCACTCGAACATCTCGGGACAGACCGAAGCCCTGCCGAGCCCTCATCCCACCGGGGCAATCTCAGCGGGTTCGACGCCGTCGTCTGTCGGCCGCGGCGTCGGCGTCCCGGCGGGTTGGGGTTGGGTGGCCAACTACATCGGGATGATCTGGCCGACCGGAAACTCGGCCAAGCTGCGTGGCGCGGCGGCGGCTTGGATCAGCGCCGGCACGAATTTTCAGGTCAGCGAAATACTGGGTGCAGTCGGGCCGATGAGCATCATTGGCGCTCAACAGATTCCAGAAGGCCCGGCGATCGCCGCGGCATTCACCGAAACCAACCGCTGCGCGACGGGCATCTTGCAACAGTGCACGACGATCGCGACGCACCTCACGTCCTACGCGTCCAAGATCGACACGGTCCACGCCGCGATCATCGACCTGCTGTCGCGCATCTGCAATCCGACGACCGGGATCAAAGAAGTCTGGGAACTCCTCACCGACGAGGACGAAGACGAAATCAAGAAGATCGCCAACGACATTCGTGTCATCGTCAACCAGTTCACCGCCGAAGTCCACGCGCTGGGGCAACAGATCGAGGCCGCGCTCACCGAAGCGAAAACGATTCTTTCCACGATGGCCCACTACGCCGAGAAGGAGTGGGACCACTTCCTGCACGCCACCGACGTCGGCCGAGCGCTGGACCATGTTGGGCGGGTTTTCGGCGGCTTCGTCACGGAAGCGGAAGGCACCCTCAAAGGCATCTGGAACTTCAACCCGCTGCGAGCCGTCGTTGACCCAAAGGGCTTCTGGCAGTCCATATCCGGCTCGCTCGAACACCTCGAAGCTCTCACCGGACTAGACGGCGGGCAAAAGGCGGAAGAGGCCTGGAAAGAGGAAGCCAAGGGCCTCGTCCATTGGGACGAGTGGAGCACGGACCCGTTCACTGCAGCGGGCGAAACCATCTTCGACGTAGCGACGGCGCTCATTCCGGGCGGCGCGTTGTCCAAGGTGTCCAAACTCGGCCGCCTCGGGGCAGATGCGGCCGAGGCGCCCAAGGGATTTCACGTACCCACCCCGACCCGGCTACCGAATCCAGCACCCCACGAGAACCCGCCACAGCGCAACGAACCGCCACACAGCGACCCGCCCAAAGGTGGCCAGCCCGGCCCCGCGCCCACAGCTAAAGGCGCGTTGCCGCCTTACGGGGCCACTGAATCCAAGGTTCCGACCACTCCGAAACCGACAACCGGCACCGAGCCGAAGCCACCCGTCGGCCCGGCACAACCGGCGCCCGGGCACGAGTCGGCACACACGGCCCCCACGGCGTCCGCGCCCGACACTCCTACCGGCACAGCACCTGGAATCGCCAGCCCTGCCCCGCAGCACGCTCCCTCATCGCTCAGCAGCGGGCACGCCCACGGTGGTGGGGATGACCCGCCGATGCATGGCCTGACTGATGAAAAGCGCGACGAGATTCTCGCGACACCGAAGGGCAGTCGCCCTGACCCAAGCGAATACTTGTCGCCCGAGTACATAGAGCAACACCTTGAGAAATTCAACCAGGGCGGAACTCGCTTTATGCTGCAAGAGAACCTAGATAAATATGGCATCGGCCAGCGCGACGGGACGACCTTTCTGTTCCCCACCAGCGAGATTGACACCCTGATCGCCGCGGGCAATTTGGGCGAGGTCGAATCAGCACTCGGCTTGCCTAACGGCTACTTCAAGGACTTCGACGTGATACGCGTCGACGTCCCTGGCGCGCAAAATTACAATGTCAGAATCCCGTCAGGTAACGAAGCAGGCGCCAACGAGTACTGGCTTCCGGGAGGTTTGCTGCCAGAAGGCATGTCCGAAGCGGTTATTGATGGCTCCAAGGTGCTGCCGGATGACCTAATCGTCGTCGACCTCGAAGATTTCGGAGGAAAGTAGATGACGTACGAGTTCACCTACTCCTCCGACGATCACGACTACTGGCTCGGCGTTGACCCCGAGTCGAAGAGACACATTCTCGGCATCCCAGTGTCGAATCCGATGGTCGACTACATCGAAACGTATTGGCTAGATGATCAGCAGTACAGCACCTTTGTTGAGCGAGAAGATTTAGCGACCGAATTCGCAGACGCTTGCCGCAGGCGTCAGCACGACGATCTCCTAACGCACCAACCAGGCAGACATCGCGGGACTCCCAGGTAGCCCATCCAAACCACACCGTCGCGGTCAACCGCCCCAACTCCGCCCGGGCGGATAGTGTGAAACCGTGACCGCTTCCGGCGGCCCGGGCAATGTCGAACCCGGCCCGAACGCAGAACCCGACCCCGTTGAGCAGCAATTCGAAACGGCGGCCGCCAACGCGAGCGCCGAGCGGGCGCTCGAAGACGTCCAAACCGACGAAGAACCCGGACCCGAGCAGCCGCCCGTCGACCTGACCGCGGCGGCGTTCTTCGATGTCGACAACACGTTGGTGCAGGGCTCGTCGCTTGTTCACTTCGGCCGCGGCCTGGCCGCCCGCAAGTACTTCACGTACCGCGACGTCCTCGGATTCATCTACGCGCAGGCCAAGTTTCAGGTTCTCGGCAAAGAGAACAGCAACGACGTCGCCGCCGGCCGGCGCAAAGCACTGGCCTTCATCGAAGGTCGCCCGACCGCCGAGCTGATGCGCCTTGGCGAAGAGGTCTTCGACGAGATCATCGCCGACAAAATTTGGGAAGGCACCCGCCAGCTCGCGCAGATGCACCTCGACGCCGGCCAGCAGGTCTGGCTGGTCACCGCGACGCCGTATGAGCTCGCGATCACCATCGCCCGCCGCCTCGGACTGACCGGCGCACTGGGCACCGTCGCCGAATCCGAAAACGGGGTGTTCACCGGCCGCCTCGTCGGCGACATCCTGCACGGCCCGGGCAAGGCGCACGCCGTGCGCTCGCTGGCCATCCGCGAGGGCCTCAACCTCAAGCGCTGCACTGCTTACTCCGACAGCTATAACGACGTGCCATTGCTGTCCCTGGTCGGCACCGCCGTGGCGATCAACCCCGACGCGGCACTCAGGGATTACGCCCGCAAACGCGGCTGGGAAATCCGCGACTTCCGGACCGCCCGCAAGGCAGCCCGCATCGGCGTACCGTCGGCTCTGGCGCTGGGCGCGGCGGGCGGTGCACTGGCTGCGGTCGCATCGAGACGGCAATCTCGCTGATAAGCTGCGCCGCTGAGCACCCGTAAGAGTGGAGAGCAGCGCATGTCATTGCCCGCAGGCACCGAAGGCCTGATCGGCACGCACTATCGGTACCCCGACTACTTCGAGGTAGGCCGCGAAAAGGTCCGCGAGTTCGCTGAGTCCATCAGCAACGATCACCCGTCGCACCACACGGAGGAAGCGGCCGCCGAATACGGCTACGACTCCACCGTGGCGCCGCTGACGTTCCTCGCGGTGGCCGGACGGCGGGTCCAGATGGACGTCTTCACCAAGTTCGACATCCCGATCAACCTGGCCCGGGTGCTGCACCGCGATCAGAAATTCGTCTACCACCGTCCGATCAAGACCGGTGATCGGCTGTATTTCGACACCTACTTGGACTCGGTCATCGAGTCGCACGGCACGGTGATCGCGGAGATCCGCAGCGAAGTCACAGACGCCGATGGCAAACCAATCATCACCAGCATCGTCACCATGCTCGGCGAGTCTTCCAACCCCGACGCGAACGCGGAGGCGACAATCGCCGCAATTGCTTCTATCCGTGCTGGGGCCTAGTGTCAGCCGGAGCCTTGTAGGGGGAGTTCCGACCAATGAGCACCGATCTCACGCCACATTTTGACGACGTCCAGTCGCATTACGACCTCTCGGACGAGTTCTACCAGCTGTTTCTCGACCCCACCCAGACCTACAGCTGCGCGTACTTCGAGCGCGACGACATGACCCTCGAAGAGGCTCAGCGAGCAAAGGTCGATCTGTCGCTCGGCAAACTCGGTCTCGAGCCCGGCATGACGCTGCTCGACGTCGGATGTGGCTGGGGGGCCACGCTGCGTCGCGCCATCGAGAAGTACGACGTCAACGTCATCGGTCTCACGCTGTCCAAGAACCAGGCCGCCCACGTTCAGAAGTCGTTCGACGCGCTGGACACCCCGCGCACGCGGCGGGTGCTGCTGAACGGCTGGGAGCAGTTCCACGAGCCCGTCGATCGGATCGTGTCGATCGGCGCGTTCGAGCACTTCGGTTTCGAACGCTACGACGATTTCTTCAAGATGGCCTGGGACGCGCTACCGGCTGGCGGCACCATGATGTTGCACACCATCGTGATCCCCAGCGAGAAGGAATTCCAGGATCGCGGCCTCAAGCTCACGATCACGCGGGCCAAGTTCGCCAAGTTCATCATGGACGAGATCTTCCCCGGCGGCCGTCTGCCGTCGGTGGAACTGGTCGAGAAGCACGCGACCAAGCAAGGTTTCGAGGTCGCCCTTGTCCAGCCGCTGCGGTTGCACTACGCGCGCACCCTGGACCTCTGGGCCGAGGCGCTGGCGGCCCGCAAGGACGAGGCCATCAAGATCCAGTCCGAAGAGGTCTACAACCGCTACATGAAGTACCTGCAGGGTTGTGCCGAGACGTTCCGCGAGGGCGCCACCGACGTCTGCCAGTTCACGCTGGTCAAGCCAGCTGCGTAATCAGCCGAAGAACATATTGCGGCGTCCCGCCAGCAGCTGATACAGCGTCTGCTGGATGGTTTCGCGTACCTGGTCGGTCAGCTCGAACGTCACCATCGGGTCCTCGGCGTCGGCGCCCTCGTAGTGCGCGGTGTCGATCGGCTCACCGAACGCGATGTGCCACTTCGACGGCAGCGGCACTAGCCCGGCCGGGCCGGCCAGCGGGAACAGCGGCGTGACCGGGAAGTACGGCAGCCCGAACAACCGCGCCAGCAGCCGCACGTCGGTCAGCATCGGATAGATCTCCTCCGAGCCGACGATCGAGCACGGAATGATCGGGGCCTTGGCGCGCAGCGCAGCGGCCACGAAACCGCCGCGGCCGAACCGCTGCAGCTTGTAGCGGTCTTTGAAGCGCTTGCCCAGCCCCTTGTAACCCTCGGGGAATACCGCGGTCAGTTCGCCCGCGGCCAGCAGTCGATTCGCGTCGGCGGTGCACGCCATCGTGTGGCCGGCCTTCCGGGCCGCCGCGCTCACCATCGGCAGGTCGAACACCATGTCGGCTGCCAGCAGGCGCAGATCCCGGTGCGCGGGATGCTCGTCGTGCACGGCGACCGAAGCCATCAGCCCGTCGAACGGCAGCACGCCCGCATGATTGGCCACCACCAGGCCGGCACCGGTGTCGGGCAGATGCTCGATGCCACTGACCTCGACGCGGAACCACGACCTGAAGAAGAACCTCAGCAAGGGCCGGACGATCGCATCGTTGAGGTGTGGGTCGAAACCGAATTCGTCGACCTGGTAGTCGCCGGAGAGCCGCAGCCGCAAGAAGTCTGCGACGGCGCTGACCTTCTGCGCGAGCTCATTCGCGGGCTGCTCGATGGCCGTTCGGCTGTTTGCGCCGCGACGGTGCTGGTCAATTTCGCGTACGACGGCGGCGATCTCGTCGGCCGACGCCCGGGACTCGGGCTCGGTGAGCAGGGAGGGATGCTGGCGGGTCTGCGTGCGCTGACCGGCACGCCGTTGCGCCGCCGCGCGGTTCGAATTACCGTGCAGCGGAATGACTTTCGCCTTCGAATCGCCCGCCAAAGAAAAAACCTCCCCTCGCGTCAATTGATTTTGGCTCGGGGACCAAAGCGCTGCACTGCTGCTACGGCCCGACCTTCAATGGAGCGTACCCACTCCGGATCGATAATGGGAGTTAAAGCTCGGCCGCGAACGTAATCGTCGAAAGCCTCCGCAGTGGACCACTTGGGGTGGTATTCGAGCTCCTGCTCCATCCGCGTGGTGTCCATCACTCTGCCGTAGCTCAGGTAGTCGAGTTGCTCGCGATTGATCTCTGCGTAACGGTTCGCCCGTCGCAACGAATCCAGCGCCGCGAGCCCAAATCCCGGTACCGGCAATGCAACTCGGCCCGCACGCCGGATCGCTTGCGACAACATGATGATCCCGCTGGCGCCGATGTTGAACGTGCCGGGCTTGCCGGCCATCACGGCGCGCTCCAACGCGCCCAGCGCATCCTGCTCGTGTAACAGTTGCAAGCGCGCGTCGCGGCCGAGCACCGTCGGGACCAATGGTCCGGCAAGGTAGCGCGACAGCGTGGTCTCCATCGCCGGGCCGATCATGTTCGCCAGCCGCAGAATCGTCACCGCGATGTCGGGCCGACGCCGGCCGAGCCCACGCGCATAGCCCTCGATGTCGAGGCTGTCTTTCGGAAAGCCCTCGCGGAACGGACGACGGCTGCTGCTGTCCTCGGTGAACATCACCGGATCGTGCGGGCTGGACCCGTAAACCTCGGACGTCGACTTCAGCACCACGCGACGCACCGACGGCGCGTTCTGGCAGGCGGCGAACAACTGCATCGCGCCGAGCACGTTGATTTCCTTCAACGCCGCACCACCGCCGGATCTGGGCGCGAACGAGGCCGCGGCCGCGTGGACGACGGTGTCGACATCGCCGTTTCTAATCACCTTGGCCACAAAGGGATTGCGAATGTCGGCGCGCACAAACTCGGCGCGTCCCATCCGGCGCAGCATGTCCTTGCTGGGCGCTACGGCGTCGACGGCGATGACCCGATTGATCATCGGGTTCTGCACCAACCGCGCCGTCAGGTAACCGCCCAGAAATCGGCACGCGCCAGTGACCAGCACAACTTTCGGGTAATGCACGGTATCGGCGCCGGAACCTGACTGACCGCCCGACGAATCCACCTGAACAGCCTAACGATCTCGCGCCGTCGCGGCATCGGCTGCACACGACGGCAGCGCGCAGCGGAAGGGTTACTTACCGAGTTTTCTGCGCTGCACCCGGGTGCGGCGAAGCAGCTTACGGTGCTTCTTCTTCGACATCCGCTTGCGACGCTTCTTGATTACTGAACCCATAACTCCGCTATCTGTGCTGGACTGCCCGCAATAACCCGCACACTCTACCCGGCAGCACACGTCGAACACCAAAGCCGGTGCCGGTGGGCCGAAATGGCTCATCGGTACGACGGGATAGCCGCTAGACATGAACCGTTGCGATGCGTCGCGGCGTGTCTTCGCGACGGTTTACGTGTCGGCGGCCGCACGCGCGGTCCCGACTCCGGTCCGTCTAGCCAGCGTCGAAGTACGAGCTCTCCAACATGTCGTGCACTGCCTTCGCGTGCACGCGGAAAGACCGTCCGACGCGGACCGCAGGCAGCTCACCGTTGTGAACCAACCGATAGACCGTCATCTTGCTGACCCGCATCAGTGCTGCCACCTCTGCAACCGTCAGGAATTGCGTCCGGGGCTGCTGGCCGTCTACGGAACCCGTGTCGCGTCCCGGTTTACCGCCAGCCGATGGCCCGTTCATAGACGTCATCGCAACCCAATCAGTCAGGCTCCTGCAGTCCCAGCGGCTTCCCCTCCGCTGGCACCCACAGGTGCATACCAACAAGGAGAATAGCGGGACTAGTGTGGTTATTGCGACGGGTGGTGGCAAATAAATAAAATTCTATAAATTACTCAGATGTAATTCTTAGCTGCTCAGAGCGTGTTTTTGCGGCCCGCACCGCCGCGTCGACGGCCGCCCGCAAACCGCCTTTTTCCAATTCCCGCAGCGCAGCGGCGGTGGTGCCGCCCGGCGAGGTAACAACGGCTCGTAGCCGCGCCGCCGTGGTGTCCAATGACAGGTCACGTCGCGCGTCGGGACCCGTTCCCCGGTCCTGCTCCATGCGGTCCAGCAACAGCGCCGCCGAACCGGCAATCGTCTGGGCAACCAGCTCGGTAGAGACGGCCCGGCTGAGCCCCGCGCCGACACCAGCGTCCACCAACGCCTCGATCAACAAGAAGAAGTACGCCGGACCCGAGCCAGAGACCGCCGTGACGGCGTCCATGTGCTCCTCTGAGACCGTCAGCACCGCTCCTACCGAGTCGAACAGCGCGGCGACCTCCTTGAGCTGCTCAGGGGTCGCAAAGCGGCCCGCAGCCATGGCGCTGATCCCGGCGCCGACCAGCGCCGGCGCGTTGGGCATCACCCGCACCACGGGCGTCCCGGCCAGCAGCTTCGACTCCAGGTAGGTCGTCGTGACCCCGGCCGCGACCGTGATGAACACCTGATCCGGGCTGTCATGCGCAGCGTCCGCGGCGACCTTGCCGATCTCGCCGATCACCGAGGCCACATCGGACGGCTTGACGGCGATGATGACGAACGTCGCGTTCTCCACCGCATCGGGCAGCGAGGTCACCAGCACGCCGTAGGTGTCGGCCAGGTAGCGGGCGCGATCGGGCATCCGCTCGGCCACGACCAGGTCCTTGACCTGCCGTCCGGCCCGAAGCAAGCCCGACAGCAGGGCTTCGCCCATGCTTCCCCCACCGACGAGAGCGATTCTGGCCATGTCGCTCAGCATGGCAGACTCGGCCGACTTTCGGTGGCTAGGGCGCGGGGACCATCGCCAGCTGGCGGCTCTGCACGATGATGCGGCCCGTTGAGTCGACAACGGTGTGGTCTTCGTCGAACCAATCCTGCCCGATCTGCACACAGGTGCAGACCACCCGCAGCCAGCCGTCGGCCGGCAGGCCCCGCAGGTAGGCGGTCAGCTGCACGGTGGGCGCCCAGCCGGTGCGGTCGACGGCGAAGCTCACCGGCGCCGAGATGTCGCCGCACATCAACGCGAACAACACGTCGGGGGCCACGTCGCGGGGGCGCACCCAGTTCTGAATCACCGGCGGCCGGCCGTCGTTCGACAGGCCCAGGGTCGAGGTCAGCGTCCGGACCTCGCAGCCCTCGGCGAGGTTCACCAGGCCCGACAGCCGGTGCCCGGGCGCGATCTCCTGCACATCGTCGGGTGGTTCGGGATCCATCAGACCCACCACCGGATTGGCCGACAGCAGCGGCGCCACCAGGTGCTCCGGCTCCCCAAGCGTCACCACGGCGTGCACCGCCGCGCGCTCACCCTGGACCAGCTCGACGTCGACCACGCTGATCCGGCGGCCACGCTTGCGCATCGAGGTGATCAGCCGCATCGGGCCGGGGTCGGGCGCGGAAAGGAAGCTGGCCGAAATCGCAACCGGCTCAACGGGTCCGCCGTGGGCGGTGCGAGCGGCGTTGGCGCACAACGCAACCATCGCCCCGCCGTGCACCTTGGGCCCGATGGTCCAGATCTTGTTCAGCTCGCCGTCGTAGACGCTGTGGACGCCGTCGGACTCGATCTCGCGAAGCTCCATCGCCTCAGTGAATAACGCGGTCAACTTATCCGAATTCCCTTGTCTGTCAACGCAATAGGTGCGTGCGCGCGAATTGCAGCGACTCTGTCAACATGGCCTCGCGCTCGTGCACCGAGCGCGCCGACGAGGTGGACACCTCCAGCACGACGTGGCCGGCGAAGTCGCCGGCGGCCAGCATCTGACACACCTCGACCACGGGCTGGTTACCGTGGCCCGGCGCCAGGTGCTCGTCGGCGGGCAGGCCGGTGCCGTCGCACAGGTGCAGGTGCACCAGGCCCTCCCCCATCCGCTCGGCCATGTCGATCGCGTCGGTGCCCGCCGTCGCCGAGTGCGACAGGTCCAGCGTGTAGTGCGCGTGGTTGCCGTCCAGCGGGTCGTAGGACGGCGCGAACGCCGAGATACCTGGCCCGGGCCCGCCGCCGCGACGGCGCATCCGCTCCATGCTCTGGCCCGGGAAGAACCGGTCGGTGCGGAACGGGAACATGTTCTCCACGGCCACCAGCACGTCGCTGGACGCCTCCAGCTCGGCGACCTGCTCGCTGAATCCTTCGACGTAGCGGCGCTGCCAGCGAAACGGCGGATGCACGACGACGGTCTGAGCGCCGAGCTTTTCGGCGGCCTGCACGCTGCGGTCCAGCTTGGCAATCGGGTTGGCACCCCACACCCGCTGCGAGATGAGCAGGCACGGCGCATGCACCGACAGCACCGGCATCCGGTATTTCCGCGAGAGTTTCGCCACGGCGCCGATGTCCTGGCTGACCGACTCGCCCCACACCATCAGCTCGACGCCGTCGTAGCCGAGGTTGGCCGCGAATTCGAAAGCGGCCTCGGTCTTCATCGGGTAGACCGAGGCCGTCGACAGACCGACCTTGATTGCGGGGCGCACGTGGACTGGAGTTGCGGCTTAGCCGGATTGCAACAACGCCAGGGGCCCCAGCGTGACCAGTGCCCCCACCGCCACCGCGATCAGCGTGCTGCCGATGTCTTCGGTCTTGCGCACCACCCGCACGCCGAGGACCAAGCCGAGGATGACGAGTATCGCGAGGACAAGCGCGACGATATTGTTCCAGCGCCACAGCTGATCGAAAGCGATGAACAGGCCCGCACCGAATCCGACGGCCACCAGCGACTGCAGCACGACCATTCCGCCGAAACGCATGCTCTCGGACCGCGACCAGGTGTACGGCTCGTCGAGCTCGCCGTCGTCGGGATAGTCCTCCTCGGCGACCTCGTCGATGTCGTGATACCCAGCGCCGGAACGTGATTCGACGTCACCCTTGCCGGTCGACGACCGTAGATACGAGCGCACGTAGGCGGAGTCTTCGATGGCAGGCTCGGCGTCGCGCACATCTGTGTCCATCACGTCCACCGACATGCCCGCGTAGTCCTCGAACGGGTCGGGGATCATGTCTTCGGCGCCGGTCCGATCCGGTGAGTTGTCCTCGCGCGGGTCAGGCCGGACGTTGTTGCGCAGTGGACGGGGGTAGGAGCTTCGTTGGGGCCGCTGCTCGCGCGCTGCGGCCGCCTCACGCGGACGGGGCGGGGCGGAGGCCGGCCAGCGTGGCTCGGGCTCGGACCAGAACTTCTCGGCCGGCGGCTCGTCGGCGGGCGCCTCGACGATCTCCTCGTCGGCGCGGAGCCGTCCGTTGGCGCGATGCGCGTGCGATTCCGGCGCGGGGTGGTCGTCGCCGGCCGGATCGGTCTCGTCGTTGATGACGGGGATCTCGCCGGTCAGTTCGGCGACGGTCACCGCGTCGGAGTTGCCACGACGGCGACGACGGCGGGCGGGTGCTGGGGCGCCGTGCGTGCCGTTCTTGGCCAGCAGCTCGGCCACCGAGATGGGTCGGGTGGTGTCGCGGGGACCGGTCATTTTTTGCCACCATTCCGATTGGCTCGCTGACTACCAGCATCTCGCACAGACGTTTCTACGAGGGCGGTTCCGTCAGCTTCGCTGTCGAGTTTGCGCAAAATGAGACCCTCTCGCAGCGCCCACGGGCAAATGTCCACCGTTTCTATCGACAGCGCTCGCATACTCGCTTCTGCGACCAGAGCTCCCGCCACGATTTGCGGCGCTCGCTCGGCGCTCACCCCTTCCAGTTCTGCACGGTCAGCGGTCGTCATCCTAGAGATGAAAGATATGAGTTGTCTGAGGCCATTGGCCGTTAGCGTCCTCTTCACGCGCGGCCCCGCAGCCGACGGCGCGGCGCCGGTGAGCCGGGCCAGCGAACGAAATGTCTTCGACGTTGCCACGGCCAGGTCGGGGCTGCCGGCGTCCAGCATCTTGGCGGCTGCGTCGGCCAGCTCGGAGTCCAGCCAGTCCCGCAGCATGCCGACACGGCGACGGCCGGGCGGATCGTCGGCGAGCCACTCGCGGGTCAGTCGGCCGGCGCCCAGCGGCAGCGACATCGCGACCTCGGGCTCTTCGTCGACGCCGTTGGACAGCTCCAGCGAGCCGCCACCGATGTCGAGGTTGATGATCCGGCCAGCACTCCAGCCGTACCAGCGGCGGACCGCGAGAAACGTCAACCGCGACTCGTCGACACCGCGCAGCACCTGCAGCTCCACGCCGGTCTCCTTGCGAACCCGGGAGAGCAGGTCGTCGGAGTTCTTGGCGTCGCGCACCGCCGACGTGGCGAACGCCATCAACTCGGCGCACCCGGAGCTGTCGGCGATCTTCTCGAACTCCTCGATCGTCTCGATCAGCTTGTCGGCGCCCTTGCGAGTGATCTTGCCGGAGTTGTCGATTGACTCGGCCAGCCTCAGGGTGGCCTTGGTTGAACTCATCGGCGTCGGATGTCCGCCGCGGCGGGCATCCACCACGAGCAGGTTGACCGTGTTGCTACCCACGTCGAGAACACCTAATCGCACGAGACACAACCTTACGGGTGAGCAGCCTGGCCAAGGATTGGTCTACCGTTAAAACTGTGGCAAGTGCGCACCCCGAACACCCCGGTGAAGTCGAGTTGGACTTCGCCCGCGAGTGGGTCGAGTTCTACGACCCGGACAACCCCGAACACCTGATCGCCGCCGACCTGACGTGGCTGCTGTCGCGGTGGACGTGCGTGTTCGGCACCCCCGCCTGTCAGGGCACGGTCGAGAACCGTCCCGATGACGGCTGCTGCTCGCACGGCGCGTTCCTGTCCGACGACGACGATCGGGCCCGCCTCGACGACGCCGTATCCAAGCTCACCGACGACGACTGGCAGTTCCGCGACAAGGGCCTGGGCCGCAAGGGCTACCTCGAGCTCGACGAGCACGAGGGCGAAGAGCAGTTCCGCACCCGTAAATACAAGGGCGCCTGCATCTTTTTGAACCGCCCAGATTTCCCCGGTGGCATGGGCTGCGCGCTGCACACCAAGGCGATCAAGCTGGGTGTGCAACCGCTGACAATGAAGCCGGATGTGTGCTGGCAGTTGCCAATTCGCCGCAGTCAGGAATGGGTGACCCGCCCGGACGGCACCGAAATTCTCAAGACCTGGGTCACCGAGTACGACCGCCGCGGTTGGGGCGCGGGCGGCGCCGACCTGCACTGGTACTGCACGGGCGACCCGGCCGCCCACGTCGGCGCCGAGCCGGTGTGGGTCAGCCTAGGTCCCGAACTCACCGAGCTGCTCGGCGAGAAGGCCTACGCCGAGCTTGCCGCAATGTGCAAGCGGCGCAGCGGGTTAGGGCTCATCGCTGTGCACCCCGCCACGCGGGCCGCCGAATAGCGACCCGCCCGCTACCTCAGCCTTCGAGCTTGTAGCCCAGCCCGCGCACCGTCACCAGGTGGATCGGGTTGGCCGGGTCGGACTCGATCTTCGAGCGCAGCCGCTTGACGTGAACGTCGAGGGTCTTGGTGTCACCGACGTAGTCGGCACCCCACACCCGGTCGATCAACTGTCCACGGGTCAGCACCCGGCCGCTGTTGCGCATCAGGTACTCGAGCAGGTCGAATTCCTTGAGCGGCAAGGTGATTGCCTCGCCGTTGACCGAGACGACGTGACGCTCGACGTCCATCCGCACCGGGCCGGATTCCAGCACACCGTCGGTGACTTCGGAGTCGTCGTCGCCACCGCGGCGCAACACCGCCCGGATCCGCGCGATCAGCTCGCGTGCCGAATACGGCTTGGTGACATAGTCATCCGCGCCCAGCTCGAGCCCGACGACCTTGTCGATCTCGCTGTCGCGAGCCGTCACCATGATCACCGGCACGCTGGAACGCGACCGCAATTGCTTGCACACGTCGGTGCCCGACATGCCCGGCAACATCAAGTCGAGCAGCACGATGTCGGCGCCGGCCCGATCGAACTCGGCCAATGCCGTCTGGCCGTCGGTCACCACGGTGGCCTCGAAGCCTTCCTTGCGGAGCAGGAACGCCAGCGGATCCGCCAGCGATTCTTCGTCCTCCACGATCAGGACACTTGTCATCAGCGCTGTTCCTCAATGGTCATCGGTGTAGTTCTTCCTCTCGTTGGGGCTCCCGTTGGGGCTTTATGGGGCGCGGTTCGCGCTCGGGTGACAGATCTTCGGGTTCCAGCTCGCCGGCATACGCGGGGATCGACAGCGTGAACGTCGACCCGGTGCCCAGCTGGCTCCACAGACCGATGCTGCCGCCGTGGTTGGCGGCGACGTGCTTGACGATGGCCAGCCCGAGTCCGGTGCCGCCGGTGGCTCGCGAGCGGGCCTTGTCGGCGCGGAAGAACCGCTCGAAGACGCGCTCCTGGTCTTTGCGGTCGATGCCGATCCCGCGATCGGTGACGGCGATTTCGATGTTGTCGCCGCGGCGGCGCCGGCTGATCGACACCAGCGAACCGCGGGGCGAGTAGGCGATCGCATTCGACACGAGATTGGCCAGCGCGGTGACCAGCAGGGCCTGCTCGCCGTGCATCCGCAGGCCGCTGGCGTTATCGGTGCGCACGACGATGTCGGCGTTGTCGGCGGACACCTTGTGGCGCGAAATCGCTTCCGAGACCACCTCGTCGACCTCGACGGGGCCCATCTCCGGCATCGCCTCGGCGCCTTGAAGCCGCGACAACTCGATCAGCTCGCTGACCATGCTGCCCAGCCGGGTGGCCTCGACGAGCACCTTCTCGCCGAACCGCCGCACGGTTTCGGGGTCGTCGGCAGAGGACAGCAGCGCCTCGGCCAGCACCGACATCGCGCCAACCGGCGTCTTGAGTTCATGGCTGACGTTGGCCACGAAGTCGCGGCGGGTCGCCTCCATGCGGGCGTATTCGGAGTGGTCGTAGACGAAGACCACCGCGAACCGGCGATCTTGCTCGCTGAGCAGCCGCGCCTGGCCATGCACCGACAGGCCCGAGCGACCCGGCACTTGCCGCTTGCCCGGCAGCAGGTCGAATTCGACGTCGGCGCCGTCGGCCAGTGTCTTGCGGGCCGCGTTCCAGGCCTCGTCGTCGAGCTGCCGCTCGCGGACCAGGCCGAGCTCTTTGGCCCGGTCGTTGTGGTAGACAACGTCGCGGTGCCGGTCGACGACGGCGGCGCCCAGGGGCATCAGCGCGACGATGCGTTGCAGCATCTGCGCGACGGTGATTCCAGCGGCTTCGACGGCCACGCGTTGCCGTCGGTCGATCGCCCGCGGCGCCCAACGCGCGCCGACGGTGATTCCGACGGCCAGGGCCGCGGAGAACAAGACCCCGGCCAGTGACAGGGCCGAGAACACGGTCACGTGAAAAGCTTACGATTCCGGTGAACGCCAACCCAGCAGCACAAGGCCAAAATCGGTCATGTCACATGCCGCGAGACAGGTGTTCGGTGCCCGTTTACCCGACGTTTGCCCAGTTGCTGCGATCGGGGGGTTATTTCGCCCCTTGGCTGGCCACCGCGGCCGCGCCGGCCGCCGCCGCCTCCGGGTCGAGGTAGCTGCCGCCCGCGACCACCGGACGCATATCCGAGTTCAAGTCATAGCGCAGCGGAATTCCGGTCGGAATGTTCAAACCGGTGATTTCGTCGTCGGACATGCCGTCCAGGTACTTCACCAGCGCGCGCAGCGAATTGCCGTGCGCGGCGATCAGCACCGTTTTACCGACCCGCAGGTCAGGCACGATGACGTCGGTGAAGTAGGGCAAGAATCGGGCCACCACGTCGGCCAGGCATTCGGTGAGCGGGCCACCGCCGATGTCGACGTAACGCGGGTCGGCGTCCTGGCTGTATTCGCTGCCCTTCTCGATGGGCGGCGGCGGGGTGTCGTAGCTGCGGCGCCACGTCATGAACTGCTCGTCGCCGTAGCGTTCCTTGATCTCGGACTTGTCCAGACCCTGCAGCGCCCCGTAATGCCGCTCGTTGAGCCGCCAGGTGCGGTGGACCGGTATCCACAGCCGGTCGGCGGTATCCAGCGCCAGATGCGCGGTGGTGATCGCGCGACGCAGCAGCGACGTGTAAAGCACGTCGGGCAGCAGGTCATGTTCGGCCAGCAGTTCGCCGCCGCGGACCGCCTCGCGGCGGCCCTTGTCGGTCAGGTTGACGTCCACCCAGCCGGTGAACTGGTTACTCGCGTTCCATTCGCTTTCGCCGTGGCGGAGCAGAACCAGCGTCGCAGCAGCGTCTCCCATGCGGGGAAGTATTTCACGACCTCCCGAAAGGTCGCCGAGCGTAACGCGGTGGCCACCTAGTCCTCGTCGTCGTCGATGAGATGGGCGAACGCCTCGAGGTTCTTCAGCGATTCGCCGCGCGACACCCGCCACTCCCATTCCTTCTGGATCGACGAGCGAAAACCCAACTCCAGCAACGTATTAAAGTCGGTGTCCACCGCTTCGAGCACCTGTCCGAGTACCCGGTCGATTTCGGCGGCGTCCACCGATGCCAGCGCCATCCGGCCGACCAGATAGATGTCGCCGACGTTGTCGAGGGTGTAGGCGACGCCGTACAACCGACGGTTGCGCTTGAGCAGGAACTTGTAGACACCCTCGTGGTTCTCATCGGGCTTGCGGCAGACGAACGCCTCGACGCGCACCGAATGCTCGCCGATACTCAGGATGGTGTTGGTCTTGAGCCGCCGCTCGCCGGGCAGCTCGACGACCAGCCCGGGCAGCCCGCCGTGGGCGCCCTCGTGGCGGGTGTAGGTCAGCTGGTTGGTGTCGAGGGTGTCTTCGATCACCTGCTGGACATGGGTGATCGGTGTGCCGCCGTCGCTGTCGGCTGATGTCATGCCCACGCCTTGCGCCGCGTCGGCCGTCGTCCGGCCTGCGCAGGCCGCCGCGTCGACGGGAGCCCGCGAACGGCACGGCGGGCGGTGAAGTCGCCGATCGCGCGGCGGTAGCTGGCCAGCAGCGCGTTGACGGTGTTCTCCCACGAAAAGTCGGCCGCATGCTCAACGGCGGCCTGGCCCAACGCTTCTGGGCCGAGCTTCAACGTGTCGTCGATCGCGCGGGCCCAGCGGTCGGCGTCGTGCCCGGCCACCAGCGTGCCGGTCACCCCGTCGCGCACCGCGACCGGCAACCCGCCGACAGCGGCCGCGGCCACCGGTGTGCCGCAGGCCTGCGCCTCGAGGGCGACCAGCCCGAAGGATTCCGAGTAGCTCGGCACGGCCACCAGGTCGACCGCCCGGAAGAGGGTGGCGAGGTTGTCCCGCGACTGCGGGGGCAGGAACGTCACCCGGTCGGAGATACCCAGGTCGGCCGCGAGCCGAACGAGGCCGTCGGGAACGGCCAGCCCGCTGCCCGACGGTCCACCGGCGATCAGCACGTGCACCCGGGGCAGCTTGGCCGCCGCGCGCAGCAGCACGTCGGGCCCCTTCAGCGGCTGGATGCGACCGACGAACGCGACCACATTCTGGTCGGTCGGCAGCCGGAGCTCGGCGCGAGCCGCCCGCCGATCACCGGGACGGAACACCTCCACGTCGACCCCGGGATGCGCGATGTCGATGCGGGCGGGATCGGCATGATGCAGCGAAACCAGTTGCGCCGCTTCGTCATCGGTGTTGGCGATCAGCCGGTCGGCCTCGTCGACCACCTGCTGCTCGCCGACAGTGCGCAGCGGCGGCTCGGGGGTGTCACCCTCGGCCAGCGCGGCGTTCTTCACCGCGGCCAGGGTGTGGGCGGTGTGCACCAGCGGCACCGCCCACCGGTCGCGGGCCAGCCAGCCGACCTGACCGGACAGCCAATAGTGCGAATGCACGATGTCGTAGTAGCCGGGCTCGTGGGCGGCCTCGGCCCGCAGCACACCGGCCGCGAACGCGCACAGCTGCGTCGGCAGGTCGTATTTGTCCAGACCTTCGAACGGCCCGGCCACGACGTTGCGCACCAGCACGCCCGGTGCCACCCGCGCGACCGGCGGATCGGTGGACGCGGTGGCCCGGGTGAAGATCTCGACCTCCACGCCACGACGGGCCAGGTGTAGCGCGCTCTGCAGCACGTAGACGTTCATCCCGCCGGCATCCCCGACACCGGGCTGCGCCAGCGGTGAGGTGTGCACGGCCAGCACTGCGACGCGACGCGGATTGGTCAGATCAGAAGGGCCCACGCCGCCATCTTTGCAGCACCGGCTTCAGTCGCAGGTCAGGCGGGTGTCTCGACGTCGACCTCGTAGGCGGGCACTGGCGGCGCGGCGCGGCGCATGGCACCCAGCGGGTCGGCGTACAAGCCGGCGAGCGACACGATGCCGGCCCCCGATTCCTGGACCCGGTTTCCGAAGGCGGTCATCCGAATGTCGCGCGCGGGCAGCACCAGCCGGGCCCGGTAGGCCTCCTCCACCCGCTTCATGCCCTCGGGGTATTCGGTGAACGCCTGCCCGCCGACCACCAGGTCGTCGGGGTTGAGCAAATCACGCAGCAGCGCAACCGATTCGCCGAGCACGCGGGCCCGCTCGCCGAGTAGCTCTTGGGCCTGCTGATTGCCGCCGCGGGCGGCCTTGAGGACGTCGGTCACCGAGCCGTTCTGGGCGGGCAGGATCCGCAGCCGGCGCGCGGCGGCCACCACGGCCTCGTCACTGACGGTGGATTCCAAAAGCCCTGAGCCGCCCAGCAATTCGGAGTGCGCGGGCAGGTTGGTGATCGTGCCCGGTCCGCTGGCCGGGCTGTGCACCCGGCCATCGATCATCAGCGCGTAACCGACGGTTTCGCGGGCGTAGACGTAGAGGCTGGTCGAGGAGTTCGGCCCGAACCGGCGCATGCCGAGCAGCAGCTCGGCGGCGGCCATCGCGTCGACGTGCGAGGCCACCGAGACCGGTAGCTCCAACGCCTCGGCAAGCACCGGACCGACCGGTGCATCCCGCCAGCCCAGCCGGGCGTGGTCGACGTGGCCGCTGGCCGCGTCGACCGTGCCACCGATCGCGACACCGACCCACAGCGCCCGCCGCCGGTGCCAGCGACGCAGGTAACGCTTGGCGCCGTCGGCCAGCGCAGCCAGAGCCGGACCCTGCGCGGTGCGGGGCGTCGGGGTCTCGACGGCGTCGAGCGTGCGGCCGAACAGGTCGGTGGCCACGATGCTGGTGGTCCGGGCACCGACGTGGATGCCCAGCGTCAGGAACGGCTCGTGGTTGACCTCGACGGGCACCCGGGGACGCCCGATCGCGCCGGAAACGGCCAGGTCGGCGCGTTCCCGCAGGATTCCTGCGTCCAGAAGGGCGATGACCTGGCGGTTTACCGTCGCGATCGACAGCGAGGTGACCTGGGCGATGACGTCACGGCCGATCGGGCCGCGCAGCCGCACGGCCCGGAAGACCGACGACGCGGCGGCGTCGGACAGCTGGAGCGAGGGCGCCACCACGCGATGACGGCTGGGGCCTCGACGGCGAGCGGCCGCGAGGGGGTTGTGCTGATGAGAAGTGAAAGACGTTGTGCGCATTTGCGATTCCTTGTCCGAGGTCCGATGGCGGTCTGGGAGCCGCACACCGTCGCGAGCGCTTTAGCGCGTCAGCTCAGGAGCGGCTGGTTGCGCGGCAACAACACGCGCAGCCCGCGCAACAACACGCGGGCAGACAGCCGAACAAGGTGCTCGAGTACACAGAAGGAATTTAGCACGGTTACTAGAGTCGTCCAGATGAGTTCCCAAGATCCGCGTTCGACGCCATCCCACCACCGGCACGACGGGCAACGCGTCGCGGTCGTCACCGGCGCCAGCGCCGGCATCGGCGAGGCGACCGCGAGAACCCTTGCAGCTCAAGGCTTTCACGTCGTCGCGGTGGCCCGGCGGGCCGACCGGATCAACGCGCTGGCCGCCGAGATCGGCGGCACGGCCGTTGTGGCCGACGTCACTGACGGAGCGGCCGTCGATGCGCTGGCCGCCCAACTGGACCGGGTCGACGTACTGATCAACAACGCCGGGGGCGCCAAGGGCCTGGCGCCGGTAGCCGACGCCGATCTCGAGCATTGGCGCTGGATGTGGGAGACCAATGTGCTGGGCACGCTGCGGGTCACCCGCGCGTTGCTGCCCAAGCTGATCGACTCCGGCGACGGCCTGATCGTCACCATCACCTCGATCGCCGCATTGGAGCTCTACGACAACGGCGCGGGCTACACCTCGGCCAAACACGCCCAGGGGGCGCTGCACCGCACCCTGCGTGGCGAGCTACTCGGAAAACCGGTGCGGCTCACCGAGATTGCGCCCGGAGCCGTCGAGACGGAGTTCTCGCTGGTGCGATTCGACGGCGACCAGGAACGCGCCGACGCCGTCTACCGAGGGATCACGCCGTTGACGGCCGGCGACGTCGCCGAGGTGATCGGCTTCGTGGCGTCGCGGCCGTCGCACGTCGACCTCGATCAGATCGTCATCCGGCCGCGTGATCAGGCGCCGGGCAGCCGGTTTAACCGCCGGGCCCCGCAGGACTAGTCGTCGTGGTCGGGGTGCCCGACAGCGTCGGTGCATCATGCGGCGTTGCCGGCGCGCTGCGCGGAATCGACACCGGCGCGGGCTTGGCGCCGCTCGGGGGCGGCAGGGCCGACATGCCCACCCAGGTGTCCCAGCTGACCGCCCAGTCCCAGATGTCGCCGTCGGCGTACGACAGCTCGATCGTGCTGCCGGTTACCTCGACCGGGTCCCCGTAGATCGCGCTGGCGAAGTACTGCTCGGCGTCGGACGTCGACAGGTTGATGCAGCCGTTGGTCACATTGCTGTTGCCCTGCGCGCCGGCGCTGCTCGGGTTGGCGTGGATGAACTCGCCGTTGTTGGAGATCCGCACCGCCCAGCGTTCGTGGATGTGGTTGTAGCCGGCGGCCGGGTTGGACATGTAGAAGTCGGCGTATTTCTCGCTGACCACGTGGATGCCGTTGCGGGTGATGTTGCGCGCCTTGTCGGCCTGGCCGTAGCTGCAGGGGAAGTCCATGATCACGCCTTCGTCGCGGACCACCTGGATGCGGTGCGACGAGACTTCGGCCTTCACCACCTGGCGGCGGCCGATGTCGATTTTCAGGCTCATGTCCTGCTTGCCGTAGGCGCCGTCGCCGAAGGCCAGCCCGTAGAGCTTGGCGTCGACGTTGACCTTGGTGCCCGCCGGGTAGTACTCGCGGGTGCGGTAGTGCACGCGGGCCCCGCCGACCTCGTCGGGCAGCCACGCCCAGCTGCCCTCGACGGGCGGCTCCGTGGTCACTTTCAGCGCCCGCTCGACCGCGGCTTTGTCGGCGATCGGCGCGTCGAACTGGATGATGATCGGCGCGGCGACACCGACGGTCTGGCCGTCGGCGAGCTGGAATCCGCCGTCGATCACCTTGGTGGGCGCGATCGTGGTGATCTCGCCCTTCACCGGCAGCGGCTTGCCGTCGTGACCGACCGCCGTCCCAGTCCAGGTATAGGTCCCGTCGTAGCCCAGCGGCTCGATGATCGTGTAGATGGTCCGGTCGCGGTTGAGGGTGCCGGCGACGACCTTGCCGTCCGCGTTGGTCAGCGCGACGTGCTGGAACCAACCGTCGCGCACTTCGACGCTGATCGGCGCCGTCGGCAGCACCTTGGTGGTCTTGTCGGCCGGCCGGAACGTCAGCGCCGCCTGCGCCGGAGGCTTGGCCTTCTCGGCCTGCTTGGACGACCCGCCCGCGCAGGCCGCCAGCACGCCGGGCGCGAACACGCCGACCGCCAAAGTCGTCAGGGCCCGGCGCCGGGTGACCGGCGAGATGCCACGCTCTGAGTCCACGACATCAAGATACCGGCGGAATCGACACCCCTCATTCCGCGCGCGTCTTACAAAGTGCAGCCGACCAGCACCGGCTCGGGGATCAGTGTGATGCCAAACACATCCCGGACCCCGTCGCGCACGGTCCGGGCCAGCGCGAGCACGTCGTCGGCGCTCGCCCCGCCCCGGTTGGTCAACGCCAGCGCGTGCTTGGTCGACAGCCGGCAGGGCGCGCCGTCGACATCCGGGTAGCCCTTGCCGAAGCCGGCCTGCTCAACCAGCCAGCCCGCGGCGAGTTTGAAGCCGTCCGGCGCTGGATAGCTCGGCACCCGACGATCGGTCCGGCTGGCCAGCTCTTGGTAAACCTGCTGTGCGACAACGGGATTGGTGAAGAACGACCCGACGCTCCAGGTGTCGTGGTCGGCCTCGTCGAGCACCATGCCCTTGCCGGCCCGCAGCCCCAGCACGGCCCGGCGGACCGCGGCGGGCTCGGCGCGCTCACCGACCTCGGCATCCAGCGCGCTGACCAACTCGCCGTAGCGCAGGGGGGCGCTGCGGCCCGTCGCGTCCAACGCGAACTCCACCTCGAGAACTGTCGCCGCGTCGGAGCGCTTGAGCACGCTCGTCCGGTACCCGAACCCGAGGTCGTCGGCGGGCGTCCAGCGCACCTCGCCGCTGCGGCGGTCCAGCAACCGAACCCGAGTGATGCTGTCGGCAACCTCGACGCCGTACGCGCCGACGTTCTGCACCGGGGTGGCTCCCGCCGAGCCGGGTATCCCCGACAGGCATTCCAGCCCACCCAGCCCGGCGTCGATCGCCGCGACCACCACGTCGTCCCAGACCGCCCCCGCCTCGGCGCGCAAGATGTTCCCGTCGACGCGAATACCGTTGGTGGCCAACCTAATCACGGTCAGGTCGGTCAGCGTGTCGGCGATCACCACGTTCGAGCCCCCGGCCAACACCAACAGCGAGCCAGCGCCGGCACCGTCGAGATGACGCAGGGTGGCGACCACCTGGTCGGTGCTGGTGCAGGTGATGAGTCGCGACGCGGCCGGGCCGACTCGCAGCGTGGTCAGCGGCGCCAGGGGCACGTCCTCCTCGACGCGCGCACCGGCGAAAACCGTTCCCACGGTGCCCCCTTCAAACCCGGTTACCTGGTTGTTGACGGTAGCCTGACCTGCTATGCCGCGTTCGTTCGACATGTCTACCGACTACGCGGAATCCGTCGAAGCGGTTCTCCGGGCGTTCGGCGACGAGCAGTACTGGCTGGCCCGGCTGGCCGACTCGGGCGTCGACGATTCCACGGTCGATTCCATGGAGGTCGACGACGGCGTCATCGACGTCGTCACCACCCAGGTGTTGCGGGCGGATCGGATGCCCGCCCTGGTCACCCAGTTCCACCGCGGCGATCTGCGCATCCGGCGCGAGGAGCGTTGGGAGCCGATCGTCGACGGGTCCGCGACCGCGACCGTCACCGGCTCGGTCCTGGATTCACCGGCCTCGCTGACCGGTACCGCGGTGCTCGAGCCACTGGCCGACGGCGGCGCGAGGCTGCAATTCCGGGCCACCGTCGAGGTGAAAATCCCGCTGGTCGGCGGCAAGCTGGAGAACTTCATCGGCGGCCAGTTGGTCGAGCTGCTGATCCGCGAGCAGCGTTTCACCACGACCTGGATCAGCGAAACCGCCTGACGCTCAGCTATTTCGCTCGGCCACGGCGATCCCGCCCTTGAACAGGTCGCCGATCACCTTCTTCATCACCGGCTTCAGCAACCAGTCCAGACCCGGGATCGTCGGCGTGGAGCGTAGGTGCCACTCGGCCTCGGTGCCGGTGCCCGCTTCACGCAGTGTCACCGTGCCGACGTGATCGCGCACCGGCGCGCCGGACACCATCTTGTACGCGAAGCGTGTCGGCCGCTCGTACTCGATGATCTCCTCGACGAACGGGGGTCCGAGCGCCTCGATCCGCCTGACCGCGCCGACCCCGTTGGGCGCGGGGACGCCCTCGCGGTCCAGCGTGCTGCGACGCGCCATCGACACGTAGTCCGCGATCCCGCGGTGGTTGGTGAGGGCGTCGAACACCTTCTCGATCGGCGCCGTCGTCGTCTGCCTCAGCGTGAACTCGATCATGTGAGGATTCAAGCATCCGGCCACCGCCATCTCGCCCCGAGCGTCGACTTATCGGGCGAAATCATGCCTTTTGGCCCAACAACTCGACGCTCGTGGAGCATCTAGGCTGGCAATCATGCGCATCGCGGTGGCACAGCTCCTCAGCGGCACCGACCCGGCCGCCAACCTGCAGATCGTGCGCGACTACGCCGGGCGGGCCGCCGAGGCCGGCGCGTCGCTGGTGGTCTTCCCCGAAGCGACGATGTGCCGGTTCGGGGTCCCGCTGGCCCCGATCGCCGAGCCGGTCGACGGGCCGTGGGCCGACGGAGCGCGCCGGATCGCTGCCGACGCGGGCGTCACCGTGGTGGTGGGCATGTTCACTCCCGCCGACCACGGGCGGGTCCACAACACGCTGCTAGCGGTAGGTCCTGAGGGTTCCGGCGTGGACGCGCACTACGACAAGATCCACCTGTACGACGCGTTCGGGTTCACCGAGTCGGCCACGGTCGCGCCGGGGCGCGAGCCGGTGACGATCACCGTGGACGGGGTCGGGGTGGGGCTGACGACCTGCTATGACCTCCGCTTCCCCGAACTGTTCACCACGCTGGCCGACCGCGGCGCACAGGTGATCGTGGTCAGCGCGTCGTGGGCCGCCGGACCGGGAAAACTCGAGCAGTGGAGTTTGCTGGCCCGCGCCCGCGCATTGGACTCCACCAGCTACATCATCGCGGCCGGGCAGGCCGACCCCGGCGAACCGCTGGCCTCCAGCGCGCCGACCGGAGTCGGCGGCAGCGCGGTGGTGTCGCCGTTCGGCGCGGTGGTGGCTTCCGCCGGCGGCGAGCCGGAACTGCTCGTCACCGACTTGGACCTCGAGCAGGTGACCAAGGCCCGCGAGACGATCGCAGTGCTTCGCAACTACACAGCGTTTGCTCATGGTGATAAGGCAGAATCGCGCAGGTGACGAATCCTCAGGGGCCCCCACAGCAGGACCCGTCTTCGCCGTGGGCTCGCCCGGGCGACCAGAATTCGCCCACCGAGCAGGCGCCGCAGGCCGAATACTCCTATCAGCCGCCCACTCCGCCGTCGTACCCGCCACCGGTCCAGGAATATCCCACCACCACGGCTTATGAGCAACCGCCGGCGCAGGACGCCACCGAGCCCGTGAAAGCCAAGCGCCGCTTTGCCTTCCGCGGCGATCCGGTGTCGATCATCCTGGTTCTGGTCATCGTCACGGCCCTGGGCATCGCCGCTCTGGTCGGCGGTGAGCTGTATGCCCGCCATCGGGCCAACAACGTCGTGGCCTCGGCGACCCAGTGCGTGGTCCAGGACGGCGCCACCGCATCCTTCGGGCCGAGCCCATTCCTGCTGCAGCACATCATGGGCCACTACAAGGACATCACCATCCACACCGCCGGCCACAACATCAAGAACGCCAAAGGCATGAAGGCCGACATCGAGATCGATGACGTCGACCTGCACGGCAACGCCGACTCCAAGGGCACCATCGGCAAGCTGAACGCCACCATCACCTGGACGTCGGACGGCATCCAGGAGACCATCCAGGACTCGCTCCCGTTCATCGGCGGCCTGGTCAACAACGTCACCACCAACCCCAGTGCGGGCACCATCGAGCTCACCGGGGCGATGGGCCTGGGTGGTGTCACCGTCAAGCCGCAGGTCACCGATGGCCAGCTCACGCTGCAGGTCTACAAGGTCAACGCACTCGGCGTCCTCATCCCGCACGAGACGGCGCAGACCGCGCTGAACACGTTCACCGCGGCGCTGCTCAAGCAGTACCCGCTCGGCATCAAGGCGGACAGCGTGCAAGTGACCAATGACGGTGTGCAAGCACACTTCTCGACGCAGAACGCGTCGATACCGGCGGCCCAAAACGACCCCTGCTTCGCGCATGTCTAACCCGCCAGGCCCCCCGAGCAACGACCCGCAGCGCGGTCGTCCATCCGGGCCACCCAACCGCGGCTTCCCGCCGCGCCGCGTACCGCCACCGCCGTCGGAATCGCCGACCCGGCACATCCCGCAGCCCGGCCGCCCACCGCAGCCGTCGGCGCGAGACGTGCCGCGGCCGCAGCAGCCCGGGCGCCCGCCGGGCCGTCCGCCGCAGCAACCGGCGCCGCCGCCGAATCGAGCACCGCAGCAACCGGCTCCGCCGCAACCCGGGTTGCCACCCAACCCGCGGCCGCAGCAGCCCGGGCCGCCGCCGCCCGCGCACGAGAACCTCACCACCCGGATTTCGATACCGACGCCTCCGCCGGGGGCCGCACAACCCGCCGACGACTCAGGCGGACGCGGTTTCTTCGCCAACCGGACGTCGTTGCTGTTGATCCTGCTGATCGTCGCGCTGGTGGTGATCGCGATTCCGATCGGCGGCGAGCTCTACGCCCGCCATGTCGCGAGCACCAAGGTGGCCAACGCGGTGCAGTGCGAGGTGCAGGACACCGCCAAGGTGTCGTTCTCGCCGACCCCACCGGTGTTGTGGCAGTACCTGTCCAAGGACTACAGCGACATCTCCGTGCAGACCGGCGGCAACCAGGTACGCCAGGCCAAAGGCATGAAGGTGAGCCTGGACATCCGCAACATCAAATTGAGCCCGACCAACAACTCTGCGGGCACGATCGGGTCGATCAACGGCACCATCACTTGGTCGTCCGACGGCATCAAACAGTCGATCCAGGACGCCATCCCGGTGCTGGGCAAGTTTGTCACCGGGCAGGTCACCACCAACCCCAGTGACGGCACCGTCACGCTCAAAGGCCTGCTGAACAGCGCCGTCGTCAAGCCGCAGATCGTCAACAACGGGCTGTCGCTGCAAGTGGTCAGCTTGAGCGCGCTGGGCTCCAACATGTCGACCGGCGACGTCCAAAAGAATCTCGACGACCTCACCTCGAAGGCGACCCAGAACTATCCGCTGGGCATCCACGCCGACAGCGTGAAGGTCACCGGCGACGGCGTCGAAGCCACGTTCTCCACTCAAAACGCAACGATCCCGACGTCGTCATCGCAGTCCCAATCGGGTCAGGACTGCTTCAGCGCGATCTAGCCCAGCCCGTCGACGATGCAGAGCGCGGAGCGCGATGAGGAGGAGGCGGGCAATCTAACCCAGCTCGTCGAGCACGGCGCGGGTGCCGGACAACCCCAACCGGGTGGCGCCCGCGTCGAGCATCGCCAGGGCGGCCTCCGCGGTGCGGATGCCGCCGCTGGCTTTGACTCCCAGCCGGCCGCCGACGGTCTCGGCCATCAGCGCGACGGCGGCCGGTGATGCGCCGCCGGCCGGATGGAAACCCGTTGACGTCTTGACGAACTCGGCCCCGGCGTCCTCCGCGGCACGGCAGACCGCCACCAGCGTCTGCTCGTCGGCAAGTGTCAACAGGGCGGCCGATTCGACGATGACCTTGAGCACCGCGGTGGGCACGGCCGCGCGCACTGCGGCGATCTCCGACCGGACGGCGTCGATGTCTCCGGCAATCGCGGCGCCGACGTCGATCACCATGTCAACTTCGCTGGCGCCGAACGCCACCGCCAGCGTCGCCTCTCCCGCTTTCATCTCGGGCATGTGCTTGCCTGACGGAAATCCGGCGACCGTGGCGACCGGGATCCCGGCAGACACGGCATGCGGAACCATCGACGGCGAGACGCAGACGGCGTAAACACCAAGCGCCGCAGCCTCTTCCGCGACGGCGACAACGTCGGCGGCGGTGGCCTCCGGCTTGAGCAGCGTGTGGTCGACGAGCGCGGCGACTTGTTCCCGGGTCCGGGTCATCAGAACGACTCTCGCGGACCGCCGGGATTGCAGCCGGTGGCGACCATCGTCGCCGCATCGGCCACGGGTCGCCACGGCTCCAGATTCCAGCTCGTCTTGCCGGGCTCGACGGTCTCGGCGAAATCCCAGTGGCAGCGGAACTGGTCGCGCATCCCGGGGGTGTCGGCTTGCGGCGTCAGCCCCACCACCTCGGCCCAGGCCTCGTCGGCCTCCGGGCTCGGCGACCCGAGCTGCTTGGCGGCCGCGCGACCCGACGCCGTCGGATAGACACGCAGGCTGGGCAAACCACTCCACTGCGCCCACTGCACGTGATCGACGAACGGCGGCGCATAGGAGGGGGCGCTCACCGGACCAGGGTCGGCGGACGCCGGAGCGGCCGCGCTGAGCGCGCCCATCGTGGCCACCGCGAGAACGCAGACTCGCATACCGCTATCGCGACTTACCCTGAATCTCAAGGAGTTTGGGCCGCACGTCGACCCAGTACACGCCGGCGGCGCAGGCCGCGCCGACCGCGCCCATCACGTTGAGGAGGTAGGCGAGCGGCAAGGCGACGCCCAGGATCACCAGCCACACGGGCTTGGTCAGCTTGTCGGCGGCTGTGTAGGCATCGGGTCGCTGCATCGCCGCGTGCACGAACGCGTAGAGCGTCATCAGCATTACGCCGATTTGCAGGTAGAAAACGACGATATTCACCAAGTCCACCCACTAAGCGTAAGCGGGCGCCGCCAGAAACGTCGACTCCGAGTCACCCTTGCGGGCGACTCGGAGTCGAGTGGTGAGGCGAAATTACTTCTGGGTGACCTTCTTGGCCGGAGCCTTCTTGGCCGGAGCCTTCTTGGCGGGCGCCTTCTTGGCCGGAGCCTTCTTGGCGACGGCCTTCTGCGCCTTCTTGGCGGTGGCGTCGGTCTTCTTAGGCAGCTCGATGCCGACCAGCTTGGCGGCACGCTCGCCGACTGCGCGGGTCTGCGACGCAACGGTGCCCAGCGCTTCCTGGGTCAGCTCGACCGCTTGGTCGACGTAGCCCTGGGCATTCGCCGAGGCGTCGTCCAGACCGGACTGGCTGCGCAGGCGCTCCAGCGCGGCCTCGCCGCGCTCGACCAGCTCGTTGTAGCGCGAGGTCGCGGCCTCGACGTAGCCCTCGGCGGCGCTACGCAGCTCCTCAGCGGTGAAACGGTCGCGCAGGTCGCGCAGCTGCTCGGGCAGTTCCTCCTGCAGCTTGGTCAGGCGAGCACGGCTCTCCTCGACCCGGCTGCGGGTGTCGGTGCGGGTCTCCTCGGCGCGGTCACGCAGCTCGGCGAGCAGGTCGTTGACCGTGGCCAGGGCCAAGTCGGCGGCGCCCAGCGCGGCAAGCAGCGGGGCCTTCAGGTCATCAATCGACGGGTTGTTCTCTGCCATTGGTGTTTCCTTTCGTCGTTCAAGTTCGTGCGTCAGGGATTGGGTCTGGGTCACCCGGTCTATGCAGAGGTGTTCTCCTCCCGGGCGGCCTCGTTCTGCTGAACGAAGGACGTGTACATGTCCAGCAGGACCTGCTTCTGTCCTTCGGTGATCGTCGCGTCGGCAACGATGGCGTCGCGGACTTCACTCCTCGGGCCGGGTTCGAGCATTCCGGCCTGCACGTAGAGCACCTCGGCGGAGACTCGCAACGCCTTCGCGAGCTGGTTGAGCACGCCGGCCGAAGGTTTGCGCAATCCACGCTCGATCTGGCTGAGATATGGATTGCTGACGCCGGCCTTTTCCGCCAGCTGCCGCACCGAGACCTGCGCCGCCTCACGCTGCGCTTTGATGAAGCTGCCGATGTCCGACGCGGCGGTTGTCACCACAGCAGCAAGGTTTTCTTCCTGCGGCATTGACGATTCCCCCAGTCCTTAACTCGGCCTTGTAGGTGCGAACGCGGCCCACGGTAGCTAACGGGTGCTAGCTTTTGCAAGCACTGTTAGCAGGCCGAAGAACTTTTGCAAGCACTCTCAGAAGAGGAACTGGGCGATCGCGTAGATGACCAGCCCGGCCAGCGAGCCCACCACCGTCCCATTTATCCGGATAAACTGCAGGTCACGGCCCACATGCAATTCGATGCGCCGGCTGGCCTCTTCGGCATCCCAGCGTTCGATGGTGTCAGTAATAATCGCTGTGATCTCGACCCCATATTGGGCCACCAAATGCTCGGCGGCCCGCACGATCCAGTTATCGACCTTGTCGCGTAATTCCGCGTCATCGCGTAGCGATTCCCCGATTCGAACCACCGCGTGGGCAATTCGGGTGCGCAACGCGCTGGACGGGTCGTCGACGCCCTCGAGCACCAGCCGCTTGACGGTTTTCCAGGCCGTTCCGGCGGCATTGGTCACCTCTTCGCGCGACATCAACTGCTCTTTGACCGCCTCGGCGCGGGCGATCGTGGCGTCGTCGTGCTGCAGGTCGTCGGCGAACTCGAACAAGAATCGGGTCGCCGAGCGGCGCAATTCGTGTTCCGGATTGCGGCGCACCTTGTCGGTGAAATCCATCAGCTCGCGGTGAATGCGATCACCGACGAGATGGTCGATGAACCGCGGCGACCAGGTCGGCGAATCGCGCTCGATCACCCGCTGGATCACCTCGCCGGCATTTAGCGACCACTGGAACGCGCGGTCCGCGAGCAGCTGGATCAACGCCTCCTGCCGGTGCTCGGCCAGCAGTGTGGCCAGCACCCGGCCCACCGGCGGCCCCCACTGCGGCTCGGCGATGCGCCGCACGATCATCCGGTCGATGACGTGCTGGACGTCCTCGTCGCGCAGCAGCTCCACCAACACCCGCAGTACGGTGGCCGATTCGGCGGCGACCCGCTCGGCGTGCGACTGTTCCGAGAGCCACTTGCCCAGCCGACTCGGGACTTGCGCGTCACGGATCTTGGTGCCGACGACCTCCGGCGACAGGAAGTTCTCCCGCACGAAGGTGCCCAGGCCCTCACCGAGCTGGTCCTTCTTGCGCTTGATGATCGCGGTGTGCGGGATCGGGATGCCCAGCGGATGCTTGAACAGCGCGGTCACCGCGAACCAGTCCGCGAGCGCGCCGACCATCCCGGCTTCGCCGGCGGCTCCCACGTAGCCGATCCACGCGGCTGTCATGCCGCTGGCCTGTGCCCACCGGCAACCCAGGAACACCGCGGTCGCACCGAACAGGAAGCTCAGCGCGACGACCTTCATCCGGCGCAGGGCGCGCTGCCGCTCCGCATCGGCTTGCGGGTCGGCTCCGGCAAACGACTCGGCGAACGACGCCGGTCTGGTCTCTTCGCCGAGCGGCAGCGGTGCCACGTCCGCGCGCGCCGGCAGGCGCTGCGGATCGGCTCGGTGCTTGGGTCCCGCCGCGGGTTTCCCGTTCAGTCCGACTGCCACTCCCCCATCATCCGCTATCGACCTCGATGCTCGGGGAACGATGTGCACTGATTTTGCCCGGTAACTGTTACCGGCTCCAGACTCGACGCCGTTGTATGTGGTCCAGACAGGAAATCGTCAGAGATAAGGCTTACTATGTAAAAGATTGACTGGATAGGAACCGGCATAGTGGCAAAGCAACTCCCGGCCGGGACGGTAAAGACCGATGGCCGGAAGCGACGTTGGCACCAGCACAAGGTGGAACGCCGCAACGAGCTGATCGACGGGACGATCGAGGCTATCCGTCGGCGTGGCCAATACGTCAGCATGGACGAGATCGCCGGTGAGATCGGTGTCTCGAAGACCGTCCTCTACCGGTATTTCGTCGACAAGAACGACCTGACGACCGCGGTGATGATGCGGTTCACGCAGACCACCCTGATCCCGAACATGGCCAAGGCGTTGTCGTCGAACCTGGACGGTTTCGAGCTCACCCGGGAGATCATCCACGTCTACGTCGAGACGGTGGCCTCGGAGCCCGAGCCGTATCGTTTCGTGATGGCCAACAACTCGGCCGGCAAGAACAAGGTCGTCGCCGATTCCGAGCGGATCATCGCCCGCATGCTCGCGGTGATGCTGCGCCGCCGCATGCGGGCCGCGGGCATGGATCTCGGCGGCGTGGAGCCGTGGGCGTATCACATCGTCGGCGGCGTCCAGTTGGCCACGCACTCGTGGCTGCTGGATCCGCGGATCAGCTCCGACGAGCTGGTCGACTACCTGACGATGCTGAGCTGGAGCGCGCTGTGCGGGATCGTCGAGGTCGGCGGCTCGCTGGAGAAGTTCCGCGGCCAGCCGCATGCCTCGCCGATTGTGCCGCCTCTGACCGATTAGCGGACTAGGTTGCGGCGTATGACGCGCGCCGCGACGATGCAGAGCAGAACGATGAGGTGGGGGCACCTCCCGCTTGCGGGGGGAGAGCGACGCCCATGACTAACGTAACGACGCGCTCTCGGTTCAGCTCTTGGGCGTACGCCCTGCGCACCACCAATCCACCGCCGGACGGGCCGGTCGACTTCGTCACCCGATGGCTGGTCGTCACCCGCGCGGCGGTATTGCCGATGACATTGTTCGCCGGACTCGTCGCGGCGTTGCTCGCGGTGGGGCAACGCGGATTGGATTGGCACTGGCTGACTCTCGCGATCGTCGGAATCCTGTTGGCGCACACCGCGAATAACCTGATGAACGACCTGTATGACACGCAGACCGGCCTCGACAGCGAAACCTATCCGCGGGCCCTCTACGCGCCGCACCCGGTGCTTTCCGGTCTGGTCAGCCGTCGCACTCTGCTGGTAGCGATCGGCCTGGTGAACCTGGCCGATCTGGTCATCCTGATCGTGCTGACGTGGGCGCGGGGCTGGCCCGTGGTCGCGTTCGCGTTGTCGGGGTTCGTGCTCAGCTTCGCCTACACCGCGCCACCCCTGCGATTGAAGAAGCGCGGCCTGGGCGAGCCGGACGTGTTCGTGGTCTGGGGCCCGATGATGGTCTGCGGCACCTACTACTCGGCGGTCGGCCAGGTCGGCTGGTCGGTGCTGCTGGCGTCGCTGCCCTACGGCCTGCTCTGCACGACCGTGTTGATGGGCAAGCACACCGACAAGATCCCCTATGACGCACCGTTAGGCATCCACACGCTGCCAGTGCTCTTCGGCGAAAGACGGGCCCGCGCAATCACATTGGGGATGATGGTCGGGTTCTACCTACTGGTGGCCACTGCGGTGCTGGCCAAAGCGATGCCATGGCCGGCGCTGATCGTGGTGTTGGCGCTGCCACGGCTGATCAAGGTGTGGCCGTATTTCCGGCGCCCGCCGCCCGACGAACCGCCGGCCGACTTCCCGGTCTGGCCGCTGTGGTACGCGGCCCTGGCCTGGCTGCACGTCCGTCAGGCGGGTGCGCTGCTGGTGGTAGGCCTGGCGATCGGCGCGTTCGTGCCCGGACTACCGGGTCGTTAGCTCTTCACCAGAGTGAATTGACCGACTTCAGAGACGTTGCGCTGGAAGAAGTCTGAGCATCCGACCAGGTACCGCATGTAGCGGTCGTAGACCTCTTCGGAGGTCGCCGCGATGGCCTCCTCGCGTGCCGCTTCCAGCTTGGCCGTCCAGGTGTCCAGCGTCCGAACGTAATGCGGGGTCATCTTCTGCAGGTGCTCCACCGAAAACCCTGCGTTGGCGGAGTATTCGACGACGTCCTCGTCGCAGGGAACCGCGCCGCCGGGGAAAATCTCCGCCGCGATGAACCGCATGAACCGCAGGTCGGTCATCGTGATCGGGATACCCATCTCCGGCCAGCGCTTGAGCGGATGACCCATGATCGTCTGCAACACCATCCGGCCGTCGTCCGGCATCACCCGGTAGCAGGTGTCGAAGAACGCCTTGTAGCGCGACTTGGGAAACGCCTCGAAGGCTTCGATGCTGATGATCCGGTCGACCGGCTCGTCGAACTCCTCCCACCCGCGCAACAGCACGCGCCGCGTGCGGGCGCTGTCGACCTCGTCGAGAATCTGCTGCCCCAACGTGTGCTGGTTCTTGCTCAAGGTGAGCCCGACGACGTTCACGTCGTACTGTTCGACGGCGCGCTTCATCACCGAACCCCAGCCGCAGCCGACGTCGAGCAGCGTCATGCCGGGCCGCAGGCCCAGCTTGCCGAGCGCGAGGTCGATCTTCGCGATCTGAGCTTCTTCCAGCGTCATGTCGTCGCGTTCGTAGTACGCGCAGCTATACGTACGCGTCGGATCCTGGAATAGGCCGAAAAATTCGTTGGAGGTGTCGTAGTGGGCTTGCACGTCCTCGTAGGCCGGCCGCAAATTCGACGGGTGCTCCGACCCGCTGTCGGTCATCTGAGATGAGCCTTTCACAGTGAATCTCGTTCAGGTCGTTAGGTTCTGCTGTTTTGAACGATCTGTATAACGCACTTTTCCCGATTCTTCTACACGGGGGCTTTTTCGCAGGTGAATTGACAGACATCGGTGTAGCCGTCGCGGAACAGATCGGCGCATCCGGTCAAATACTTGTGGAAGCGCTCGTAGATCTCCTCCGAGGTGATCTCAATGGCCTCGTCCTTCTTGGACTCCAGGTTGCTCGCCCAGGTGTCCAGGGTGCGCGCGTAATGCGGTCGCAGCTTTTGCTTTAACGTCACCGTGTAGCCGGCCTTGACCGCGGCGTCCTCGACCTGCGCGGCCAGCGGCAGCCGACCGCCCGGGTAGATCTCTTTCATGATGAAATTGATGAACCGCACCTTCGACATCGTCAAGGGCAGTTCGCGCTCTTTGATCTCTTCGTCGCTCGGAATGATGATTGTGTGCAGCATCATCACCCCGTCGTCGGGCATCAAGTTGAACGTCTTCTTGAAGTAGTCGTCGTACTTGTTGAAGCCGAAGTGCTCGAATGCGCCAATAGACACGACGCGGTCGATGGGCTCGTCAAACTCCTCCCACGGCTGCAAGCGCACTTCCATTTTGCGTGTGGTGTCGATGTTCGGGAACCGGTTCTCCTCGATGTGCTGCTTCTGGTTCTCCGAGAGCGTCAAGCCGATCACGTTTACGTCGTACTTCTCCACCGCCCGCTGGATGGTCGAGCCCCAGCCGCAGCCGATGTCGAGCAGCGTCATGCCCGGCTTGAGTCCGAGTTTGCCGAGCGACAGGTCGACCTTGGCGAGCTGCGCCTGCTCGAGGGTGTAGTCGTCCTTCTCGAAGTACGCACAGCTGTAGGTCTGGGAGGGGTCCTGCCACAACCGGAAGAAGTCGTTGGAGATGTCGTAGTGGAATTGGACTTCTTTCTTGTCCGACCCGCGGGTTTGTGCCGCCGACTTGGACAACCACTTGGACTGAGCCGTTGCGCTTGAAGTATCTGACACCGTTTGTCCTGACAATTCCGGATGGATATCGACGAGAATGTGCCGGCCGCTCGACACACTTGACGAGGCTACGCGCCGCCCCCAAGTAGTTAGCGTAGCCGCTGCCGCAAGTCTGGTCCGCGCATCAGTACCTACCGAACGCCAAGGCAACGTTGTGGCCGCCGAAAGCGAACGAATTGCTGATCGCGAACCGGTAGTCGTCCGACCGCGACTCGCCGGTCACCACATCCAGATCGACCGCCGGATCGATCTGCTGCAGGTTCAGCGTCGGCGGGATGACACCGTCCCGCAGCGCCAGCACGGTCAGGATCGCCTCAACCGCACCGCCCGCGCCGATCGAATGACCCAGCGCCGCCTTCGGGGCGTAGACGGCTGGCGTGTGCGAACCCAAGGCGCGATTGATGGCCTTGGCTTCGGCGAGGTCACCGTCGACCGTGCCGGTGGCGTGCGCGTTGACGTGGTCGATGTCGCCCGCGGTGAGCCCGGCGAGCTGTATCGCCCGCGTCATCGCGTCGCCTGCCCGCTCGCCGGTCGGATCGGCGAGCACGACCTGGTAGCCATCAGACGTGATGCCCGCGCCCATCAGCCGCCCAATGATGTTGGCGCCGCGTGCTTTTGCGTGGTCCTCGGTTTCGATGGTCATCAGCGCTCCGGCTTCGCCGAACACCAGCCCGTCGCGGTTCTTGTCGAATGGTCGGCACGCACCGGCCGGGTCGTCGTTGTTGGTCGACAGCAGGTTCTGGTTGCTGAACGCGGCGATGGGCACCGCTTCGATCTTGGTCTCGACGCCGCCGCAGATCGCCATGTCCGCCTCACCGAGCACGATGTTGCGCCACGCCAGCGCGATCGCCTCGGCGCCGGAAGCGCAGGCCGACACCGGCGTCAGGATTCCCGCTTTGGCGCCGCGCTCCAGACCGACCGCCGCGGCTGCCGCGTTGGGCATCGCCTTCTGCACACCCACCGGTGAAATCGCCTTGAGGCCCCGCTTCAGGAAGTCGTCGTTCACCTCGATGAACTCCTGGGTCGAGCCCATCCCGGTTCCGATCGCCACCATCAAGCGGCGGGTGTCGACCTCGGGCGTGCCGATGCTGTCCCACAGTCGCCGCCCCACCTGGGTTGCGATCTTTTGCAGGTAGAGAAAGCGGCGCAGCTCGATCCGGGTCAGGTACGGGTCGAAGTCCTCCAGTAGCGGCCCACCGATGCGGACCGGCAGCGCGAACTCGTCGACGAATGCGGCGTCCAGCTTGCGGATGCCGCTGTGTCCGCCAAGCAGCTTCGCCCAGGTGGTGTCGGCATCGGTGGCCAGTGCGGTAGTCATCGCAATTCCGGTGACGACCACATCCGGGAAACCGTTGCCGGTCGACAAGTTCGCCATCGCAGTCAAATACCCCAGCTCGCCCACGACTCAACCTCAGCAAGCTACCTGACACTGCCGCGTTTAGCGCGTTTAGTAGGTGTAGAAGCCCTTGCCGGACTTCTTGCCCAGCTGACCGGCCTCGACCATGCGTTGCAGTAGCGGCGGCGGGGCGTAGTGGGCGTCTTTGAGCTCGTCGTACATCGCGTCGGCGATCAACTTCATGGTGTCGAGCCCGATCAGGTCGGACAGCCGCAGCGGTCCCATCGGGTGCGACAGGCCGGCGACGATCGCGGTGTCGACGTCTTCGATCGACGCGACGCCCGACTCGACCATCCGGATGGCCGACAGCAGATACGGCACCAGCAGCGCGTTGACCACAAAGCCGGAGCGGTCGCCGCAGCGGACCACCTTCTTGCCGAGCACTTCGCTGGCGAAATGCTCGACGCGCCCGATCGCCTCGTCGTTGGTGACCAGCGTGTTGATCAGCTCGACCAGCGGCAGCACCGGCACCGGGTTAAAGAAGTGCAGACCGAGCACACGGCCCGGATTCTTCGTCGCCGCAGCGATCTTCATGATCGGGATGCTCGAGGTGTTGGACGCGAGCACCGCCGTGGGATCGGTGACGATCTCGTCGAGCTCGGCGAAGAGCTTCGCCTTGACAGCCTCGTTCTCCACGATCGCTTCGATGGTCAGCTGACGATCGGCGAGGTCGGACAGTGTGCTGGTGTAGCGCAGCCGCTTGCATGCCGCGTCGCGCTCGTCGGCGGGCAACTTGCCCTTGCTGACGGCCCGGTCCAGTGATGCCTCGATGCGGGCCTTGCCCGCGGCGGCCAACTCCTCGGTGGGCTCGTAGACCACCACGTCGGCGCCGGCCTTTGCCGATACCTCGGCGATGCCCGCGCCCATCTGCCCGGCACCGATAACGCCAACGCGCTCAATCGCATTGCTCACTTGCAGGTTGTCCTCTCGATATGCGGCAGGCCCCGCCCAGGGTTTCCGGGCGGGGCCTGCGCTGTCAAGCCGAATGCTTGTGGCTACGGCTTGGGCTTAGTGGTGACTATCGCCGACCGTCGAGTTGTCGGGCGAAATCAGCCGGAAGCTCACGAAACTCGACGTTCGGCACTGCGGGTCAGTGGAACTGACCTTCTTCGGTGGAGCCGGCCAGAGCGGTCGTCGACGAGGTCGGGTCCACGGTGGTGGCGATCCGGTCGAAGTAGCCGGCGCCGACCTCGCGCTGGTGCTTGGTCGCGGTGTAGCCGCGCTCCTCGGCCGCGAACTCGCGCTCCTGCAGCTCGACGTAGGCGCTCATCTGGTTGCGGGCGTAGCCGTAGGCCAGGTCGAACATCGAGTAGTTCAAGGCGTGGAAGCCGGCCAGCGTGATGAACTGGAACTTGAAGCCCATCGCGCCGAGCTCCTTCTGGAACCGCGAGATGGTCGAGTCGTCCAGGTGCTTGCGCCAGTTGAACGACGGCGAGCAGTTGTAGGCCAGCATCTGGTCCGGGAACTCGCTCTTGACGCCCTCGGCGAAGCGGCGGGCCAGGTCGAGGTCCGGGGTACCGGTCTCCATCCAGATCAGGTCGGAGTACGGCGCGTAGGCCTTGGCGCGGGCGATGCAGGGCTCCAGGCCGTTCTTGACCCGGTAGAAGCCCTCGGCGGTGCGCTCACCGGTGATGAACGGGCGGTCACGCTCGTCGACGTCGGAGGTGATCAGCGTCGCCGCCTCGGCGTCGGTGCGGGCGATGACGACGGTCGGCACGTCGGCGACGTCGGCCGCGAGGCGAGCCGAGGTCAGGGTGCGGATGTGCTGCTGGGTCGGGATCAGCACCTTGCCGCCCAGGTGGCCGCACTTCTTCTCCGAGGCCAGCTGGTCTTCCCAGTGCGAACCGGCGACACCGGCCGCGATCATGGCCTTCTGCAGCTCGTAGACGTTGAGCGCGCCACCGAATCCGGCCTCGCCGTCGGCGACGATCGGGGCCAGCCAGTTCTCGACCGAGGTGTCGCCCTCGACCTTGGCGATCTCGTCGGCGCGCAGCAGCGCGTTGTTGATCCGGCGGACCACCTGCGGCACCGAGTTGGCCGGGTAGAGGCTCTGGTCCGGGTAGGTGTGCCCGGACAGGTTCGCGTCACCGGCGACCTGCCAACCCGACAGGTAGATGGCCTTCAGGCCGGCGCGCACCTGCTGGACGGCCATGTTGCCGGTCAGCGCGCCCAGCGCGTTGACGAACTCCAGGTCGTGCAGCTGGCTCCACAGCACCTCGGCGCCGCGACGGGCCAGCGTGGCCTCCTCGACGACCGAGCCCTGCAGGGCCACCACGTCGGCGGGGGTGTAGGTGCGGGTGATGCCCTTCCAGCGGGGGTTGGTGTCCCAGTCCTTCTGGATCTCTTCGGGGCTCTTCGGCTGGCCAACGCTCGACATAGCGCTCTCCTCAAAAGTTAGTGACCTGAGGACCCCGGATTTCCACACTTGCTAAGGACCTCAGCATCGTTGCTGATCTGCTAAGTCGAAGATGGCACAGGTCAGCGCTGCAGGTCCACCTAATTTCATGCCAATTTTGGCTAGGGGCCAGCCGCTTTTTGCAAAGATTGCGAAGATATGTGTCAGCTGAACCGGTTCAGTTTTTACCAGCCGGTAACTTAAATCCGCAGGTCAGCCCGGCGGTTTGCATAACGCTCGTACGGTTAAAGCGGGAAGATCGCGGCGAGCGCCTTGACCTCGTCGCCGACGGCATATGTGAGCGTTCTAACAGTGCGGTCGGCGAGGGTCTCGCCGAACCGATCGGTCGAGCCTGCCGGGTGCACGTGCGAGATGATTTCCAGCTTGTCGCCCAGCGCGACGGGCGCGTCGTGCTCGATGGCCACCCGCAGCGGCGCCTTGAGCAATTCGGGAAACGACCAGAGGTAGTCCTCGATCACGCTCCAGTACACCGAGTTGTTCATGTGGTCGAACAGGTCGATGTCGGTGACCCGAACCGGAAACTCGTGGATCTCGGCGGCGTCCTCGCGGCTGCCCGCCTTGAGATAAGCCTTCCACCGCAGCCGGTTGACATCGGTGGTCTTGCGCAGCCCGTCGAGGAAGTCGTCGGAGATGCGCGACGGCATCTGGGTCTCGCGGTTGATGTTGATCCAGAACGCCTCGGATTCCATCAGCCCGCCCTTGCGGCCGTCGATGCGGACCCGCATCTCACACCAGCGGTTCGAGGTCCCCGAACACCAGCGGCGCATCCGCAGCATGTCGCCGAACTCGACAGGGCGAATCAGGTCGACCATCGTGCGGCGCACGATCCACAGCGGGTGGGTTTCCTCAAACCCCATCTCCCGCAACTGATCCTGGCCGATGTCCTGGATATGACGGGCGCCGGCGTCGAACCGGAGCCGGCCCCCGCGGTCGATGTCGGCGACGCGTAGCGGCCATTCCCGGTCGAAGACATCGGGATGCCCGTCGGGCACCGGCATCATTTTCTTGTCCAGGCTCACGGCTTCACTTCCTGGCTGCAATTCGCGCTCCCCCTCCGGCGATCATGCCAAACGACCTTGCTGCGGCGCCAATGCACAGCGCCGTGCCAAGTCTGCAAATCGTCCCTTCACAACATGGGTACGCTGGGCGGATGGCCAAGACATTCGTTGGCTCGCGGGTCCGCCAGCTCCGCAGCGAGCGCGGATTCAGCCAGGCCGCGCTGGCGCAGATGCTGGACATCTCCCCCAGCTACCTGAACCAGATCGAGCACGATGTCCGGCCGCTGACGGTTGCGGTGCTGCTGCGCATCACCGAGGTGTTCGGCGTCGACGCGACATTCTTCGCCTCGCAGGACGACACCCGACTGCTCGCCGAACTCCGCGAGGTCACCCTCGACCACGACCTCGGCGTCGATGTCGACCAGTCGGAGTTGGCCGACGTCGTCAACGCCCACCCGGCACTGGCCCGGGCGTTGGTCAACCTGCACCGGCGCTATCGGCTCACCACGACGCAGCTGGCGGCCGCCACCGAGGACCGGTTCTCCGACGGCAGCGGCACCGGATCGATCACGATGCCGCACGAAGAGGTGCGCGATTACTTCTACGAGCGGCAGAACTACCTGCACGAGCTGGACACCGCCGCCGAGGAGCTGACTGTGCGGATGCGGATGCACCGCGCCGACCTGGTCCGCGACCTGTCCGACCGGCTGACCTCGGTGCACGACGTCCGCATCAAGCGAACCGACTTGGGCGACAACGTCCTTCACCGCTTCGACCCTGAAACCCGGACGCTGGAAATCGGCGGCCATCTGCCGTCGGGGCAGTACGCGTTCAAGCTGGCCGCCGAACTGGCCTACCTGGAGCACGGCGACCTCATCGATCGCCTGGTGGAAGAAGGGAGCTTCACCAGCGACGAGTCCCGCACACTGGCCCGGCTCGGGCTGGCCAACTACTTCGCCGCGGCGACGGTGCTGCCCTACCGGCAGTTCCACCAGATCGCCGAGAATTTCCGCTACGACGTCGAGCGACTGTCGGCGTTCTACGCGGTGAGCTACGAGACCATCGCCCACCGGCTGTCCACCCTGCAGCGGCCCTCGATGCGCGGTGTCCCGTTGTCGTTCGTCCGCGTCGACCGCGCCGGCAACATGTCGAAACGCCAGTCCGCCACCGGGTTTCACTTCTCGTCAGCCGGCGGCACCTGCCCGCTGTGGAACGTCTACGAGACGTTCGCCAACCCGGGCAAGATTCTCGTGCAGATCGCCCAGATGCCGGACGGACGCAGCTACATGTGGGTGGCCCGCACCGTCGAGCGGCGGGCATCGCGCTATGGTCAGCCCGGTAAGACCTTCGCGATCGGGCTTGGCTGCGAACTGCGGCACGCCCACCGGCTCGTCTACTCGGAAGGACTCGACTTGTCCGGCGACCCAGCCTTGCTGGCCACCCCGATCGGCGCGGGCTGCCGAGTCTGCGAGCGCGACACCTGTCCGCAACGGGCGTTCCCCGCGCTGGGTCGCGCCCTCGACCTCGACGAGCACCGCAGCACGGTGTCGCCCTACTTAGTGAGGCACGCATGAGCCAGCCCGCCGGTGACGATGCAGAGCGCAGCGATGCTGAGGAGCGGCGAATGAACCAGCACAGTGGCCGTATCCCGCCCGGCCGATTCCGCGAACTCGGCCCGATCAACTGGGTACTCGCCAAGCTCGGCGCCCGCACGGTGAACGCTCCGGAGATGCATCTGTTCACCACGCTTGGTCAGCGTCGATTCCTGTTCTGGGCCTGGGCAGTTTACGGCGCCCGGCTGCTGCGAGGCCGGCTACCGCAGGTCGACACCGAACTGGTGATCCTGCGCGTCGCGCATCTGCGTAAGTCGGAATACGAACTGCAACACCATCGCTGGATCGGACGACGTCGTGGCCTCGACGATGCGACGCAGGACCTCATCTTCGCCTGGCCCGAGTCGGAGCCCGGCGAAACGCTGACAGACCGGCAGCGAGCGCTGCTCAGCGCGACCGATGAATTCGTCTTGAATCGATCGATCAGCGATGCGGTCTGGCAGCGGCTGTCCCAGCATCTCGACCGGCGTCAGCTCATCGAATTCTGTTTGCTGGCAGGGCAATACGATGCTCTAGCCGCAACGATGGCGGCGCTGGAGATCCCGCTGGACAATCCGGGAAGTCACAAGTAGCTGTCGGCTACCACGAGCAGCGACAACAGCACCGGGAGCACCGGCAGCGCAACGGCGAACGTCGCCAGGGAGCGATTCCCTTGCGCCCGCACCCGTCGTCCCCACAGCGTGGCGCCCAGGCCGAAGACCACCGCAACCGCCAACACGATCGGAGCCCACATGCCCGCGGTCGTGAAAAAATCGCCGATCGAGATCGCGATCAACCACAGCACGTAGCCAGCGAGAACACCGCCCAGCGCGGCCCAAACCGATTCGGCTCGAACCGCTTTCATCCTCGCCATGTTCGCCTCCAAGCAGTCGGCGTCAGAAGTTGATCATGTGTCCGGTCAGGCCGTGGAAGCACTCCTGCAGCGCCTCCGACATGGTCGGGTGGGTATGGACGTTGCGCGCCAACTCATTTGCGGTCAGGTCCCACTTCTGCGCCAGCGTCAGCTCGGGCAGTAGCTCCGAAACGTCGTGGCCGACCAGGTGTCCGCCCAGCAATTCGAGGTGTTTGGCGTCGGCGACGAGTTTGACGAAGCCGCTCGGGTCACCCACGCCGTGCGCCTTGCCATTGGCGGTGAACGGGAACTTGGCCACCACCACGTCGTACCCCTCGTCGCGGGCCTGCTGCTCGGTGAGCCCGAAGCTCGCCACGTTCGGCTGACAGAAGGTCGCGCGCGGCAACATGCGAATGTCACCGAGAGCCAACGTCTCTGCGCCGGCGATGGTTTCGGCCGCCACCACGCCCTGAGCCTCGGCGACGTGGGCCAGTTGCAGCAATCCGGTGACGTCCCCGATCGCGTAAATGTGCTCGATGTTGGTGCGCAGGTATTCGGTGACCCCGATGGCCTTGCGCTCGGTCAGCGCGACGCCGGCCGCCTCCAGGCCGAAGCCGTCGACGTTGGGCGCAAAACCGATGGCCTGCAATACTTTCGCGGCCTTGAGTTCCTCGGTTTTGCCGTCCTTGCTCACCGTCACCTTGACCACCGAGCCGTCGTCGTCGATCGACTCGACCTTGGTGCCGGTGAGGATCTTGACGCCGAGCTTCTTGTACTGCTTCTCGATCTCCTTGGAGACGTCGGCGTCTTCGTTGGGTAGCGCGCGCGGCAGGAACTCGACGATGGTCACGTCGACGCCGTAGTTCTTCAGCACGTAGGCGAACTCGATGCCGATGGCCCCGGCGCCGGCGATGATGATCGACTCGGGCAGTTCGCGGGACAGGATCAGCTCTTCGTAGGTGACCACGTTCTTGGACAGCGAGGTGCCGGGGACCAACCGCGTGCTGCTTCCGGTGGCGATGATGACGTTGTCGAAGGTAACCGTCTCGGTGCCGCCCTCGTTGAGTTCGACGGCGACGGTGTGGGAGTCGGTGAATCGGCCGTAGCCGTGGATCTCGGTGATCTTGTTCTTCTTCATCAAGAAGTGCACACCGGCCACTCGGCCTTCGGCCACCTTGCGGCTGCGGTCGAAGGCGGCGCCGTAGTCGAACGTCACCTCGCCGCTGATGCCGAAGGTCCTGGCTTCCTTGTTGAAGATGTGCGCGAGTTCGGCATTGCGCAGCAACGCCTTCGACGGGATGCATCCGACGTTGAGGCAGACTCCGCCCCAGTACTTCGGTTCAACGATCGCGGTATTCAGCCCCAGCTGCGCGGCGCGGATGGCCGCCACGTATCCGCCGGGTCCGGCACCGAGGACGACAACGTCATAGTGGGTCACGGCACCTACCCTAACGGCTGAACTCGGGGTCGTGATTTCAGCGCCATCGCAGATGCAGTATCGATCCTGCGGGCCCTCTCAGTACGGCAGGATGCCGGCCGCGCACCGGTGGTGGCTGTGCTCGCAGTAGAACTTGCCGTAGACAGGGGCCGCGCCGACGACGGCGGCGAACACCGCCGAGAACATCGCTATCGACAGCGCCGACACCAGCGGGCGGTCGGAAACCATGGCCAGGATCAGCCCGGCGACCGTCGTCACGACGACGTAGGCCAATACCACGAAGACCACGGCGGTTTTGTGTTTGGAGGGGTCGTGGCTCCACCAATAAAACAGGCCCGCCCCGGCCGCGGCCGCCGGAACCCAGACTGCGAGCAGCATCAGGATGAACTTCCACCATGTCAGGTACAGGTGACCCCCGGCGGCGGCCGCCGGAAGCGCTTCGGACGGTGGCGCTTCGGCCTCGGTGTATGCCGTCGGAATGATGCCGCTGGCCGGCTGGTCGGCATCGTCGGTCGATTGTCGACGCAGCCACCGGCGGCGGCGAGGAGGCGCCGCCTCGGGCTCGATGAACGCTGGTTCGGCCTTCGGCTGCATTCCGGTGTCGAAGGTGGGCTTGTATGGCTCGGTGAGCGGCAGCGACTCGGTCTCTACCCGTTCGTGGTCAGCCACGGGTCACGACCTCGACCAGGGCGAGCACGCCGAACCAGCCGGGCGCCAGGGCCAGGATGAACGCGCCCAGCGCGGTCAGCCACCGGCGGCGGGCCAACAGAACCACCAGCAGCCCGACGGCGCTGGGAAATCCGACCACCAACGCGATCGCGATGTCGGGGCGCATGCGGGCGTGTTCGACGGTCAGCGCCGCTGTGCCGCCCAGCAGCCCGGCGGCGACACCGAGCAGCATCGCGCTGGCCAAAAGCCAGGGCCGCGGCAGCGGAATCACGATTCAAAGATACTGCCGGCGCCGCCCGCTACGGCTTTACCGGTTCGGCGCGCCCCGCCGGAACTGGGCTGGGGGCACGCGTCGACGGCGGCCGCGACCACCGGCGCGCGTGCCGGCAACCGTTCGCCGCGCTCGTAGGCGGCGCCGGTCAGCACCGAAGTCGCAGCCAGCTCGGCGTTTTCGCGATCGGTGAACGCGCGTCCGCGGGACAAAAATCGCTTTCCCTCGGGAGCTTCCAGGCTGAACCCGCTGCCCCGGCCGGGCACCACGTCGATGACGAGCTGGGTATGTTTCCACGCCTCGAACTGCGGGCCCGAGATCCACACCGGCACCCCGTCGGCTCCGACGTCGAGTACACCGAGCAGCACGTCACGGTCACCGACGATGAAGTCGCCGTCCGGGTAGCACATGGGTGACGATCCGTCGCAGCAGCCGCCCGACTGATGAAACATCAACGGGCCGTGCTGTTCTCGCAGCTGATCGAGCAGCGCGGCCGCGTCCGCAGTAACGACGACTCGATCGGTCGCCATCAGAAGAACCCTTGTGCCTTCTGCGAATACGACACCAACAGGTTCTTGGTCTGTTGGTAGTGGTCGAGCATCATCTTGTGGTTCTCCCGGCCGATGCCGGACTGCTTGTAGCCGCCGAACGCGGCGTGCGCCGGGTAGACGTGGTAGCAGTTGACCCACACCCGGCCGGCCTGGATGTCGCGACCGGCGCGGTAGGCGGTGTTCCCGTCACGGCTCCACACGCCCGCACCCAGACCGTAGAGGGTGTCGTTGGCGGTGGCGATGGCGTCGTCGTAGTCCTTGAACGACGCGACCGAGACCACCGGTCCGAAGATCTCTTCCTGGAAGATCCGCATCTTGTTGTTGCCGGCGAAGATGGTGGGCTGCACGTAGTAGCCACCCGACAGGTCGCCACCCAGTTCGGCGCGCTCGCCTCCGGTGATCACCTTGGCGCCCTCGTCTTTGCCAATCTCTATGTAGGACAACACTTTTTCCAGCTGGTCGTTGGAGGCCTGCGAGCCGACCATGGTCTCGGTGTCCAGCGGGTCACCCTGGCGGACCGCCTTGGTGCGAATCGCCGCCAGTTCGAGGAACTCGTCGTAGATGTCGGTCTGCACCAGGCTGCGCGACGGGCAGGTGCACACCTCGCCCTGGTTGAGAGCGAACATTGTGAACCCTTCCAGCGCCTTGTCCTGGAAGTCGTCGTGGGCGGCCATCACGTCGTTGAAGAAGATGTTGGGGCTTTTGCCGCCGAGCTCGAGGGTCACCGGGATCAGATTCTGACTGGCGTACTGCATGATCAGCCGCCCGGTGGTGGTCTCCCCGGTGAAAGCGACCTTGGCGATCCGGTTGTTCGACGCCAACGGCTTGCCGGCCTCGGCTCCGAATCCGTTCACGACGTTAACCACGCCGGCGGGCAACAGGTCGCCGATCAGCGACATCAGATAGAGCACCGAGACCGGCGTCTGCTCGGCGGGTTTGAGCACCACGCAGTTGCCGGCTGCCAGCGCCGGCGCCAGCTTCCAGGTCGCCATCAGGATCGGGAAATTCCACGGGATGATCTGCCCGACCACGCCGAGCGGTTCGTGGAAGTGGTAGGCGACGGTCTCGTCGTCGATCTGGGACAGCGAGCCCTCCTGGGCCCGGATCGCGCCGGCGAAATAACGGAAATGGTCAGCGGCCAAAGGGATGTCGGCGGCCAGCGCTTCACGGATGGGTTTGCCGTTGTCCCAGACTTCGGCCAGCGCCAGCGAGTCCCGGTTGGCGTCGATCCGGTCGGCGATCTTGTTCAGGATCGCCGCCCGCTCGGCCGGCGCGGTCTTGCCCCACTTCGGGGCGGCCGCGTGGGCCGCGTCGAGCGCCTTCTCGATGTCGTCGGCGTCCGAGCGCGCCACCTCGCAGAACGGCTGCCCGATCACGGGCGTCAGGTTTTCGAAGTACCGGCCGGCGGCCGGGGCCACCCATTCGCCGCCGATGAAGTTGTCGTACCGCGCCTCGAAGGACATCAGGGCCCCGGCGGCTCCAGGACGTGCGAAGACGGTCATCAGTATCAGCTCCTCGGTCGTGCGTGACAAAACTCACAGTACCGCCCGCGGCCGACCGTAAAGTCATCAGCCGAAGCACTCGCGGAGAGGGGTCGCCATGTCTGACGAGGATGTCCTGCGGCACTGGAGCACGGTCGCCGCGGCGTGGGAGAGCTACCGGGACCGCCTGTTCACCGACGTCCACTCGGTGTCGGATTGGCTCGTCGACCAGGTTGACCCGCAGCCCGGCCAGACGGTGCTGGAGCTGGCCGCGGGTCCGGGCGAGACCGGCTTCCTCGCCGCCGCCCGCCTCGGTCCCGCAGGCCGCCTCATCAGCAGCGATCTCGTCCCCGCCATGGTGGAGGCCGCTCGTCGTGGAGCCGCCGAGCGCGGCTTGGACAACGTCGAGTGTCGGGTCCTCGACGCGCAGCACATCGATTTACCGGATAGCAGTGTGGACGGCGTGTTCTCCCGGTTCGGGCTCATGCTGGTGCCGGACCAGAAGCGCGCGATCGCCGAAATGCGGCGGGTGCTGCGCCCGGGCGGGCGGTGCGCCTACGCGACATGGGGACTGCCCCAGCACAACCCGTGGATTTTCAACGTCGTCGCGGCCTTGCTGCAAAACGGTGTCGCGCCGCCAGGCGACCCGTTCGCGCCCGGGGGCCTCTTCTCGCTGGCCACCCCCGAGAGCAACAACGCACTCGCCACCGCCGGGGGTTTTTCCGACGTCACCGTCGACGAGCTCACCGGCACCATGCGCTTCGACGACCCCGACGACTACTGGACCCACATCACCGCGGTCGCGGGACCGGTGGCCGAGCTGGTCGACTCGCTCGACGCCGAACAGGTCGAGGCCATTCGCGGCACCCTCGACCCATCGCTTGCGCCGTTCGGGCAGGACGGCGCACTGGAAATCCCGTGGACGGCCACCGTCACCAGCATGGCCTGACACCCCGATCGTCGGCGGCAAGCAGAATGGCGGTCATGACTGACGACCCCTACCTGTGGCTGGAGGACGTCCTCGGCGAGGAGCAGCTGAACTGGGTGCGCAACCGCAACGACCCGACGGTCGCCCAGTTCGCCGGCGAGGAGTTCGAGCGGATGCGCACCGAGGCACTCGAGGTGCTCGACACCGATGCCCGCATCCCGTACGTGCGCCGCCGCGGCGAATACCTGTACAACTTCTGGCGCGACGCGGCCAACCCGCGGGGGCTGTGGCGGCGAACCACGCTCGACAGCTACCGCAGCGACGCCACCGACTGGGACGTGCTGATCGATGTCGACCAGCTGGCTCGCGACGACGACGAGAACTGGGTTTGGTCGGGCGCCATCGTCATCGAACCCGAATTCGACCGCGCCCTGGTCAATCTGTCCCGCGGCGGGGCCGACGCGGTCGTCGTGCGCGAATTCGACATCGAGACAAGGAAATTCGTCGAGGACGGATTCGAACTTCCGGAGGCCAAGACGCAGATCGGCTGGGACGATCGCGACACCGTGCTGGTGGGCACCGATTTCGGTCCCGACTCGCTGACCGACTCCGGCTACCCGCGGATCGTCAAGCGGTGGCGGCGCGGCACCCCCCTCGACACCGCGGAATTGATCTTCGAAGGTGCGCGCACCGACGTCAGCGTCGGCGGATCAACCGATCGCACAACGGGTTTCGAGCGCACCTTTGTCTCGCGATCGACGGACTTCTGGAACAGCGATCGCTACGAGCTGCGGGGCACCGAATTGATCCGCCTCGACGTTCCCTCCGACGCGAGCAGCATCTCGATCCACCGCGAATGGCTGTTGATCGAACCGCGTACGGACTGGGACTTCGGCACGACCACCTATCCCGCCGGTTCGCTGCTGGCCGCCAAATACGACGAATTCCTTGACGGCGGCCGCGAATTGGCCGTGATTTTCGAGCCGGACGCGCACACCTGCCTGCATCAGTACGCCTGGACCCGCGACCAGCTGCTGCTGGTCACGCTGGCCGACGTGGCCAGCCGCGTCGAGATCGTCACGCCGGGCAGTTGGGAGCGCAAACCGCTGGCGGGCATTCCCCCCGCCACCGAAAGCGTGATCGTCGCGGCCGACGACACCGGCGAGGAGTTCTTCCTGGATTCCAGCGGCTTCGACAGTCCGTCGCGTCTGCTACGCGGCACCGGCACGGGGCCGCTCGAGCAGATCAAGTCCGCTCCCGGCTTCTTTGACGCCGAAAACCTGTCGATAGCGCAATATTTCGCCACATCTAAGGACGGCACGGCGATTCCGTACTTCGTCGTCCGGCCCGGCGATGCCAACGGTCCGGGACCGACGTTGCTGTACGGCTATGGCGGATTCGAAAACTCCTACACGCCCGGTTACAGCCCGGTGATGGGCCGGCTCTGGCTGGCCCGGGGCGGCACCTACGTGCTGGCCAACATTCGCGGCGGCGGTGAGTACGGGCCGAGCTGGCACACCCAGACCATGCGCGAGGGCCGTCACCTGGTCGCGGAGGACTTCGCCGCAGTGGCAAAGGATTTGGTCGATCGCGCCATTACCACCGTGCCGCAGCTCGGTGCGCAGGGCGGCAGCAACGGCGGCCTGTTGATGGGCATCATGCTGACCAAATACCCCGAGCTGTTCGGTGCGCTGGTCTGCCAGGTTCCGCTGCTGGACATGCGCCGCTACCACCTGCTGCTGGCGGGTGCGTCCTGGGTCGCCGAGTATGGCAACCCCGACGACCCGGACGACTGGGCGTTCATCGCCGAATACTCGCCGTATCACAACATTTCGGCCGACGCCGACTACCCGCCGGTGCTGCTGACCACGTCCACCCGTGACGACCGGGTGCATCCCGGGCACGCCCGCAAGATGACCGCGGCGCTGGAGGCGGCCGGCCACCAGGTCTGGTACTACGAGAACATCGAAGGCGGCCACGCCGGTGCGGCCGACAACGCCCAGAGCGCGTTCAAGACGGCGCTGGCGTTTGCGTTCCTGTGGCAAATGCTGGGAAGTCGACAACAAAACTCATGAAAATGTGGTGGGGTGCAATGCGCGTGCCGTACATGCTGTGTGCGACGGTCGCGGCCGTGACCTTGCTTGCGGTGCCGGGTTGCTCGAAGGTCGTCACCGGTAGCGCGGCCCGGGATCCGCATGTGCCGCCGCACAAACCCACTGACTGCGAACAGGTTTCGGCACCGCTGACGCCCATCGACCCGCGCGCCACGGGCGAGCCACAGCTGAAGATTCCGCAGCCGCCCGGCTGGGAACGCACGTCGATGCTCGACTCCGAGGTCATCCGGTTCACGATGCGCAACAAGGGCCTGGTGGCCGACAACTTCATGCCCACCGCCGTCGTGACGCTCGAATCCATCCCCGGCGGCGATGCCGACACCAAGGCGATCTTCGACCAGGAGCGGGCCGCGTTGGTCGACCGCTTAGGTGCCACGGGGCTACAGATTTCCGAGACAACCCGCTGCGGGAACGACGCCGAGCTGGTCGACTACGACGCCCCGACCATGGGCCGGATTCCCCCGCGCAAGATCAAGACCCTGATGGTGGCCGGCCCGTTCAACGGCACCACCTACGTCGCTACCGTGACGGTTCAGTCCACCGATCCCGACAACGCCGTGTATACGCGCGACAGCGGGACCGTCCTCACCGGGTTTCAAATGCTGCCGCCCGACGGCGGCTAGCTCGTCACGGTCCGAACAAAGATCGCCAATGTGCTTTGATGTGGGTAACCTGAGGTGTACCTTAGATAAAGCTAAGAAACGCGCTGGGAAGGGGTCGAGATGCACCTGCTCTTCTTCAGCATCATTGCGGTGGTCGCCCCACTCTTCGGCACAGGGCTGTTCAAGCTGCAAGCGAACCTCGAACGGTGGGATCAGCAGCGCCACGCCGAAGACTGACGCCGCACATCGTCTCCGGACGCCACTTCCCAGCCGAAGCGCAACAATGTCAGCATTCAGGCATGCCGACCACTGATTTCGAGACACTGCTGTACTCCGCGACGGGGTCCGTCGCGACCATTACCCTGAACCGTCCCGACCAGCTCAACACCATCGTGCCGCCGATGCCCGACGAGATCGAGACTGCCGTGGGCCTGGCCGAGCGTGATCCGGCGGTGAAGGTGATCGTGCTGCGGGGAGCCGGCCGGGCGTTCTCGGGCGGCTACAACTTCGGGGACGGCTTCCAGCAGTGGGGCGAGGCGATGAACACCGATGGCCGCTGGGACCCGGGCAAGGATTTCGCCATGGTCACCTCCCGCGAGACCGGCCCGACGCAGAAGTTCATGGCGATCTGGCGGGCCTCGAAGCCGGTGATCGCGCAGGTTCATGGCTGGTGCGTCGGTGGCGCGAGCGACTACGCGCTCTGCGCAGACATCGTCATCGCCAGCGAGGATGCGGTGATCGGCACGCCGTACAGCCGGATGTGGGGCGCCTACCTGACCGGGATGTGGCTGTATCGGCTCAGCCTGGCCAAGGTGAAGTGGCATTCGCTGACCGGCCGGCCGCTGACCGGTGTACAGGCCGCCGAGGTCGAGTTGATCAACGAAGCTGTCCCGTTCGAGCGACTCGAGGCACGAGTGGCCGAAATCGCGACCGAGCTGTCACGAATCCCGTTGTCGCAGTTGCAAGCTCAAAAGCTGATCGTCAATCAGGCCTACGAGAACATGGGGCTGTCGTCGACTCAGACGCTGGGCGGCATCCTCGACGGCCTGATGCGCAATACCCCGGAGGCGCTTGGCTTCATACAGACCGCCGCGAACGAGGGCGTTCGCGCCGCCGTCGAGGGGCGCGACGGGCCGTTCGGTGACTACAGCCAGGCGCCGCCGGAGTTGCGGCCCGACCCGTCGCACGTCATCACGCCATAGACCGGATCGGCGCACGAGCGTCTGGTCGCAGTCAGCGCCATGCGTCACCGCCCGTGGCTGCGGCGGGGCGGCTCAGCAGGATCTGGTCGACGCCCACCCGGCGGTGCGCGAAGCCCAGCCGGGCACCGGCCAAGTAGAGGCGCCAGACCCGCGCGGTCTCCGCACCGACCATCGCCACCGCACTGTCCCAATTGTTTTCGAGATTATCGATCCACGCGTCGATGGTGTGCACGTAATGCGAGCTCATCGCTTCGACCGAAATTGTCGCCAGGCCGGCGTCTTCCAGTAACCCGATCGTCTCCCCGAGTGGACGCATGTGTATGTCGGGGGCGATGAACGCTTCGATGAACGGGCCACCGCCCCGGTGGCTGCCATGTCGCGACATCTGCTGGATCAGCACTCGCCCGTGTGGCTGGACGCAGTCATGCAGGATGCCGGCGAATGTCGAATAATGCTGCTGCCCAACGTGTTCACCCATTTCAATTGCTGCCGCGGCGTCGAACGGCCCGTCGGTGAACGTGCGATAGTCCTGGACCCGAATGTCGACCCGGTCGACGAGACCCCGTTTTGCGATCGCGGCGTCGATGTGGGCCTTCTGCTCACGGGACGGAGTTATGCCCACCACCTGCGCGTCATATCGCTCGGCGGCGTGCAGGCTCAGTGAGCCCCATCCACAACCGACATCGAGGAGCCACATGTCGGGTCGTTGGTCGAGGCCGAGCTTGCGGCAGACACGGTCCAGCTTGTCGCGCTGCGCATGATTTAGCGTGGCATTCCCTTGCGCCGCATACCAATATCCGCACGAGTGGGCCATGGAGGGGCCGAGCAGCAGCCGAAAGAACTCCTGCGTCAGATCGTGGTAATGGCCGGAGAGCACCTTCTCGCGGGCTGAACCTCGCAGCCGGCCAAGCATCTTGGCCTGGGTAACGGGAGGCGGCAGCGGCGCGCCGAAAGCGCCCAGCCGCATGGCGACCACCCCGAGCCGTGCCAGCACCGCGGCGGTCGGCTCGACCAGAGTCAGCCGCTCTTCGGTGATCTGCGAAAAGACGTGGTCCAACACGGTAGCCAGATCCCCGTCCACATCGAAATCACCGCAAACATAAGCCTGTGCAGCTCCCAGCTCCCCTGGGCACCAAAGCATTCGGCGCAGGGCAGCCGCGCTGCGCAGCCATACGGCGGGCGCTCCCGCCGGCCCCTCGACGCTACCGTCCCATGCGATGAGCCGTACCGGCAGCTCGCCACCGATAAGCGGCTCGATGGCGGCTGCCAGCACGGCTGCTACGGCGGTCGTCGCGCCCGTCGACGTGTGATGGGAAATCTTCACTACGCGGGCGGCATCAGCACCGTGTCGATCATGTACACCGTCGCGTTGGCAGTGGGCACCCCGCCGCAGACCAGGCCCGCCTCGTTGACCTTGAGTCCGTCACCCATACCGGTCACGGTCACCGGTGCTCCCTGCACCGTGTTGTGCGAGCCCTCGACCTGCGCCGGGCTCAGCTGTCCCGAGACCACGTGGTAGGTGAGGATGCTCTTCAGTTTGTCCGAATTCGTTTTCAGGTCATCGAGTGTCGCGGCCGGCAGCTTGCTGAACGCCGCATCGGTGGGCGCAAAAACCGTGTACTGACCGTTGTTCAGCGTCTCGACGAGGTTCACCTGCGGATTGAGCTTGCCCGACAGTGCGGCGGTGAGCGTGGTGAGGTCGGGGTTGTTCGACGCCGCCACCGCAACCGGATCCTGAGACATGCCGGATACCGATGCGGGGCCGTTCGGGTGCAGCGCAGCGTAATTGGTGCAGCCGGCTCCGACGAGGTTCGGCGCGGCTACTGCGGGCGCGCAGGTGGACAGCGCGACGCCCACGGCGGCGGCCGCCGCGGCCGGCACGGCCTTGTACATTGTGATCACTCTCGGGCTCCTCAATGTGTGTTGGTGACACAGGTGCTTCGGAGCCGAACACGCAGCGGACTGGCCGCCGTGGGAAATCAACCGTAGGTGAAGGAAAAAACCTGCAACCCTTTGCTGACACCGATGTCGAGCGATCCCGGGCCCACGTCGTTGGCCGCGGCGATCTCGTGCGACGTCGGCGGCCCGCTGATCGGCAGCGTCGTCGTCTTTCCGGCACGGGTCACGCTGAGACTGCCGGCTCCGCCGACGACGATGTAAACGTTCTTCGCGTGGTAGTTCAGTCGGATGCTCGAGCCGTCACCGTCGGCGGTCGCTCCCTGGTAGTCCAGCGCCCACGGCCCTTGCAGCGCAAAGGTGTCCGCTGGGAGTGTCGGTGGGTACGCAAAGGTCGCGCGTCCCTGGTCGTAGGTGCCGACACCGGCATAGTTGGACATCTTGCCGACCCCGAAATACGTCTCGGGGGTCAGATCCGCCGTCGGCGTGGTGTCGGGCGCCTCCACCGGCGGAGGCAAAGAAATTCCAGGCTGAGCCGTGGTGAGTAGCCGACGGATCAGCTTCTCGGTGCCGTCGTAGTCGCCTTCACCGAACTTCACATGGCGCACAACGCCGTTGGCGTCGATGAGATATTCGGCCGGCCAGTAACGATTTCGGTAGTTCGTCCAGGTCGAGTAGTTGTTGTCCTGGGCGATCGGGTAGGTGATGCCCAAGTCGGCTGCGCCCTTTTTCACGTTCTCGGTGACCTTTTCGAACGCGTACTCCGGTGTGTGCACGCCGATCACGTCGAAGCCGGCATCGTGATAAGCCTTGTACCAGCCCTCGACGTGCGGTATGGCGCGCTGGCAGTTGATGCACGAGTACGCCCAGAAGTCGATCAGCACCACCTTTCCGCGCAGCGCGTGTAGGTCAACCGGCTGGTTTCCAGGTGTGCCCAGCCACGCGACGATGCCTTGGAGGTCGGGTGCCTGCCCGCAGTTCTGCAGTTGCTCAGATAGCTTTGCGCAGTTCGACAACTCTTTGTTCTGGTCGTTGACAATGCCGCCGAGCTGCTGTTGCACCTCCTTGTCGTGGGCCAGTTTGTCCTGCAGCGACCCGGTGTAATCGGGAATCGCACGCTGCAATGTGGCGGGCACATTGAACACCAGCGCCACCGCCAGCAGGATCGTCACCACCCCCGCAGCGAGCCGGATCACCCGTTGCCGGCGTCGAAAAGCACTGATTCGATTAGTGATTCGCTCACCGGCCACCGCGAAGAACAACAGCGGTATCGCGGTGCCCACCGCGAACGTCAGGGTGAGCACGATAATCGGCAGGCCGATCTGGGCGGTGGCTCCGGCCACCACGATGGCCGCGAGTACCGGGCCGGCGCACGGGACGTACAGCACCCCTAAGGCCAGCCCAAGACCGAACCCATTGGCGTGGCGCATGATTCGCTTCTGCGGAATTCGGGCAAACGGCTTTTCGAGCAGCTCTTCGACACCCGGGAAGATCAGACCAAGCCCGATCGCGAGCAGCGCGACCAGCGCGACCCAGCGAATGGCGTCCTGCGGCAGATGCAGCAACGACAGCACCGCCGAGCCGACCAAAGTGACCAGGCTGAAGCTCAGCACCAGGCCGGCGATCACCCGATAAGGCCGCGACACATCGCGTTTGGTATCGACGGCCACCGACCCGCCGCCGGCATTCGTGGTGCCGGAGAAGAAGATCACCGGTAGTACCGGGAGAATGCACGGCGAGATGCCGGTGATGAGGCCTCCGATGAGACCGATCAAAGCGAGTGACACCATGATCATTATTCGCCACCGTCGCGCTTTCGGATTGGTCCGGTGCCCGCGATGAGCGATAGGGCAGCCCGGAAACGGACTGCCCTATCTAGGCGACGTGCTGCGATCGTTACGGGCTGGGGGGCACCAGCACGGTGTCGATCATGTATACCGTCGCGTTGGCAGTGTGCACCCCTCCGCACACCAGACCGGCATCGTTGACCTTGAGACCGTTGCCTTGACCGGTCACGCTCACCTCGGCGCCCTGCAGCGTCTTGTGCATGCCATCGACCTTGGCCGGGCTCGACTGTCCTTGCACCACATGGAAAGTCAAGATGCTCTTCAACTTGTCAGCGTTGGTCTTCAGTTCGTCGATCGTGCTCGCGGGCAATTTGGCGAACGCATCGTTGGTCGGCGCGAACACGGTGTACTGACCGTTGTTCAGCGTGTCGACGAGATTCACCTGCGGATTGAGCTTGCCCGATAGTGCCTCCGTCAGGGTCGACAACATCGGATTGTTCGACGCCGCCGTCGCGACGGGGTCCTGCGCCATCCCGGCCACCGACGCGGGCCCGTTGGGGTGCGACGCAGCGTAGTCCGCGCAACCGGGTCCAATCAGGTCACCGGACGGAGCCGCTACCTCGCCGGTCATGGCCGGTGCCGCCGAACTGCTGGTCGGCTGCGCGCTGCTGTGTTGTCCAGAGTCCGACTTGTTGCTCGAACACCCCGAAATCCCCAGCGCCGCCAGGGCCGCGAGGCTGACCGCGAGTGTCTTGCTGTGACCGTTGTTCATTCCGCATAACTCCTTTGTCAGGGCCTACCGCACGGCATTCGAAGCAATGGCCGACACGGATGGGTCGCGACACGTCGATCGAAGGGTTGCGCCGTCATCCGTGGGGCGCTCCGCTCCGAATACGTGATGTGCACGAGCCATGCCATCTGTCGGTCGTCGATGACGTCACAAAGATCACCTTCGAGCGCCCTGCGTTGACTGCAGACCGCCCCCGCCGGCCGCCGGCCACAGACCCCGCGACGTGGCCGGAGATCTTCACGGCGCCTTCCGGGGCCGTCGCCGCCGCGTTGGCGGTCGTCGCCGATTGGCTGCTCCGCCGCGCGGTTGCTGCCCTGCCGATCAGGCTGGTGTATCCAGACGGAGCCGTGATCGGTGCCGGTGGCGAGAGTGCACCGACCCTGCTGGTGAACGCACCGGACCGGCTGGCGCGCCGGATGGGGCGCCATGGGCTGATCGGCTTCGGCGAGTCCTTCATGGCCGGCGAATGGGAGTCGCCTGATCTCGCCGGGGTGCTGAGCGTCCTGGCTCCGGCGCTCGATGACATGGTCCCTAGTGGACTGCGCTGGCTGAGGCCGGTCACGCTTGCGGCGCAACCACATACGCCTCGTCTGAGCCGCGCCCAAGTGCTACGAAACGTCGCGGCACATTTCGACGATCTGTCCAGCGACCTGTTCGTCGAGTTCCTCGACGAGACAATGACATACTCGGGCGCACTGTTCGACCGGTTGCCGGTGTCGTGGGCCGACCTGGCCGAGGCGCAGCGACGAAAGATCGATCGACTGCTCGATGCCGCCGGGGTGGGCCCCGGGACGCGCCTGCTGGAGCTCGGCACCGGCTGGGGCGAGCTGTGCATCCGCGCGGCGGCGCGCGGCGCCGACGTCCACTCCGTCACCCCCTCGGAGCGCCAGACGTGGCTGGCCCGCCAACGGGTTTTCGCCGCAGGCCAATCCGCGCGGGTGCGCGTCGAAATGTGCGATTATCGCGAGATCGACGGAAGCTATGACGCCGTGATTTCGGTGGAGATGATCGAGGCCGTGGGGCATCGCTTGTGGCCGGATTTCCTGCACACGATCGGCCGTCTGGTCAGGCCGGGCGGCAAGGTGGCGATCCAGGCCGTCGTGAGCCCGCATGCACGGATGCTGGCCACCCGCGACAGCCAGACGTGGTTGCAGAAGTACGTCTTTCCCGGCGGCACGATTCCGTCGGCTAACGCCTTACTCGCTATCGCCCAGCGCCAGACCAACTTACGGCCGATCGACACGCTGTCGCTGCGCGAGCACTACGCCGAAACCCTGAGGCTGTGGCGGGAACGATTTATGCAGCGTCGAAAGACGTTGGCGCACATCGGCTTCGACGAGGTGTTCGCGAAAATGTGGGAGCTGTATCTGGCCGACCGTGAGGCCGGCTTCCGATCGGGCAACCTCAACGTCTACCAGTGGACGTTCGTCAACCCGGCCACGCCGTGATCGCCGACTTCGTCGGGTTGTCCGCGGCATCCGCAGTCGCGCTGCTGGTCTTGCACACGATCACGTTCAGCATCGGCCATCGGATCGGCCGCTACAACGTCGTCGACGTCGCCTGGGGGCTGGGCTTCATCGTGGTCGCTGCCGTCGCGGCAGTCCTCGGCGACGGCGATCCGGCGCGCCGGTGGTTGCTGCTGGCACTGGTCGCGATCTGGGCGCTGCGGCTCAGCGGCTACATCTACCGCCGATCGCTGGGACACGGCGAAGACCCGCGGTACGCCGACATGCTGCGCGGCGCCGGCGTCGGCCAGGTGGTGGTCAAGGTGTTCGTGGTGCAGGCCTTCGCCACCTGGTTCATCTCGCTGCCGCTGCAACTCTCGGCGGTCAGCGGCCCGACCCCACGGACCTGGCTGGCCGCCACCGTCGTCGGCGCGCTGGTGTGGTTGACGGGTCTGCTCTTCGAAGCGATCGGCGACCGTCAGCTGCGGGCGTTCAAGTCCGACCCCGCGCATCGGGGCCTGCTGATGGATCGCGGGTTGTGGGCGTGGACCCGCCACCCCAATTACTTCGGTAACGCCTGCGTCTGGTGGGGGTTGTGGTTGATCACGCTGGCCGGCTGGTGGTCGCTGGCCACCGTGTTCTCGCCCGCGCTGATGACCTATTTCCTGGTCCAGGTCACCGGAGCGCGGCTGACCGAGAAATACATGCGGGGCCGGTCCGGCTTCGGCGAATACCAGCAACGGACATCGTTTTTCGTCCCGCGGCCACCCCGATCGCGCCGAACATGACGACCGTTGTTGCCGAGCCGTTAGGCTACCGATCGATGACCGCACCGAGGCACGGCGCCGACCTGGACTCATTGCTGCGCCAGGTGGCGCGCCGCGATGCCGGGGCATTCGCCCGGTTCTACGACCTCACCCGATCCCGGGCCTACGGGCTGGTCACCCGTGTGCTGCGCGACCCCGGCTACAGCGAGGAAACCACCCAAGAGGTGTACCTCGAAGTGTGGCGGACCGCGGACGCATATGACCCCACCCGGGGATCGGCGCTGTCCTGGCTGCTGACCATGGCGCACCGGCGGGCCGTCGACCGGGTGCGCGCCGAGCAGTCCGCGGGTCAGCGCGAATCGCGGTACGGCGCCGCGACGGTCGAGCGACCCGGCGATCTGGTCGCCGACTCCGCGATCGCCGCCGACGAACACCGCCGAGTGACGGCATGCCTGGACTCGCTGACCGACCTGCAACGGCAGTGCATCGAATTGGCGTATTACGGCGGATTGACCTACACCGAAGTCTCACAACGGTTGTCGGCCAACCTGTCGACGATCAAATCACGGATGCGGGACGCCCTTCGCGGACTTCGCGGCTGCCTGGAGGCGTCATGACCGGGCCCGCTGAATTCGACCTGCTCGAACTGGCCACGCCCTATGCGCTGCACGCCGTCTCCGAGGACGAACGCATCGCCATCGACCGACAACTCGCGGCGGCACCCGGCCCGGTCGCGAGAGCCTTCGGCGACGAGGTGCGCGCCGTGCGCGAAGCGATGGCCATGGTGTCGGCCACGACAGCCGTCGAACCGCCCGATCGCCTGCGCGCCGCGGTGCTGGCCGGCATCCACCACGACAAGTCACCGCGTTGGCGCACTGCGATATTGGCTGCCGCCGCCGCGATCGTGGTGGCGTTGGCGGCCTTCGGCGCGGGGATCGCGCTGCGTCCAGCGCACACACCGACGATGGCCGAGCAGATCATGTCGGCGCCCGACATGCGAACGGTCTCGACCCCGATGGCCGGCGGGACTGCGACGGTCGTGTTCTCGCGGGACATGAATGGCGCTGTGCTGCTGATGAATAACGTGCCGCCGCCGTCGCCGGGCACCGTCTACCAGATGTGGCTGGTCGGCGACAAGGGCCCGCAGTCGGCGGGCACGATGAACGCCGCGGCCATCACACCCTCAACCACGCATACCTTCACCACCCTGCAGAACTCCAGCGTGCTCGCCTTCACCGTCGAACCCGGCGAGGGGTCACCGCAACCGACCGGGAAGATCTTCGCGAAACTGCCCCTGACGTGATTGCGTACGCCAACAAGGGGAGGACTTGGCGTGACAACGATTGACACCGACTACCTGGTCGTCGGGGCCGGGGCAATGGGGATGGCGTTCACCGACACGCTGGTGGCCGAGACCGACGCGAGCGTGGTGATCGTCGACCGCGGGCATTCGCCGGGCGGTCACTGGAACAATGCGTATCCGTTCGTCCGTCTGCATCAGCCGTCCGCCTACTACGGCGTCAACTCCCGCGCATTGGGCAGCGACACGATCGACCAACTCGGCTGGAACGAAGGACTTTACGAACTGGCCACCGTCGGCGAGATCTGCGCCTACTTCGAAAAGGTGATGCACCAGGACCTGCTGCCCAGCGGGCAGGTGTCCTATTTTCCGATGGCCGAGTATCTCGGCGACGGCCGGTTTCGCTCGCTGGCCGGCGGCGACCACACGGTCAACGCGCGCCGCCGAATCGTCGATGCCACCTACCTGCAGACCACCGTGCCCTCGATGCGGCCACCGGCCTACTCCGTCGCCGACGGCGTCGACTGCGTGCCGCCCAACGACATGCCGGCCAACGCGGTCGGGCGTGAGCGCTTCGTCATCGTCGGCGCCGGCAAGACGGGTATCGACGCGTGCCTGTGGTTGCTGCGCAACGGTATTCCGCCGCAGCGGCTGACCTGGATCATGCCCCGCGATTCGTGGCTGATGGATCGCGCCAACATTCAGCCCGGCCCACTGTTCCTGGACCGATTCCAGACCGGGTTCGCGCAGCGACTGGTCGCGATCGAGGCCGCTACCGATGTGAGCGACCTGTTCAACCGCCTGGAGGAGTGCGGCAATCTGCTCCGCCTGGATCCGGCGGTGCGGCCGACGATGTATCGCTGTGCGAACGTGACGAAGACCGAACTCGAGCAGTTGCGCCGGATCGATAACGTGGTGCGGATGGGTCGCGTGCAGAGCATCGAACCGGGCAAGGTGGTGCTGGATGACGGCGAGGTCCGCATCGACGACCCAGCGCTGTACGTCGACTGCAGCGCCGATGGCCTGGAAAAGCGGCCGGCGGTAACGGTTTTCGACGGCAAGCGGATCACCCTGCAGAGCATTCGCGGTTGCCAGCAGGTGTTCAGCTCCGGGATGATCGCCCACGTCGAAGCCCGCTACGCCGATGACGAGACTCGAAACCGGCTGTGCCGCCCGGTGCCTCACCCCAACACCGACGTCGACTGGCTCACCACCACGCTCGCCGAGCAGCGCAACCAGATCACCTGGTTCGAGGATCCGGAGCTGATGAATTGGCTGTGCGGGGCGCGACTGGACCTGATGCGGCACATGTATGCCCCGCTGATCGATCAGTCGGACAAAGTGCGCAACAAGGTCTTCAGCCTGATCATCAAGGGCCTGCGCTCGGCCAACGAGAAGCTGGAAGCCCTACTGAATCAACACCTTTCAGCCCCTGCGCAGGCTGCCCAGGCCAGCCACTAGCACACCGAGCAGCACCAGCGCGCCGCCTGCGGCCAAGGTGAAGTCGAGCCAGTCGTGCAGGCTGCTCTCGGCCTGGCCCACCATCACATCGGCGACCCCGCGGATGCCGCCGGTGGTGTTGTTCAGCGTGTCGTTGAGTGGATAGCGAGAGAGTTCGATTGCGATCCAGCCCGCGGCGCCGACCACCAGCCCGGCGACCCCCAGAGCTGCCAGCCCGCGGCCGCGGCTCCGCACGGCGACCAGCGTCAGCAGCGCGAAGAACCCGGTCAACGCCACCACCCCGATGCTGGCCCACAGACCCCAGGTCGCCAGCGGCCGTAACTCGCCGGGCCGCAACACCTTTGGTGTCGACACCGTCACTGGGACCCGGACCGTATCGGGCACCTTGGCGTTATTGTTCGCCAGCAGCGTGTCGAAGGCGGAGTCCTTGAGCATGGCGGACAGATCGACCACCCACTCGTTGCCCTCGGCCTGGGTGTGGGCACCGGTGAACATCCAGTCGTGCGCCAAACGGTTGGCATCGGCGAACTGCGCCGGGAAGTCAGGCCCGGCGGTGTAGCCGGCCGCGACGCCATGGACTTGCGCCGAGTCGACGTGGCCATTGTGCTCGTTGATCAGAACGGTTGCCCTGGTGGCCAGTTCGGCCGCAACGGCGGACTGTAGCGCCTTGTCGCCCGCCGCCTTGCGTGCCATCGCCGTGTACCCGTTGACGTCGACGATGTGGGTTTGAGTCCATACCACCGGCACCGCAACGGCCAAGGTGGCCGTGGTGCATAGCCACAGCAGCGCCGCCAGCGCGAAGCGCACTACTTGGCGACGCGCCGCGGGCGCGACAGCGCCAGCCTGGTCATCATTTTGTTCATCCGCTTCATCGCCTTCAGCGAATTGTTGTAATAGGTCTGGCCCGCACCGATATTCGTGCGCGGCGTGACGACGGTCTCGACCCGACAGAACTTGCGCAGCCCTTCGGCGCCACCAAACCGCGCCCCGATGCCCGAGGTCTTCCAGCCACCCATCGGCGCCGTCGTGCACATCAGGTTGCTGATCACGTCGTTGATGTTGACAGCACCGCAATCAAGCTGCAGCGCAACCTCTTTGGCACGGTCGACGTCCTTGGAGAACACCGATGCGCTCAACCCGTATTCGCTGTCGTTGGCCAGTCGGATCGCTTCGGACACCGAGCCGACCTTCATGATCGGCAGCGTCGGGCCGAAGGTCTCCTCGGTCATGCAGGTCATCGAGTGGTCGACGTCGACGAGCACCGTCGGCGGGTAGAAGCTGCCGGAGGTGGTGGTGCGCTGGCCGCCCGTCAGGGCACGCGCGCCGGCCGCCAACGCCTCGCGGACGTGGCGCTCGGTGACCGCCAATTGCTGCTCGTCGATCAGGGCGCCGACGGTGTTCCCTTCACCGGCCCCCATCTGCAGCGACTGCACGTCGCGGACCACGGCCTTGACGAACTGGTCGTAAACCGCGTCCATGGCGTAGACGCGCTCCACTGAGACGCAGGTCTGGCCGGCGTTGAACATCGCGCCCCAGACCGCTGCGTGCGCGGCGAGGTCGACGTCGGCGTCGTCGAGCACGATCATCGGGTCCTTGCCGCCGAGTTCGAGGCTGACCGGCGTCAGCCGCCGGGCGGCTCGCTCCATCACCTTGCTTCCGGTGGCGCACGAGCCGGTGAACTGCACATAATCCGAGTTGTCGATGACGGCCTCGGACACCGCGCGGGCACCCTGGACCACCGCGAACACGTCGGGTGCGCCGGATTCCAGCCAGCCGCGCCGCAGCACCTCGGCGGTCAGCGGGGTGCGCTCGGACGGCTTGAGCAGCACTGCGCAGCCCGCGGCCAAGGCGCCGATGCCGTCCATCAAGGCGTTGGCGACCGGGTAGTTCCACGGCGCGATGATGCCCACCACGGGCCGCGGCCGGTAGTGCACGGTGACCTTCTTGATCGCCATGAATGGCAGTGCGGCCGGGCGCTTTTCTGGTGCCAGCGCCTTTGCGGCCGATTTGATGTAGTACGACATGATCATGATCAGCATCGGCACCTCTTGTGCCGCGTCGACGGCCGATTTGCCGGTTTCTTTGATCAGCAGTTCTTCGATCTCACCGCGGTGGTCAGCCAGCCAGATCGCGTAACGGGCCATCGCCTTGGCGCGGCCGTCGGGTCCACGCTGTTCCCACTCGCGCTGAGCGGTGCGCAGCCCGGCAGCGATGCCCGGCACGTCGGCGGCGTCGGTCCACTGCACCTGCCCGGCAACGGCGCCGGTCGCGGGGTTGTGGATGGTGCCGGTGCCGGTGAAGTCAGATTCAGTCGCGGGGGTAGCGGGTGTGATCGTGGTCATACCCGCCATCGTAGACGCCTGCCGCCACTGGTCGACAGGTGTCAAGTTTTAGTCCGGGCTGGGCGCGAGCGGCCGAAGATAAGCCGCCTGGCCGAGATGCTGGGCGCAGTCGTCGATGATGCTGACGATCCGGGCGCTGGCGGTCACCGGCGGGTCCCAGTTGCGGTCGACGATGCGCGCGAGGTCCGCGGCGGTGACACCATCGACGAACGTCAGCGTCATGTCGTGCAGCGCGTGGTAGTAGCCGGCCAGCAACTCGACCGGCGCACGCACCTTGGCCACCTCGGCTGGGCCGTGGCCGTAGCCGGAGTCGTTGCGCGGCAGGTCGAGACCGAACCGGTCCACCCATCCGCCAGCCGTCCACACCTGCTCGACTCCGGCGATCGGGGCGAGTTGCAGATCCTGGACCCGCGCGCTGTGCCAGATCAGCCAGGCGATGCTGTTGGCAGTCGTCGCCGGCCGGTAGATGGCCTGTTCTTCTGTCAGACCGTCGGTCACTTCGTCGACGTGCTCGATCAGACGAGTGAACGAGTCGCGCAACAACTCTCGAACGGCGTCATCAGACATACTCGCCGACCCTACGCGTGGCAGACGGCTTCGACGTTGTTGCCGTCGGGGTCGCGGACGAACGCGGCGAAATAGCCCTCGCCGTATTCCGGCCACAGTTTGGGCGCGTGCAGCGACTCGGCTCCCACCTCGAGGGCGGCCTGATGAAACGCGTTGACCGCGTCATGGTCGGCCGCGGTGAACGCGAAATGCGTCTCGCGGTTGGGCCCCATGCCCGCGCCCTCGGCGATCCAAAAGTCCGGGCTGCCTGCCGGCCCGTAGCCGACGGCCTCACCGAAATCGAGTTGTCGCGAATACCCCAGCACGCCCAGCACCCGGTCGTAGAACTCCTGCGCCTTGGCGTAGTCCTGACAGTTGATTCCGAAGTGATCGATCATGATCCGATCCTGGCATCTACCACCGACACGGTCGTAGATTCTTTAGATGACCTACGACCTGATCATTCGCAACGGCACCATCGTGGACGGGCTGGGCGGCGAGCCTTTTGTCGGTGACGTCGCCGTGCGCGACGGTGTCATTGTGGCCGTTCGGCCACAGACAGACCCCGTCAACGGCGCGGATGCCGCACGCGAGATCGACGCCGCTGGGCTGCTGGTCACGCCCGGCTTCGTCGACCTGCATACGCACTACGACGGGCAGTCGATCTGGTCGGAGCGATTGACGCCGTCCTCCGCGCACGGGGTGACCACCGTGGTGATGGGCAACTGCGGCGTGGGCTTCGCGCCCTGCCGGCAGGAGGACCACGACGTGCTGGTCGACGTGATGGCCGGGGTCGAAGACATTCCCGGCGTGGTGATGACCGACGGCCTGCCCTGGAACTGGGAGACCTTCCCGCAGTACATGGATGCCCTCGATGCCGGTAAGCGCGACATTGATGTAGCGGCCTACCTGCCGCACTCCCCGCTGCGGGTCTACGTGATGGGCGAGCGCGGCGCCAACCGCGAGCCGGCCACCGCCGAGGACCTCGCGATGATGCGGAAGCTGGCCAAGGAGGCGATCGAGGTCGGCGCGCTGGGCTTCGCCACGTCGCGCTTCACCATCCACAAGACCGAAAGCGGTTCGCCGATACCGAGTTACGAAGCGGCGCGCGAGGAGATCGAAGAGATCGCCCGCGGTGTCGTCGACGGCGGCGGCGGCCTGCTGCAGTTCGTGCCGGACATCCCCGCCGGCGGCTACCAGTCGGTGCTGCAGACGGTGTTCGAGGTGGCCGAGGACGTCGGGCTGCCGGTCACCTTCACGCTCGTCGTCGCCAATGCCGGTGACCCGACCTGGCCGGACGCCATCAACATGATCGAAAAATCCAACGCTGCCGGCGGTGACGTCACCGCACAGCTGCTGCCGCGGCCGATCGGCTTGGTGATGGGGCTGGAGCTTTCGGCGAACCCGTTCGTGCTCTACCCCTCCTACCAGGAGATCGCTGGGCTGCCGCTGGCCGAGCGGGTCGCCGAGATGCGCAAGCCCGAGGTCCGGGACCGCATCCTGGCCGACAAGCCCGGCGTGGGACACCCGATCCTCATCGTGACCCAGATGTGGGACTGGATCTTCCCGCTTGGCGACAACCCCGACTACGAGCCGGACCCGTCGACCAGCATCGGCGCGCGGGCCCGGGCGCGGGGAGTGCATCCGATGGAAGAGGCCTACGACCGGTTGCTCGACGACGACGGCCACGCCATGCTGCTGGTCGCCACCAGCAACCTGGAGAACAGTTCACTCGACACCGTCGGCGAGTTGCTGCACCGCGACGACGTGGTGCTCGGATTGGGTGACGGCGGCGCCCACTACGGAATGATCTGCGACGCAAGCTATTCGACGTATTTCCTGGCGCACTGGGCCCGCGACCGCAAGTCCGGCCGCTTCGAGGTGCCCGAAGCCGTGCGCCGACTGACCTCGGTGCCGGCCCGGGTCGCCGGGCTCGCCGACCGCGGCCGGATCGCCGTCGGATACAAGGCCGACCTCAACGTCATCGACCACTCGGCGCTGCGGATCCACAAGCCGGTGATCACCCACGACCTGCCCGCCGGCGGGCGGCGGCTCGACCAGACCGCCGACGGCTACGTGGCCACGATCGTCAGCGGTGAGATCATCGCCGAGAACGGTGTGCCGACCGACGCGCGTCCCGGCAAGCTGGTCCGCGGCCGCCAGCCGGTGCCCGCCTGATCCCGTGCCGACTGTGCAGGTTGTGCACGCGAATATGGAATATCTACGCCTATAACCCGCACGCTCGGCGCTAGACGGCACAGCCCGCCGCCCTGAGCTTTCTGCGCACGCGTTCGATGATTACCTCTGGTCTGGACAGCATCTCGGCACTGATCCTGATGACAGACCATCCCATCGACTCAAGCATCGCGATGCGGTCGATGTCCCATGATCGCTGGTATCGGTCGGACCAGTGCTGCACGCCGTCGTACTCGACAGCCACCCGCCATTCGCGCCAGCCCATGTCGACCCTGATCCGCGCGACGCCGAACTCGTCGGTGAACTCGATTTGGGTCTCGGGCGCCGGCAAACCCGCATCGACTAGCAGTAACCGCACCCGAGTCTCCTGCGGAGACTCTGCCCCGCCGTCAACCAACGCCAACGCCGACTGCAGCCGTCGAATACCCCGAGCGCCTGGGTTGGCAACGGCCAGGGCGACGACGTCGTCGACCTTGAAATTGGTCGCGTTGGCGAGTGCATCCAGGATGATGATCGAGCGGTTCGCCGACACTGATCGTCCGATATCGAATGCAGTCCGCTCAGGGGTGGTTATCCGAATCCCGTTGCGGATGCTGGTTTCTCGGGTGTCCAAGGTGTATGAACGGACCACGATCCCAGTTGGGGCGTGCCGGTTGGGACGGCATAACTCTGCAGGTTCCCCGGCGTCTAGCCACCTGGTGCCCAGCACCGCCGCCGCGGAAAGCCCGGTCAGGATGGCGTCGCCCCCTGACCAAAGCCAAGCCGCGCGAGCCCGGGTGAGTGCTGTCAGCGTCGATCGCTTCGATACGTAGACGTTTCGGTAGACGCGCCGGTAATCGCGCTGCAGCTGCCAGGACGAGAGCTCGCCTCGCGGGACGGCATGGCGTCCGAGAATTGGCCACTCGTCCTCGCTCATGGCCGAGATCTTCGATCAGGGCAGGCCGAAGCCGCGCGCGACTATGCACCGGGGCATTCGAGTGTGCAGCTTTTGTTCGTGAAAACCGCGTGACGGCGTGCAGAACCTGCACACTCGTGGCGGATGGGCGTCAGTTGGTCGATAGCGCGTCGAACAGCGCCGCCAACTGATCCGGCGACACCGAGGCGTTGCACCGGCCGCGCAGGTCGAGCAGCGGCTGGGCGATGCCCTTCAGCTCCAGCGCCTCGCCCGGGTGGCCGAGGAAATACCCCCGCACCGACGACTTGGCCTCGGCGGGCGGTTGGTTGACCGCAGCGGTCAGCACGTTGTTGGCGTCCGGGTGGCCGTCGAGGTACCCGCTCGCCGCGTTCAACACCCCGCTGGAGGTCGCAGCCAGCCCGCTCGCCGAGCACGGATCAGGTGCCGCACCCGCGGTTGGCGCGACGAGGACGCCGAGAATGCAGGCGGGGATTACTCCGAGGATTGTTCGCATCGATTTACGCATTGTCTAGCCCCTTCATCCCCAACCGTTTGAAACCTCAGTAGACCAGTTACCCAGAAATACGAAAAACCCGGCCCCACATGGGGACCGGGCCTTCCGTTGACTGACGCGGACTAGAAGTCCATACCACCCATGCCACCGGTCGGGTCGCCGACGGGAGCGGCGGCCTTCTCCGGCTTGTCGGCCACGACGGCCTCGGTGGTCAGGAACAGCGCCGCGATGGACGCCGCGTTCTGCAGCGCCGAACGGGTCACCTTGACCGGGTCGGCAACGCCGGCCTTGAGCAGGTCCTCGTACTCACCGGTGGCGGCGTTGAGGCCGACGCCCGGCTTGGAGTTGGTGACCTTCTCCGCGACGACGCCGGGCTCGAGCCCACCGTTGAACGCGATCTGCTTCAGCGGAGCCGACAGTGCCACGCGCACGATGTTCGCGCCCGTCGCCTCGTCACCGCTCAGCTTCAGGTCGTCCAGCGCAGGAGCCGACTGCAGCAAGGCCACGCCACCACCGGCCACGATGCCCTCTTCGACGGCTGCCTTGGCGTTACGCACGGCGTCCTCGATGCGGTGCTTGCGCTCCTTGAGCTCCACCTCAGTGGCGGCACCGGCCTTGATCACCGCAACACCACCGGCCAGCTTGGCCAGGCGCTCCTGCAGCTTCTCGCGGTCGTAGTCGGAGTCGCTGTTCTCGATCTCGGCGCGGATCTGAGCAACCCGGCCGGCGATGGCGTCGGAGTCACCGGCGCCCTCGACGATGGTGGTCTCGTCCTTGTTGATGACCACCTTGCGGGCCTGGCCCAGCAGCGAGATGTCCGCGGTCTCCAGCGACAGGCCGACCTCTTCGCTGATGACCTGGCCACCGGTCAGGATCGCGATGTCCTGCAGCATGGCCTTGCGGCGGTCACCGAAGCCCGGCGCCTTGACGGCGACCGACTTGAAGGTGCCGCGGATCTTGTTGACGACCAGGGTCGACAGGGCCTCGCCCTCGACGTCCTCGGCGATGATCAGCAGCGGCTTGCCCGACTGGATGACCTTCTCGAGCAGCGGCAGAAGGTCCTTGACCGTCGAGACCTTCGACGACACCAACAGGATGTAGGGGTCCTCGAGGACCGCTTCCTGACGCTCGGCGTCGGTGACGAAGTACCCCGAGATGTAGCCCTTGTCGAAGCGCATACCCTCGGTGAGCTCCAGCTGCAGGCCGAAGGTGTTGGACTCCTCGACGGTGATGACGCCCTCGTTGCCGACCTTGTCCATCGCCTCGGCGATCAGCTCGCCGATCTGGGTGTCACCGGCCGAGATTGCTGCGGTGGCCGAGATCTGCTCCTTGGTCTCGACCTCTTTGGCCGACTTCAGCAGGGTCTCGGTGACCTTCTCGACGGCCTTCTCGATGCCGCGCTTGAGGCCCAGCGGGTTGGCGCCGGCCGCGACGTTACGCAGGCCTTCCTTGACGAGCGCCTGTGCAAGCACGGTCGCCGTGGTGGTGCCGTCACCGGCGACGTCGTCGGTCTTCTTGGCGACTTCCTTGACCAGCTCGGCGCCGATCTTCTCGTAGGGGTCCTCCAGCTCGATCTCCTTGGCGATGGACACACCATCGTTGGTGATCGTGGGGGCGCCCCACTTCTTCTCCAGGACGACGTTGCGGCCCTTGGGACCCAACGTCACCTTTACCGCGTCGGCGAGGCTGTTCAGGCCCCGCTCGAGGCCGCGACGGGCCTCTTCGTCGTACGCAATTGTCTTGGCCATTGCGAAGTGATTCCTCCGATAGGGGATGACGAGTCTGTGGCCGGGTGCAGTGCCCGCGACGGACGGCTTGGGTGTCTCCGCTGGCGCGGCCCTTGCCTCACCGTCCCGACCTAGCACTCGCCGGTCGCGAGTGCCAGTGTCATTTTTAGCACTCGCCTATATCGAGTGCAAGAAGAGGTCACCCCTTGTCGCGGGGCGTTCGTAGACCATCGATGACCACATCGGTGACCCGTTCGGCCCGCTCCTGGTCGTAGCCCTGCATTGCCTGGCAACCCACCAGCAGTGCCTTGACCTCAGGAACGTCGACATCGGCCCGCACAGTCCCGGCCCGCTGCGCGGCCCGCAGAAGCTCGCCGAGCAGGTCACGGAAGCCTTGCTCGGCGTCGGGAGCGGCGGAGTTGATGTCGATACCCATTCCAGCGAGCGCGTCGACCAGACCCTGGTCGGTGGCGCCGAAGTCCAGAACCATCGACCGCAGGAAGGTGAACAGCGCCTCTCCCGGGCCGGGGTCGCCGAGCAGCGCGTGACCCCCGGCGATGATGTGCCGGAGCCGGCTGTCGACCACCGCCATGAACAGGTCTTCTTTGGTCGGGAAATGCCGGTAGACGGTGCCGGCGCCCACGCCGGCCCGACGGGCGATCTCGTCGATCGGCACCGACAGGCCTTCGGCCGCGAAGGTCTCGTAGGCGGTTTCCAGCACCCGGGCCCGATTGCGGGCCGCGTCAGCACGCAGCGGCTTAGCGGGTACGGACATTGCTCACCACCTAGCGGGTTGACAAAACGGGGCGTACGTTCCGTATAGTCGAGGGATCAACCGGGGCGCACGCCCCGTTTACCTTACAGCTTAAGGAGCTTTTCATGGCGAAGTGGACGACCGCCGACATCCCCGACCAGACCGGCCGCGTCGCCGTCATCACCGGATCCAACACCGGCCTCGGCTTTGAGACCGCCGCGGCGCTGGCCGACAAGGGCGCGCACGTCGTGCTCGCGGTGCGCAACCTCGACAAGGGCAAGGACGCCGAGCTCCTGATCAAGCGGCGCTCCCCCAACGCAGACCTGGCCCTGCAGGAGCTCGACCTCACCTCGCTGGAGTCCGTGCGCGCCGCCGCTGAGCAATTACGTGCCGACCACGACCGCATCGACCTGCTGATCAACAACGCCGGCGTGATGTACACCCCGAAGGGGAAAACCAAGGACGGCTTCGAGTTGCAGTTCGGCACAAACCATCTCGGCCACTTCGCCTTCACCGGCCTGCTGCTCGACCGGATGCTCCCGGTGGCCGGCTCGCGGGTCGTGACGGTCAGCAGCATCGGCCACCGCATCCTGGCTGACATTCACTTTGACGATCTGCAGTGGGAGCGCAGCTACAACCGAGTGCGCGCCTACGGGCAGGCCAAGCTGGCCAACCTGCTCTTCACCTACGAGCTTCAGCGCCGGCTCGCCGCGCATGGCAGCACGATCGCGGCGGCGGCCCATCCTGGCGGTTCGAATACCGAGCTGGGTCGCTACATGACCGGGCCGCTGCGGCCCGCCGTCGAACTGTTCTTCTCGCGACTGTCGCAGGAAGCCGCAATGGGCGCGTTGCCGACCCTGCGTGCCGCCACCGACCCGTCCGTGCTCGGCGGCCAGTACTACGGCCCCGACGGATTCGGTCAGACGCAGGGCTACCCGAAGGTCGTCGGCTCCAGCAAGAAGTCGCACGACGCCGATCGGCAGCGCCGGCTATGGGCGGTGTCGGAAGAGCTGACCGGAGTCACGTACCCCGTCTAAGCCAGATCGAGCAGCTGCTCGTAGAACCCGCCGAACCGGTGCTGCGGATCGATCAGATGGATTTCCAGAATCCAGTGGCACCGCCGGCCGCTGGGGTCGTGCCGCCGCATCGGTTTGGTGGATCCGGGCATGACGTACCACTCGGTGTCCGTCCCGGGAATCTTCTTGTGCGGAAACTCCCCGACGAGATGGCCGGCGATGTGGCTGCCCCACCCGAAGCCTTCTCGACGAGCGATTTCGACTGTGGCGTCGAATAACTCGGCGCCGGTGACGTCGGGATGGCTGTCGAAGTAGTCGCGCCCGGCCTGCCACACCTTCGGCAGCGCGTCGCGCAGAGCGAGCTTGTCCGGGTCGTCGCCGAGGACAAAGGTCCGGCCGAAGTCGGCTTCCCACTCCTCGAAGATCGGGCCGAGGTCGAGGAACACGATGTCGTCATCGGCGACGACCCGGTCCGGTGGCCGTTCCTTGAACGGCTGCAACGTGTTCTCGCCGGCGCGCACGATCCGCCGGTGCCAATGCCGGGTGACGCCGAGCAGTTCCGCGGCCAACTGGTTGATCTCGTCGGACAGCTCCTTCTCGCCCACGCTCGGACGGATCAGGCCGCGGCGCTCGATCTCGTCGAACAGCTGCGCCGCCTTGTCCTGCGCATCGAGTAACCGTTCCGTGCGGGCGTTTTCGTCGACGATCGGCTCGGTCACCACACCGATGCTACGGACGGGAGCAGACTAGGCGTCAGCCCCACTGCGCGAAGTACGGCCGTCCCGGCTTGCTCTTCTCGACGAGGATGAACACCACGCCCCAGGGATCGACGAACCACGTCGTGCGCACGCCCGCCACATCTGCGATGCCGTCGACCAGAAAGCGGACGCCTTTGGCCTCGAGCTGGGCGCGGGTCGCGTCGAGGTCCGCACAGATCAGCCCCACATGCGACAAACCATGGTCGGTCAGGGCCGCGGAGCTTCGCTGAGCGCCGCCTTCGACGCCGAGGTATTCGATCACCTCGAGGACCCGGTCACCGTCGTCGTGGAATCCCACGATCGCCGCTTTCATCGTCGGATCGGAGACCAGCTCGCCCATGTCCTCGCGGATCGCGTCGCCGGCCATCACGTAGGGCGGCGAGAGCACCCGCATGCCCAACACGTCCCGATAGAACGCGACCGCGGCCTCGCAGTCGGGCACGCACACGCCGCTGTGGGCCAGTCCGGTGATCATCGATCTGACGATGTCAAAAGTGTGGTCGCGGCGCCAGAGGAATGCCACGACTCGCCGCCGTCGTGCCAAGATGCGTGGCCCGATGTCCTTGCCCTAGACTGCATCTCGATCAGATTGGAGTCTCGGGTGCGGGCAGTTGAAGCGCCCAGCACCCGGGCTTTGCGGGGCTGGCAGCGTCGCGCGTTGGTGCGTTATCTGACCGCCAAACCGCGCGATTATCTGCTGGTCGCCACCCCTGGCGCGGGTAAGACCGCGTTTGCCCTGCGGATCGCCGGGGAGTTGCTGGCCGACCGCAGCGTCGACGCGATCACCGTCGTGGTGCCCACAGAACACCTGAAGGTGCAGTGGGCGTCGGCGGCCGCCGTCGACGGCATCGCGCTGGACCCGAAGTTCAGCAACAGCGCGGCACACACCTCCGCGGAGTATCACGGCGTCGTGGTCACCTACGCCCAGGTGGCCAGCCATCCCAGCCGCCACCGGGTGCGGACCGAGGCCCGACGAACGCTGGTCATCTTCGACGAGATCCACCACGGCGGCGAGGCCAAGAGCTGGGGCGACGCGCTCCTGGAAGCGTTCGGCGACGCGACCCGCCGGCTGGCACTGACCGGCACGCCGTTCCGCAGCGACGACTCCCCGATCCCGTTCGTGCGGTACGAGCCGGACGCCGCGGGCGTGTTGCGGTCGCAGGCCGACCACACCTACGGCTACACCGACGCGCTCGCCGACGGCGTGGTGCGCCCGGTGGTGTTCATGGCGTACTCGGGCGAGACGCGGTGGCGCGACAGCGCCGGCGCGGAGTATGCCGCGCGACTCGGTGAGCCGGCCACCGCCGAGCACACCGCGCGGGCCTGGCGAACCGCGCTGGACCCGGCCGGCGAATGGATGCCCGCGGTCGTCACCGCGGCCGATACCCGGCTGCAACAACTGCGCGCCGGCGGCGTTCCGGACGCCGGCGGCATGGTGATCGCCTCAGACCAGAAGGCCGCCCGCGCGTATGCCGTTCTGCTGAAACGGATTACGGGCGAAGAGCCGACGGTCGTGTTGTCCGACGATCCGGGCGCCTCGAAGCGCATCGCGCAGTTCTCCGCGTCGAACACCCGCTGGCTGGTCGCGGTGCGGATGGTGTCCGAAGGCGTCGACGTGCCGCGGCTGGCGGTCGGCGTGTACGCCACCAGCGCATCCACCCCGCTGTTCTTCGCCCAGGCCATCGGCCGGTTCGTCCGGTCGCGGCGGCCCGGGGAGACCGCGAGCGTCTTCCTGCCGTCGGTGCCCTCACTGCTGCTGCTGGCCAGCGAATTGGAGGCACAGCGCAATCACGTTCTCGGTCAACCGGATCGGGAGCCCAAGGACGAGCTTGAGGAGGCGCAGCGCCGCCAGGACGAGCCGTCCGAGATCGACAACACATTCGAGTCGCTGGGCGCCGACGCCGAGCTGGACCAGGTGATTTTCGACGGCTCGTCGTTCGGTACCGCGACGCCGGCCGGCAGCGACGAAGAGGCCGACTACCTCGGCATCCCCGGACTGCTGGACGCCGGACAGATGCGAGAGCTGTTGCGCCGCCAGCAAGAAGAGCAGTTCGACCGTCGTACCCGCGACGGCGCCGCCACCGTCGAACCGGTCACCCGCCACGGCCAACTACGCGACCTGCGCCGCGAACTCAACGCGCTGGTGTCGGCCGCGCATTATCGACTTGGTAAGCCGCACGGCTGGATTCACAACGAATTGCGCCGGCTGTGCGGTGGCCCACCGGTGGCCGCGGCCACCAGCGAACAACTCGCGGCCCGCATCATCGCGGTCCGCGGGCTGACGGCCTAGCGCGCCTGACCGTCTAGCGCGTCGCCCAGATGCTGTCGGCCACCCACGGCGACGCCTCTGCCGCGATCGACCACACCAGGTCATCCGGCACGTCGATCAGCGGATAGCGCTTGACGCCCGCAGCGGTGGCCGCCACCAAAGTCGCGACCTTGGCCCGGCGCTGAAACGGCGTCTGACGCACCGTCCAGCTGATGATCCCCGCGGTCGCGAGGCAGTCGCGGCGTCGCTCGATACTCCCGGAGCGCATCACCAGCCAGCCGTCGTGAAGCCGGTGCCCCAGCGCGCCGATCCGGTCCACAGCCAGCAACGCGCACCACGCCGTCACCGCAATCCAGGCGGGCCAAACCCACACGGGCACAGCGGTTTTCCCCTCGACGACGACCAAAAGCGCCAGCCCCAGACCGATCAGCGCCGGTAAGCTCAGAGCCCGCGTCCAGCGCCGAGTCGCCGTCCGCCCGCCATGGCCACGCAACGGGCCCGAGACGACCTCGCGATCTCCGACTAACTCGGTAAGCACCGCCTCGGCGGTCGACGCCGGACATGGCGGCAGCAACACCGACGCCTCACCGGCACCGTGCACACCAGTCATCACCGCATCCAAGCGGGCGCCGCCGAAGATCCGCACAAACAGCGGTTGGCGCAGAGTCCCACCGCGCAGCCGGCTCATGTCGTAGGAGCGCTCGCGAAGGCGCAGCAGCCCGTGCCGCAGGTGCAGGACATCGCCTTGGCGCAGCAGCACCAAATTGCCCCAGGTGAGCAGCGACCGCAGTACGGCAAGCAACACCGACGCAACCAGGATCACGCCGCCGATGACCCCGATCGTGCCGGCCGTGCCCAGCTGTCGGGACTCGTCGATGAATGACTCGACGATCCGCGAATGCTGCAGAGGCCCAACGAATCCGCTCTCATAGATCACTCCGGACGCGGCGAGAAGAGACAGCAGACCGGACACACTCAACGGCGAATACCTCAGCCAGGCGGGTTGCCAGCGGGCCAACACGTCGTCCGGCTGCGCGGTCGTGACCTCGTCCGGCTCGGCCGAGTCGGCCAGCAGAATCGCCTTCAGCCGCGGCACCCGACCGACCTCGACGGCGTTGAGCTCGAAGACGCCGGACCCGCTCTCGCCCTTGGCCTCCCGTCCGGTGCTCACCCGCACGACCGCCAAGCCCATCAGACGGTGCAGCAGCCGCGCATCGCTGCTCACCGAGCGAATCCTGTTGAGCGGCAACGACAATACCTTGCGCTGCAGCAGGCCCGTCCGAAGCTGCAGCTGACTGGCATCGATGCGGTAGCTGGTGGTGACCCAGCGCGCCACACCGATCACGACCGTGTAGGCGACCACGGCCACGGTCCACGACTGGTTACCTGTTGTGGTACCCAGCACGATGGCGCCGATCAGAAACGGCAGTTCGCGCAGCTGACCGACATCGCGGCGATCGGCGCCGAGGACGCGACGTGAGCGCCGAAGACCCGGCCGTGCGCCGCATGAGCGGCGCCAGTGCTGAGGAGCGGCGCCAAGTCATCGAAACCGCTTGGCAGCGGTTGAGTCCCAGGATGTTGTTGGTCCACCCGGTACACGAGCTGCTGCGCGAACTGCCGTTTCTGATCGGCGCCATCGTGCTGGGTACCACAACAGGTAACCAGTCGTGGACCGTGGCCG
>NZ_LZLV01000118.1 GCF_001673405.1 Mycobacterium sp. 1245111.1 | reverse complement strand
AGAAATGCCCGTGCCCCCCAAGGGTTTTGGGGGGCACGGGTGTGTTGTGTGTGTTCGGCGGTGTCCTACTTTTCCACCCGGGTGGGTAGTATCATCGGCGCTGGCAGGCTTAGCTTCCGGGTTCGGGATGGGTCCGGGCGTTTCCCTGTCGCTGTGGCCGCCGTAACTTTATTTGTGTTGTTATGAAGTGTGTTTTTGGTGGTGGGGTGCAGTGGTTGTCTGCGTGGGTTGTGGTTGCGTGTGTGTAAGTTTTCGGCCGGTTAGTGCCAGTTCCCTGAGCTCATTGCTGGGCTTGTAGGTCTGGTCTATTGATCCCGTGGTCTGCGGGGGGCCTTATCCCACTTGATGGGTGAGAAGCCTGGTCTTGGAGGGGGTTTCCCGCTTAGATGCTTTCAGCGGTTATCCTGTCCGAACGTGGCTATCCAGCGGTGCCCCTGGTGGGACAACTGGTGGACCAGAGGTTCGTCCGTCCCGGTCCTCTCGTACTAGGGACAGGTTTCCTCAAGCTTCTGACGCGCGCGGCGGATAGAGACCGAACTGTCTCACGACGTTCTAAACCCAGCTCGCGTGCCGCTTTAATGGGCGAACAGCCCAACCCTTGGGACCTGCTCCAGCCCCAGGATGCGACGAGCCGACATCGAGGTGCCAAACCATCCCGTCGATATGGACTCTTGGGGAAGATCAGCCTGTTATCCCCGGGGTACCTTTTATCCGTTGAGCGACACCCCTTCCACTCGGGGGTGCCGGATCACTAGTCCCGACTTTCGTCCCTGCTTGACATGTCCGTCTTGCAGTCAAGCTCCCTTGTGCACTTGCACTCAACACCTGATTGCCGTCCAGGTTGAGGGAACCTTTGGGCGCCTCCGTTACATTTTGGGAGGCAACCGCCCCAGTTAAACTACCCACCAGGCACTGTTCCTGAACCGGATAGACGGTTCGAGGTTAGAGGTCCAATACGATCAGAGTGGTATTTCAACAACGACTCCGCAATTACTGGCGTAATTGTTTCACAGTCTCCCACCTATCCTACACAAACCGTACCGAACATCAATACCAAGCTATAGTGAAGGTCCCGGGGTCTTTTCGTCCTGCCGCGCGTAACGAGCATCTTTACTCGTAGTGCAATTTCGCCGAGTCTATGGTTGAGACAGTTGAGAAGTCGTTACGCCATTCGTGCAGGTCGGAACTTACCCGACAAGGAATTTCGCTACCTTAGGATGGTTATAGTTACCACCGCCGTTTACTGGGGCTTAAATTCTCCGCTTCACCCCGAGGGGTTAACGGGTCCTCTTAACCTTCCAGCACCGGGCAGGCGTCAGTCCGTATACATCGTCTTGCGACTTCGCACGGACCTGTGTTTTTAGTAAACAGTCGCTTCTCACTGGTTTCTGCGACCCACTCCCGCTGCCCACCGCGAAGGGTGTTGACGGTGTGTGGGCCCCCCTTCTCCCGAAGTTACGGGGGTATTTTGCCGAGTTCCTTAACCATAGTTCTCTCGTACGCCTTGGTATTCTCTACCTGACCACCTGTGTTGGTTTGGGGTACGGGCCGTGTGTGTGCTCGCTAGAGGCTTTTCTCGGCAGCATAGGATCACCGAATTCACCTCATCCGGTTATGCATCACCTCTCGGAATATGTGAACAGCGGATTTGCCTACTGTTCTTCCTACGGGCTTGCCCCAGTATTACCACTGACTGGTACGGCTACCTTCCTGCGTCACCCCATCGCTTGACTACTACCAGTGAAGGTCCCACGCAGCCCCCAGAACTCCTTGACCCGAAGGTCGCAGATGATCCGAGATTTGGGTGGTTAGTACCACTGATTCATCAGGGACGCGCACACACGGGTACGGGAATATCAACCCGTTGTCCATCGACTACGCCTGTCGGCCTCGCCTTAGGTCCCGACTCACCCTGGGCGGACTGGCCTGGCCCAGGAACCCTTGGTCTTTCGGCGGGCAAGGTTCTCACTTGCCTTATCGCTACTCATGCCTGCATTCTCACTCCCACACCCTCCACCACTCGATCACTCGGTGGCTTCGCTGGATGCAGGACGCTCCCCTACCCAACATATTGCTATGTTGCCGCGGCTTCGGCGGTGTGCTTGAGCCCCGCTACATTATCGGCGCACAATCACTTGACCAGTGAGCTATTACGCACTCTTTCAAGGGTGGCTGCTTCTAAGCCAACCTCCTGGTTGTCTATGCGACTGCACATCCTTTTCCACTTAGCACACGCTTAGGGGCCTTAGCCGGCGATCTGGGCTGTTTCCCTCTCGACGCACGGAGCTTATCCCCCGCCGTCTCACTGCCACGCTTTCACTTACCGGCATTCGGAGTTTGGCTGACGTCAGTAACCTAGTAGGGCCCATCGGCCATCCAGTAGCTCTACCTCCGGCAAGAAACACGCAACGCTGCACCTAAATGCATTTCGGGGAGAACCAGCTATCACGGAGTTTGATTGGCCTTTCACCCCTACCCACAACTCATCCCCTCAGTCTTCAACCTAAGTGGGTTCGGGCCTCCACGCGGTCTTACCCGCGCTTCACCCTGGCCATGGGTAGATCACTCCGCTTCGGGTCCAGAACACACCACTACACCCCTTACGGGGATACGCCCTATTCAGACTCGCTTTCGCTGCGGCTACCCCACCCGGGTTAACCTCGCGACATGTCCCTGACTCGCAGGCTCATTCTTCAAAAGGCACGCCATCACCCCACCAAAGGAGGGCTCTGACGGCTTGTAGGCACACGGTTTCAGGTACTCTTTCACTCCCCTCCCGGGGTACTTTTCACCATTCCCTCACGGTACTAATCCGCTATCGGTCATCAGGAAGTATTCAGGCTTACCGAGTGGTCTCGGCAGATTCACAGCAGATTCCACGGGCCCGCTGCTACTCGGGTATTCATGACACCAGATGACATGTTTTCACCTACCGGGCTCTCACCGTCTACGGCAGACCATCCCAGGCCACTTCGACTAACACGCCACTACTGATGCTGCGATCGGCGGACCACAGAACACAAACCCCACAACACCACACACACAACCCCCGCCGGGTATCACATGCGCACGGTTTAGCCATCCTCCGCTTTCGCTCGCCACTACTCACGGAATCACTATTGTTTTCTTTTCCTACGGGTACTGAGATGTTTCACTTCCCCGCGTTCCCCCCCAACCCCTATATATTCAGGGTTGGGTGACACGACATCACTCGTGCCGGGTTTCCCCATTCGGACATCCTCGGATCCACGCTCGGTTGACAGCTCCCCGAGGCATATCGCAGCCTCCCACGTCCTTCATCGGCTCCTGATGCCAAGGCATCCACCATGTGCCCTTAAACACTTACAAACACAAGAAAACATACTCAACAAAACGCCAATATCAGCTTTTTGCTTAGATGCTCGCAACCACTATCCAATTAAACAAACACCACACCCCACCACCAAGATGGAGCAACAACACCACACCCTCAATCCAACGACCAAGGGACAACAGCGGGTGTTGTCTCAGGACCCAACAGTGTGTCTGGCAATTCTGCTGCCCCCGAACAAAATTCGAGAAGCGATTGTTGTCGTGCACCGACCGGATCGTCCACTACAGACGCCGGCACTGATCTCCCAACCACACTGATCCCGCCAGGCGGCGGGGGTGGGGGAATGAAATGGTGCTCCTTAGAAAGGAGGTGATCCAGCCGCACCTTCCGGTACGGCTACCTTGTTACGACTTCGTCCCAATCGCCGATCCCACCTTCGACAGCTCCCCCCACAAGGGTTAGGCCACTGGCTTCGGGTGTTACCGACTTTCATGACGTGACGGGCGGTGTGTACAAGGCCCGGGAACGTATTCACCGCAGCGTTGCTGATCTGCGATTACTAGCGACTCCGACTTCACGGGGTCGAGTTGCAGACCCCGATCCGAACTGAGACCGGCTTTCAAGGATTCGCTAAGCCTCACGGCATCGCAGCCCTTTGTACCGGCCATTGTAGCATGTGTGAAGCCCTGGACATAAGGGGCATGATGACTTGACGTCATCCCCACCTTCCTCCGAGTTGACCCCGGCAGTCTCTCACGAGTCCCCGCCATAACGCGCTGGCAACATGAGACAAGGGTTGCGCTCGTTGCGGGACTTAACCCAACATCTCACGACACGAGCTGACGACAGCCATGCACCACCTGCACACAGACCACAAGGGAACCGATATCTCTACCGGCGTCCTGTGCATGTCAAACCCAGGTAAGGTTCTTCGCGTTGCATCGAATTAATCCACATGCTCCGCCGCTTGTGCGGGCCCCCGTCAATTCCTTTGAGTTTTAGCCTTGCGGCCGTACTCCCCAGGCGGGGTACTTAATGCGTTAGCTACGGCACGGATCCCAAGGAAGGAAACCCACACCTAGTACCCACCGTTTACGGCGTGGACTACCAGGGTATCTAATCCTGTTCGCTCCCCACGCTTTCGCTCCTCAGCGTCAGTTACTGCCCAGAGACCCGCCTTCGCCACCGGTGTTCCTCCTGATATCTGCGCATTCCACCGCTACACCAGGAATTCCAGTCTCCCCTGCAGTACTCCAGTCTGCCCGTATCGCCCGCACGCCCCCAGTTAAGCCAGGGAATTTCACGGACAACGCGACAAACCACCTACGAGCTCTTTACGCCCAGTAATTCCGGACAACGCTCGCACCCTACGTATTACCGCGGCTGCTGGCACGTAGTTGGCCGGTGCTTCTTCTCCACCTACCGTCACCCACAACAAAAGCTATGGGCTTCGCCGATGGTGAAAGAGGTTTACAACCCGAAGGCCGTCATCCCCCACGCGGCGTCGCTGCATCAGGCTTGCGCCCATTGTGCAATATTCCCCACTGCTGCCTCCCGTAGGAGTCTGGGCCGTATCTCAGTCCCAGTGTGGCCGGACACCCTCTCAGGCCGGCTACCCGTCGTCGCCTTGGTAGGCCATCACCCCACCAACAAGCTGATAGGCCGCGGGCCCATCCCACACCGCAAAAGCTTTCCACCACAGCACATGCATGCCGTGGTCCTATCCGGTATTAGACCCAGTTTCCCAAGCTTATCCCGAAGTGCAGGGCAGATCACCCACGTGTTACTCACCCGTTCGCCACTCGAGTACCCCCGAAAGGGCCTTTCCGTTCGACTTGCATGTGTTAAGCACGCCGCCAGCGTTCGTCCTGAGCCAGGATCAAACTCTCCAAACAAAAACCACTCGCAACAGCGAGAAGAATCCGAATCAGAAAAATCCGATCACAGCAAAAAGACACCAAAAACTGGCATCAAAAAAACCACACCCATGACACGGGGCGCCACAAATGCGGTCACAAAAACAACAACAAAAACAAAACCACCAAACACACTATTGAGTTCTCAAACAACACCC
>NZ_LZLV01000117.1 GCF_001673405.1 Mycobacterium sp. 1245111.1 | reverse complement strand
CACCTCGGTGTGCGGGCCACAGTCATGTCTGCGGCGAAAACTGTGGCGGCTGGGTGTTAATCGGCGGGATTGAGACAGAGCACCTCGTCGAGCGTGGCAAACATCGAGTTTTCATCGGCGCGATCGAGCCGTTCGGTGTCGAACATCGCCGGGCCGTCTGCCATCACGTCAGTGATCACGTAGCGGCCGGTGTTCTGCGCGCGCCGCACATTCTTCTCGGAAGCGCTTGCGCCAGTGAGCGTTGTCGCGTCCGCGAAGTTGACACCCACCTGGAACACATGTGGCTCCGCATTGAAAACGGCCGCGATCCGAGTGATGTAGTTGTCGGGGGCGAAGAAGAGCCAGCCTGGGTCCACGTGCAGCCAGTAACGCCCTTGGATGTGTTCGCGAAGATCGCCACCGGGTGGACATTCGACAAAGTCGAGGAACGGAAATCGGTGTCGCAGGACTGTGCGGTCCGGTGAGTCGCCGTGGTCGAACACCAGAAATCGTCCCACATAGGCCACGTCGCGGCAGCAGTTCAGCACCGAGTTCAACGTCGCTTCCGTCTCAGCCGGCGTCCGTCCGGCCACCGTGCTGATCGTCACCTCGACAAAGTCGCGCTGCGCCCCGGTCAGATCGCGTACCAAGGCTTCCGGATATTGCTTCGATGCTTCGAGCATGGCCGGGGCGGCCAGGTCCCGGTTGGCGGCAATCCTGTCGCGATGTTCGTCGGGGATGCCGTCTTGCTGCAAGAGCCGTCGGCATAAGGCGAACGACTCAGCGTGCTGGCCCAGCTGGGACGCGCACACCGCCTGCTCGTCGAGAGCGCGCCAGGCGTAGAGGGCCGGGTCGTTGATGATCATGTCGCCAGCCGGGAGCGGCATGTCGGCGGCGAGCTTCGCGAACAGATAACCGAGCCGGTAGCGACCTTGGGCCCGAAGGTTCCTGGCGATGTGGAAAAAGGGCTCGGCGCGATTCGGGCGGAACTCCCACGCCTTGAGGTAGGCGTCCTGCACGTCGAGCCACGCCACGTCGAGATTCTCCATCGATTGCGCAATACGTAGCCTCGCGAAGAATTCGTCTTCGTCTTCCACGCCGATCTCGATCAGACGCTCGGAGTACTTGCGCGCGTTGGCGAAATCCTTCTTGAGGAAGTAGGTCTGGGCCAGCAGATGCACCGACAGCGAGTCGTCGGGATCGTTTTCCACCCGGGGCAGGTACTGATCGATCAATTGCTGGTGGGGATCGACGCCACGCGGCATATTCTGCTTTCCCACCACGCTGTTGACCGCGTTCTGAAACTGCTCCTCGGTGACGTCGAGGTTCAGCTCGTCGGCGAGACGGCGGATCGCGACCGCCGGCGTGGCGCGAAGCTCCTCGAAATCGACTCGCACCGTTGGTGAATCGATGAGCGCTTGGTCGCGTGCGGCAATCAGGCGTTGCGTTGACTCGACGCGCTCCTGCTCGTCCTTCCACCATCCGAGTCGATTCAACGACGCGACAACCTTTTCCGTGGGCCGGTCCACGACCACCGGCACGATGGGACCCCACGCCTCACGCAGGAGCTCCACTGCGACGCACAGCACGGGGTGCTTGGCGCCGGGACGTCGTCCGGCGACGTGGGCGGCGCGGCGCTGCTTGTCGGCCCAATTCCGAAGCATCACTTGCAATGCCGGAACGTCCATCTGGAGCTGAGCACCGGGTGTGCTGAAGGCCCGGCGACACAGAATGCCGAGGTCTGAGTCTTCCCAGGTGTCCTCGAGTTCACGCACTGCCACGTCGAAATCGGTGCCCATCAGGACGCCGAGATGATGGAGCACTTTGGCAACGGCCGACGTCCCTCCGCACCACGGACCGAGGACGACAATGATCGGCTCAGCGACCGACATACGCCCTCCCATCACCAATTTTCGGGAAGGCTACCCGATGATCGCCGTGTTCGCCGGTCGGCGCGTGTTGCGCAGCCAATTCAGCCAATGCCTTGACAGACAACCCATTTCGCGGCGGCCGACACGCGGCTACCGCGGCCTCCGAGTCAGCCGACCAGCGGACGCGGCAACATGTTGCTGCGCAATCCAATTCGCTGCATGCCGTCGGACTCGCGCTCCACGAGGCTCGGAAAGGTCACCTTGGGCGCAGCCACTCCTGTTGCCGACGTGGCCGGCGTCGCGCCCACGCCACCGTTCGGCAGGGCCACCGCGGCCGGTGTGCTCGTCGGGGCGACAGCGGTACCGGCATCCGCCCAACTCTGCGGCACCGACAGCCCGCTGAGCGACGCCGCCTGGCCGACGCTGGCCGCCGCCCCGACCCCGCCCAGGCTGCCGGCGTCGCCCAGTCCCGCGCCGAGGCCGCCGCCGAGGGGCAGGGCGCCCAGCGCCCCCAAACCGCCCGACTCGGTCAACTCGTCGGCGCCCAGAAAATCCAGGCCGACCCCGATCACGTCCAATCCGACGCCGCCGCCGTCCAGTGCCACCAGGCCGATCCCGTCTTCACCGAATCCGATGGTGTCCTCGATGAGGCCCAGGTCAGCGCCGCTGCTGGCCGCGGCCAGACCGCCCAGCGCGCCGCCCGCCCCAGCGGTCTTGCCCGCCGCCTTTCCGGTCGCGCCGGTCAAGTTGCTGAGCAGGCTGGTCGGGGTGGAGACCGCCGACGTGGCCGCGGACGTTCCGGTGCTCAGCGCCACCTGGTCCAGCCCAGCCGACGTGGAGCCCGGGCTGGACAGGCCCTGCAACGTCTGCGGCACCGAGGACATCGACGACGACACACTTTGCGCGTGGCTGCCGACGGCCGAGCTGGCGGCGTGCGCCACCGCGGCGTTCTGCGCGCTGGAGCCCGCCGGGTTGGTGGCTGACTTGGGCGGTGTGATCGGCGTCAACACCGAGGCGGCCGCCGAGTTCGCGGCGTACCCGTACATGGCCGCCGCATCCTGCGCCCACATCTCGCCGTAGTGGGCCTCGGTCGCCATGATGGCGGCAGTGTTGATACCGAGGAAGTTCGTGGCAATCAGCGCCATCAGCTGAGCCCGATTCGCAGCGATGACCGGTGGCGGCACGGTCATGGCGAAAGCGGCTTCATAGGCGGCCGCCGCGGCACGGGCCTGCACGGCGGATTGCTCGAGTTGCGGTGCGGTGGAGCGTATCCAGGTCAAGTACGGTGCGACCGCGGCGGTCATCGACGTCGATGCCGGCCCATGCCACGACTGGTCAGTGAGCCCGCCGATCACCGACTCGGCCGCCGCAGCCAGGGATTGCAGCTCGGCAGCCAGCGTGCTCCAAGCCTCCGCCGCCGCCAGCATCGATCCAGCCCCGGGGCCGGCATACATGCGCCCTGAATTGACTTCCGGCGGAAGCGCCCCGAAATCCATTGTGTGTTGTCCTTTTCTCGAAGTAGATGTGCCCTAGCCGGCCGCGACCGAGTTCGCCGCTTCGGCGAGCTCGTAGGCCGTCGCGTTGGCATGCAGGGTGTTCACCAGCAACGAATGCATAGCGACCGCGGCGCTCGCTGCGGCCTGATAGTGGCCGGCGTAGGTAGCGAACTGGGCGGCGGTCAACGCCGACACGTGGTCGGCGGCCGCCGGAACGACCGCGGTGGTTGGCCCCGCCGCACCGGAATTGGCCGCCGACATGGCCGCACCGATGCCGGCCAGGTCCTCGGCCGCCGCGAGCATCATCGCGGGGTCCGTGGTCACGAAGGATGACAGCGGCATCGGTTGCTCCAAACCAGTCGTCGATTCCCGGCGAGATCGTGTAAACCGTTGGTACACAAACGGTTAGCGACGCATGCCGTCACGTTGCGATCGCCATATCAAATACTTCCACTATCCAGAGTCTGTCCAGCGCCAGCTCATATCAAGCACATAGAAGCAATGCATAGAAAACGCATATGTAGGCCCGGTTTGGCCTCCCCATGGCCCGGTTTTTCGCACATTTGAGAACCGTATGAGCTTCGTGACAACGGGGTATGCGGCAGGGAGAATCGACAATCATGGCGGTCATGTCGGGAACCACTCGTGAGCAGCGGCCGCGTCAGGCCATCCTCGGCCAGCTCCCCAGGATCAGCCGCGACGACGGATCGCCGATCCGGGTGCTGCTGGTCGACGACGAGCCGGCCCTGACCAACCTGGTCAAGATGGCCCTGCACTACGAAGGCTGGACGGTCGAGGTCGCCCACAACGGCAAGGAAGCCGTCAGCAAGTTCGACGATGTCGAACCTGACGTCCTGGTCCTGGACATCATGCTCCCCGACATCGACGGTCTGGAGATCCTGCACCGGGTGCGCGAATCCGGGCCCTACACGCCCACCTTGTTCCTCACCGCGCGGGACTCGGTGATGGACCGGGTGACCGGCCTGACGGCGGGCGCCGACGACTACATGACCAAGCCGTTCAGTCTCGAGGAGCTGGTCGCCCGGCTGCGCGGCCTGCTTCGCCGTTCCAACCACCTCGCGCCGCCCGCCGAGGAAAGCCTCACAATCGGCGATCTCACGCTCGACGGCGCGAGCCATGAGGTGCATCGGGCCGGCACGCTGATTTCGCTCTCCTCAACCGAATTCGAGCTGCTGCGCTTTTTGATGCGCAACCCGCGCCGCGCGCTGACGCGTACCGAGATCCTGGACCGGGTCTGGAACTACGACTTCGCCGGACGCACCAGCATCGTCGATCTGTACATTTCGTACCTGCGGAAGAAGATCGATGCCGGCAGAGAGCCGATGCTGCACACCGTGCGTGGCGTCGGGTACATGCTCCGCCCACCGATGTAACACCGAGGTGGCAGTGAAATGACCGGGGCGCAGGCGACTCCGTGGTGGCGGCCGCGCACCCTTCGTCACCAACTGGTCCTGAGTGTTTCGGCGGTGGTCACCGTCGTCCTCTTGGTGGTCGGCGTGATCTCGGTGCTGAGCCTGCGTACCTACGTCTACGCGATGACCGATGCGGATATCGCCGAATCCCTTGGTGCTTTGGATCATTCGTATGCCAGGTACCTCGCCGGCGAATACGGTCCGCATGTCGACATAGGCTCGGCGCTGCTGGGGTTCACCGAGCAGAACGCCGGCAATGTCATCGCGGTGATCCACAACGGCGAGGTCACCGGGACGGTCGTATTCTTCGAACCTGAGCCGCGACCGGGGACACCGGACGTCATCGCCGCCATCAAGGCCCATTCATGGGCGGACGGCCAGACCGACACAATCAACCTGGGCAGGCTTGGGCCTTACCGTGTCAGCAGTCAACGAAGCCACGGCGACGACATATTGGTGGTCGGGGAGTCGCTGGCTCTGGTCAACAAGACCATCAGCCGCAAAATCGTCAGTGCCACAGTGCTTTCCGTCGCCGCGCTGCTGGTGACGGCAGGGCTGACCGCGCTGGTGGTCGGATACGCGCTGCGACCCCTGCGCCGGGTGGCGGTGACCGCGGCCGAAGTCGCCGGGACCCCGCTCACCGACGACGATCATCGCATCACCACCAGAGTCCGGCCCGACGACACCGACCCGAACAACGAGGTGGGGATCGTCGGGCACACCTTCAACCGGCTGCTGGACAACGTCGACAGCGCGCTGGCGCATCGAGCCGAATCCGACCGTCGCATGCGGCAATTCATCACCGACGCCAGCCACGAACTGCGGACACCGCTGGCGGCGCTGCAGGGCTACTCGGAGCTCACCCGCCAGGACAGCGCCGCGCTGCCCCCGACGACGGAGTACGCGCTGGCCCGTATCGAGTCCGAGGCCGCCCGAATGGCTTCGCTGGTCGACGAGCTCCTGCTGCTGTCGCGACTGGGCGAGGGAGACGATCTGCGCACCGAGGACGTCGACCTGGCCGACATCGTGCTCAACGCGTTCAACGATGCCGCGGTGGCAGCGCCCACGCACCAGTGGGTCAAAGATCTGCCCGATGACCCAGTCTGGGTGCGCGGCGACTCCGACAGGCTGCACCAACTGGTCAGCAATCTGTTGACGAATGGCTGGGTCCACACCCCCGCCGGGGTCACTGTGACGACGTCAATCACGTGCTATCGCCCGACATCTGAACCGCCCTACGCGGAATTGGTAGTGGCCGACGACGGGCCCGATATCGACCCCGAACTGCTGCCTCATCTCTTCGATCGATTCGTGCGCGCCAAGGACGCGCCTCACGAGGGCGGTGGCAACGGGCTCGGACTGGCCATTGTGGATTCGATCGTCAAGGCGCACAACGGGTCGGTCACGGCCGAATCCGGCGCGGGCCGAACCATTTTCCGGGTACGCCTACCGCTGTCGCAGTAGCACGCATCACAACCCCGTTCAGCAAATATTCTGTTCCGCCTGTGCACAGATCGAGCCAGTTAAAAGCCGCGCCTAGCAAACGTTAATTCGGCGACATGCTGTAAAGAATTCGTTAGCGATGGCGCTGTTTACTGCCAAGGCGCATAGCTTCTTTCCAGACCTCATCGGCAAGACTAAATTGCTTGCGGAACCAAGTCTCGATCGCCGATCGACCTGACCGGCTTGTCACGAACGGAGAAACGATGGCCGTGGTTGCCTACGTCGTGCTGACGGTGGCTGTTTTCGCCGTCTTGGGCTACCTGCAAAAGCTGGTCGAAAAGCTATGAGCCGCGCCATCGACGATTCAGAGCGCAGCGATGAGGTGGGGGCACCTCCCGCTTGCGGCGGAGAGTGGCGCCAATGAGCTACGACAACATCATCGGTCTCGCGCTGTCGGCGGTCATCGCGGTCTATCTGGTCGCGGCCTTGTATTTCCCGGAAAGGTTCTAGGTGAGCACAACTAGCGCGGGGATCGCCTTCCTCGCATTGTTTGTCGCGGCCTTAGTGGCGGTCCACGTGCCGCTGGGCGACTACATGTACCGCGTCTACACCACGGAACGGGACTGGCGAATCGAGAAGGTGATCTACCGGCTGATCGGCGCCAACCCCAAGGCGCAGCAGCCGTGGCACGCCTACGGTCGCAGCCTGCTGGCGTTCTCGGCGGTCAGCGTGCTGTTCCTGTTCTTCTTCGAGCTGCTGCAGGACAAGCTGCCGCTACACCTGCACAACGCGTCGACTCCGATGACGCCCGCGCTCGCGTGGAACACCGCGATCAGTTTCGTGACAAACACCAACTGGCAGGCATATTCGGGTGAGTCGACGCAAGGCCACCTGGTGCAGATGGCCGGGCTCGCCGTGCAGAACTTTGCCTCGTCCGCGGTCGGCATGGCCGTCGCGATCGCTCTGGTGCGCGGCTTTGCCCGCACCAAGACCCTCGAGATCGGCAACTTCTGGGTCGACCTGGTCCGCGGCACCCTGCGGATCCTGCTGCCGCTGGCGTTCATTGCCGCCGTCGTTCTGATCGCCGGCGGCGCGATCCAGAACTTCCACCTGCACGACCAAGTGGTCACCACGCTCAACGGCGTCCAGCAGACCATCCCCGGCGGACCGGTCGCCAGCCAGGAAGCCATCAAGGAACTCGGCACCAACGGCGGCGGCTTCTATAACGCCAACTCCGCGCACCCATTCGAGAATCCGACCCGGTGGACCAACTGGGTGGAGATTTTCCTACTCACCGCCATCAGCTTCTCCCTGCCGCGAACCTTCGGCCGCATGGTCGATAGCAAGAAGCAGGGCTACGCGATCGTCGCCGTCATGGGAGTGCTCGCCACGGTCAGCCTGGTCGTGGTCGAGGCGTTCCAATTGGCCCACCACGGAACCGTGCCCACCGCGGTCGGCGCGGCCGTGGAGGGCGTCGAGCAACGCTTCGGCGTCTTCGACTCCGCGATGTTCTCGGACATGACCACGCTCACTTCGACCGGTGCCGTCGACTCTGCGCACGACTCCTACACGAGCATTGGCGGCTTGATCCAGCTGTTCAACATGCAGATCGGCGAAGTCGCGCCCGGCGGTGTCGGCTCGGGGCTCTACGGCATGCTGATCATGGCCATCCTCACGGTCTTCATCGCCGGACTGATGGTGGGCCGTACACCGGAATATCTCGGCAAGAAGATCCGGCCGCGCGAAATGAAGCTCGCGGCAAGCTATTTCCCGGTCACCGAATTGCTCGTGCTTCTCGGTACCGGCGTGGCGATGGGCCTGCCGGGGCCGAGGGCGGGCATGGCCAACACCGGACCACACGGCCTGTCCGAGGTCCTCTACGGGTTCACGTCCGCTTCGAACAACAACGGCTCCGCGTTCGCCGGCCTGTCGGCCAACACCACGTTCTACAACACGGCACTGGGTCTGGCGATGGTGATCGCCCGGTTCCTACCGATCATCTTGGTGCTGGCGCTCGCGGGATCGCTTGCGCGCCAAGGCCATACACCCGAATCACCCGGGACGTTGCCCACCCACCGGCCGCAGTTCATCGGTCTGGTCGCGGCAGTGACGGTCATCCTGTGCGCGCTGACCTTCCTGCCGGCTCTGGCACTCGGGCCCCTCGCTGAAGGAATTCACTGACATGCCAACCTCAACGACCTTTAAGGTCCACTCGGCACATCCGCCGCAGCGTTCGCACGGCGGCGCCGTGTCGAGTGGGCGGGTACAGGGCGGACTGCTCGACCCGGCGCTGTTGCTCAAGGCGCTGCCCGACGCATTGCGCAAGTTCGACCCGCGCACCCTGTGGCGTAACCCGGTGATGTTGATCGTCGAGATCGGCGCCATCTGGTCGACCATCTTGACGATGCAGGATTCGTCCTGGTTCGGCTGGTTGGTCGTGTTCTGGCTCTGGCTGACAGTGCTTTTCGGCAACCTCGCCGAATCCGTCGCGGAGGGGCGCGGCAAGGCGCAAGCCGATACCTTGCGAAAGTCGAAGGCGGACACCATTGCTCGCCGTCTGCGGGGTTGGACACCGGAAAACCCAGGGATAGAAGAAGACGTCCGGGCGCCGGAACTCCGGAAGGGCGACCTCGTCGTCGTCGAGGCCGGTGACATCATCCCGGGTGACGGCGAAATCGTGGACGGCATCGCGTCGGTCAACGAATCGGCCATCACCGGTGAATCGGCGCCGGTGATCCGGGAGTCCGGCGGCGACCGGTCGGCGGTCACCGGCGGGACGACGGTGTTGTCGGACCGCATCATCATCAAGATCACTCAGGAACCCGGCAAGAGCTTCATCGACCGGATGATCGCCCTCGTCGAGGGAGCCAACCGCCAGAAGACCCCGAACGAGATCGCGCTGAACATCCTGCTGGCGGCGCTCACGATCATCTTCCTGTTCGCTGTTGCCACCCTGCAGCCGCTGGCGATCTACTCCAAGGTCAACAACCCCGGCGTGGCAGATACGTTGGCGCTGAGCAACAACGGCGTCAACGGCGTCGTGCTGGTGGCTCTGCTGGTGTGCCTGATCCCGACCACGATCGGTGCGTTGCTGTCGGCAATCGGTATCGCCGGCATGGACCGCCTTGTGCAGCGCAACGTCCTGGCGATGTCGGGTCGCGCGGTCGAGGCCGCCGGTGACGTCGACACCCTCCTGCTCGACAAGACCGGAACGATCACGCTGGGCAACCGGGAGGCATCCGACTTCATCCCGGTCGCGGGCGTCACCGCCGAGGACCTAGCCGACGCCGCGCAACTGTCCAGCCTGGCCGACGAAACCCCCGAGGGCCGCTCGATCGTGGTGTACGCCAAGGAGAACTACGGTCTGCGGGAACGCCCGCCGGGTGAACTCACCCACGCGCAATGGGTCGAGTTCACCGCGACCACCCGGATGTCGGGGGTCGACGTCGACCGGCGACAGCTGCGTAAGGGCGCGGCCAGCTCGGTGACCAAGTGGGTCCGTGAACATGGCGGGTCGATTCCCGACGAGCTCGGTGAGGTCGTCGACGGCATTTCGGCCGCGGGCGGAACTCCGCTGGTCGTCGGCGTCGTCGAAGGCGACAACGCACACGTACTCGGTGTCATCTACCTCAAGGACGTGGTCAAGCACGGCATGCGCGCCCGCTTCGACGAGATGCGCGAGATGGGCATCAGGACCGTGATGATCACCGGTGACAACCCGCTGACCGCGCGAGCGATCGCCGAAGAAGCCGGCGTCGACGACTTCCTCGCCGAGGCCACCCCCGAAGACAAGCTGATGCTGATCAAGCGTGAGCAGGAAGGCGGCCGGCTGGTCGCGATGACCGGCGACGGCACCAACGACGCGCCGGCGCTGGCCCAGGCCGACGTCGGGGTGGCGATGAACAGCGGGACCAGCGCGGCCAAAGAGGCCGGCAACATGGTCGACCTGGACTCCGACCCCACCAAGCTGATCGAGATCGTGGAGATCGGCAAGCAGCTGCTGATCACCCGCGGGGCGTTGAGCACGTTCTCCATCGCCAACGACATCGCCAAGTATTTCGCGATCATCCCGGCCATGTTCGTGGCGCTGTTCCCCGGGCTGGACCTGATCAACGTGATGCGGCTGCACAGCCCGCAATCGGCGATCCTGTCGGCGGTGATCTTCAACGCGATCATCATCGTCGTGCTGATTCCGCTGGCGTTGCGCGGCGTTCAGTACACGCCGAGCAGTGCGTCAAAGCTGTTGAGCCGCAACCTGTATCTCTACGGCTTGGGCGGCATCGTCGCCCCGTTCGTCGGCATCAAGCTGATCGACCTGGTCGTGCAATTCATTCCGGGGATGGGCTGACATGAATCTGAGCAACGTCTTTCGCCAGCACTGGGCGGCCCTGCGGGCTCTGCTAGTGCTCACGGTGATCACCGGCGTCGTCTACCCGCTCGCGGTGTGGGGGGTCTCGCTGCTGCCCGGCCTGCACGCCAAGGCCGAGGGCTCGATCGTCAACGTCGCAGGCAGGTCGGTGGGCAGCAAGCTCATCGGCCAGTCGTTCACCGACAAAGACGGCAACCCGTTGAAGCAGTATTTCCAGAGCAGGCCTTCGGCGGCCGGAACCGGCTACGACCCAACGTCATCGGGAGCAACCAATCTGGGTCCGGAGAGCATTGTCGACACACCCGCCGACCCGAGCAAGCTGACACCCGGCGCGGACCCGTCGACGGCCGGCTTCAAACCCAGCCTGCTGACCCAGGTCTGCTCGCGCAGCGCCGCGGTCGGAAGCCTCGAGAAGGTCGACGGATCGCGGCCGTTCTGCACCGGCGACGGCGTCGGCGCCGTGCTGTCGGTGCTCGGGCCCCGCGACGCGGCCGGCAACGTCACGCATCCGACGAAGGTGGTCAGCGTCAATCAGCCGTGCGCGAAGCCGGGGAGCACCCCGGCCACGGTGTTTCAGCAGTTCTACGAGGGCGTTCGGGTGCAATGCGCCCAGTTCGGTCAGGACTACTCGGCCGGTCAGATCGTCCCGATTCGGGGCGCGGCGCCGGAACACCCCGCCGTGCCCGCTGATGCCGTCACCGCCAGCGGCAGCGGCCTCGACCCGGACATCTCGCCGGCTTACGCCGACATCCAGGTCGCGCGGGTGGCCGGCGCCCGCGGTGTCACCACGGCGCAGGTACTGGACGCGGTGCATCGCAACCAGCGCGGTCGGCCGCTCGGCGTCTTCGGCGAGCCGGTGGTGAACGTACTCGCGCTCAATCTCGAGTTGGACCGCGATTTCCCGGTGAAGTCTTGAACTTCCCGGTGGATGATGGCCATGTGACCTCCACCCACGAGCCCGGCAGATACGACGACCCGCTGGCTCACCGGACTTATCCGCCGCGCCGCGGCGAATTGCGCATCTACCTGGGCGCCGCACCGGGTGTCGGTAAGACCTGCGCCATGCTCGGCGAGGCGCATCGCAGGCTCGAGCGCGGAACCGACGTGGTCGCGGCGGTGGTCGAGACGCACGGTCGCAAGAAGGTCGGCGAGCTGCTCAACGGCATCGAAGTCATTCCACCGCACTACATCACGTACCGCGAGGGGACGTTTCCCGAACTCGACATCGAGGCCGTGCTGCGTCGCAAGCCCGAAGTAGCACTGGTCGATGAATATGCGCACAGCAACATACCGGGAAGCGTCAACGAAAAGCGCTGGCAGGACATCGAAACGCTGCTCGATGCCGGCATCACGGTGATTTCGACGCTCAACATTCAGCATCTGGAAAGCCTCAACGACGTCGTCGCGCAGATCACCGGGATCGAACAACGCGAAACCGTGCCCGACGAAGTGGTCCGAAAAGCAGCCCAGATCGAGCTGGTCGACATCACGCCGGAAGCGTTGCGGCGCAGGCTTGCTCACGGAAATGTGTACCCGTCAGAACGCATCGACGCGGCGCTGAGCAATTACTTCCGCGCCGGCAACCTGACCGCTCTGCGCGAGATCGCGCTGCTGTGGCTCGCCGACCAGGTAGACGCGGCTCTGGCGAAATACCGCGCCGAGAAGAAGATCACCGAGACCTGGGAGGCGCGCGAACGGGTGGTCGTCGCGGTGACCGGGGGCCCCGAGTCGGAAACGTTGGTGCGCAGGGCATCTCGTATCGCGTCGAAATCCAGCGCCGAACTCATGGTGGTGCATGTCGCCCGCGGTGACGGGCTTGCGGGCGTCTCTCCGCGCGAGATGGGCAAGGTGCGTGAACTGGCCACCAGCATCGGGGCCACCGTGCATGTCGTGGTCGGCGACGACGTGTCGAGCGCGCTGCTGGACTTCGCCCGCGAGACCAATGCCACCCAATTGGTGCTCGGCACTTCACGGCGCTCGCGGTGGGCGAGCATCTTCAGCGAGGGCATCGGCGCGGCGACCATCAAGAACTCGGGCAAGATCGACGTCCACATGGTCAGCCACGAGCAGGCCAATCCCGGGCTGACGCTGGCGACCATGTCGCCGCGCGCCCGGCAAGTCGTCTCCTGGCTGGCGGCCGTCATGGTGCCATGGGCCATCCTCGCCGTCACGATGCGCCTGGATCTGACTGTCGACATCGCCGGAAAGTCGGCGATGTTCTTCGCCGGGATCGTCGGGGTCGCGCTGTTCGGCGGTCTGGGGCCGGCGCTGCTCGCGGGCGTGCTGTCCGGCGTACTGCTGGACTATTTCCACACCGAGCCGCGCTACACCCTGGCGATCAACAGCCTGAGCAACGTCTTGACCGTCGTCTTGCTGCTCGGAATCGCCATGGCGATCGCCGTGCTGGTGGACGCCGCGGCGAGCCGGGCCCGCGAAGCCAGGCGGCAAAGCCAGGAGGCCGAGTTGCTCTCCCTTTTCGCGGCGTCAGTGCTGCGCGGCGCCGATCTCAGCACACTGCTGGAGCGGGTGCGGGAGGCCTACTCCCAGCGTGCGGTGTGCCTCGTGCGCGACGTCGACGGTCACCCCGAATCCGTCGCGGGGGTGGGCGTAAACCCGTGCAGCAAAGTCGATTCGGCGGACACCGCGGTCAAGGTCGGCGACGAGGAATACTGGCTGCTGATGTCCGGCCGGGCGCTGACCGGCCGCGACCGCAGGGTGCTGTCGGTGGTCGCCACCCAGGCCGCCGGCCTGGTCAAGCGCGGCGAGCTCGCCGAGGAGGCGGGCAAGGTCAAGTCTCTCGCCGAGGCCGACGAGCTGCGCCGGCTGCTGCTGTCCGCGCTCGGTCACGATCTGCGCACCCCCCTGACCGCGGCCAAGGCGGCGGTGTCCAGCCTGCGCGCCGAAGACGTCTACTTCTCGCCCGAAGACACCGGCGAATTGCTCGCCACCATCGAGGAGTCGGTGGACCAGCTTTCCCTGCTGGTGGCCAACCTGCTGGACTCGTCCCGGCTGGCCGCCGGCGTGGTGCGGCCCGAGCTCACCGAGGTCTATCTGGAAGAGGTCGTGCAGCGGGCGCTGGTCGGAATCGGTGGCCGCAGCAGCATGAGCGAACGGGCCGGCATCGACCGGGTCAAGGTCGAGGTGGGCGGAACGATCGTGATGGGCGACGCGGGATTGCTCGAGCGCGTGCTGTCCAACGTCATCGACAACGCGCTGCGCTACGCACCCGCCAGCATGGTCCGGGTGAATGCGGGACAGGTCGGATCGCGGGTGTTGATCAACGTCGTCGACGACGGCCCGGGTGTGTCCAAAGGCGCCGCGGAGCAGATGTTCCAGCCGTTCCAGCGACTCGGCGACTTCGACACCGCCTCCGGCCTGGGGCTGGGCCTGTCGGTGGCCAAGGGTTTTGTCGAGGCGATGGACGGCACGATCACCGCGACCGACACTCCTGGCGGCGGGCTGACCATCCTGATCGACCTGGCCGCGCCGTGACACGCGTCCTTGTCGTCGACGACGACCCCCAGCTGCTGCGGGCGCTGCGGATCAACCTGTCGGTGCGTGGCTACGAGGTGCTGACCGCCCCCACCGGGTCACGGGCTCTGGCCGTGGCCGCCGAGCACCCGCCCCAGGTGGTGATCCTGGACTTGGGCATGCCCGACATGTCCGGGATCGAGGTGCTCACCGGCCTGCGCGGCTGGCTGACCGCTCCGGTGATCGTGCTGTCCGCGCGAACCGATTCGTCGGACAAGGTCGGTGCGCTCGACGCGGGTGCCGACGACTACATGACGAAGCCGTTCGGCATGGACGAGCTGCTGGCCAGGCTGCGCGCTGCGGTGCGACGGGCCACCGTGCCCACCGGCGCGGACAACCCCGTGGTGGAAACCAAGTCGTTCGTCGTCGACCTCTCGATCAAGAAGGTGATCAAGAACGGCGCCGAGGTCCATCTGACCCCGACGGAGTGGGGCATGCTGGAAATGCTGGTGCGTAACCGCGGCAAGCTGGTCGGCCGCGAGGAACTGCTCCGCGAGGTGTGGGGGCCGAAGTATGCGACGGAAACCCATTATCTGCGTGTGTTTCTCGCGCAACTGCGCCGCAAGCTCGAAGACGACCCGTCGCACCCCGCCCATCTGCTGACCGAGGCCGGCATGGGCTACCGCTTCGAGGCATGAGAGCCGTTGCGCGAGAACGGGTTAGCGCCCAACCGATAGTTGTGCCGGGCATCAGCAAAATTGCGCGTTCCGGCAGGGCCGGATAAAGCCCGTGGTGTAACCTATTTCAGTAGCAGCGGTAGCAAAGTCGAAGCCCACCCTGCAGAGTGGCGGATGAGAGAATGCAGCACCACATCATTGTCAGCGGTGAGGACGCGCTGGCCACCACCATCATCGAGGAGTTGGAGCGAGCCGGCGCGCACGTCGTCAAGCTCGGCGGAGGCGACCTCACCACGATGTGTGACGTGCTCGAAAACGCCAACATCTCCGACGCGTTGGCGGTGGTGTGCGCCGGCGACGATGATGCGGCCAACCTCGAAATTGCTTTGTTGGCAAGACGATCCAACCCATCGGTGCGGGTGGTCGCCAGGCTGGCGAATGATGTGTTGCGCGCGGCGGTCGCCGCCGACAACGGGCCGGGCGCAATCCTCGACGTTGCCGAACTGACCGCGCCGTCGGTCGTCGAAGCCTGCCTGGCACACCGGACGCACCCCTTCGAGGCCGCCGGAACGCAGTTCCTGGTCTCCGGCAGCGAAGCGCCGCGAGCCGCCACGCTGCGGGAGATCTATGGCGACCTGGCCCCGGTAGCCGTCATCCACGGCGAGAACTCGTCGAGCCCGGGCGAGATCGACGTCTGCCCAACCCGCAATCAACGGGTGCTCGCCGGTGATCGCGCGGTGATGATCGGCACGGCCGACGAGTCAGCCGTACGCGGCATCAAGGTCCGCCGTCCGGTGGGAACGCGGTCGCAACGGGCCGCGGCGCGACGGCTGCTCGACGGCGTCAAGGCCGTCGTCAACGATTTCAACCCGGCGTTCTATCCCGCCCTGGCGGCCGCGATGACGCTGGTCGTCATCTCAATGCTGTTGCTGCGCTTCAACTATCAGCATCCGCGGATGTCCTGGGTCGACGCGCTGTACTTCACCATCGAGACGATCACGACGACGGGATACGGCGACTTCAGCTTCGCTCACCAGGAGACCTGGCTGCGGCTGTTCGCCGCCATGCTGATGTTCGGTGGAGCGACCACGATCGCGTTGCTGGTCGCGTTCATCGCCGACGTGCTGCTCTCGCGCCGCTTCGTGTTCGCGGCCGCCCGCCCACGGGTGCGACATCTGCGCAATCACGTCATCGTCGTCGGGCTGAGCGCCCTCGGGATGCGGGTGGTCACCGATCTGCTCAAGGCGGGCTACGACGTCGCGGTCATCGAGATCAACGAGGACAACCGATACCTGTCCGCCGCGCGTGCCCTGGACGTACCGGTCATCTTCGGCGACGCGACGCTGGTTCAGACGCTGCAGGCGGCGCGGGTCGACCGGGCCCGCGCCGTGGCGGTGCTGACCCGCGACGACATGATCAACATCGAAACCGGAATCGTGCTCGCCGAGATGCTCGGCCCGCGGGTGGTACCCGAGGTCAATCGGCGCGCCGAGGTCTCGGTGGTGCTGCGGGTCTACGACCGCGCGTTGGGGCTCGCGGTCGCGCAGCGGTTTGGTTTCGAGAATGTCCGCTCTTCGGTCGCGCTGGCCGCACCGTGGTTCATCGGCGCCGCCATGGGCGTGGAGGTGCTGGGCACCTTCTCGATCGGCCAGAGTTCGTTCATGGTGGGGGCGATGCTGGTGGCCGAGGGCAGCGAACTCGACGGGCTGCGGATGGGCTCGTTGTCGACCAAGACGCGGGTGATCGCGATCTGCCGAGAAGACGCGCCAATCGATCTGCGCCCCCACCACGAAGGGCGGCTCCGCGGCGGCGACACCGTTTACCTGGTGGGTCCGTACCGCGAGTTGGTGGCGACCCTGCGCAAGGGGCTGCCGCCCCGGCACGCCGCCACCGACGGCGACGCCGAACCTTCACCTCAGGTCGACGGAGTGCCCGCCCAACAGCAGGACGTTGAGGTCAGCCGGCAGGCCCGCACGGGTTGACCGAAGGCAAGACAAATTCGCCGTCCCGTACAAGGTCCTTGCGGAAACCTGGCAAGTCGCTGTAGACCGCCTCTTCGAAGAGAGAGTCCGCCGGTCAGCCCCTAGAATCGAGGACCGAACGCGCGTCGCTGGGGCGAAAAACGGGCGCCGACGCGTCGGTAAACCTGAGAAATACTAAGAATTAACCCCAAGGATATGGCTAATTCCAGCCGCACAATGCCATTCAGCTGCGCCATCATTTGTATATCGCCTGTTCAATGCCGATAATGGCGTGGTCTGTCGAGCCCTGAGTTCGCCGGCGGACGCGTCATTAGCAGTACCCAACGCCACGAAATGGGCGGCTTGCTCGACCATTACTGGAAAGGGAGGCCATGCTTTCGGGGACCGCTGAGCCCGAGTGTCGCGATCTACCGCCTCAGGTCATGCCAGCTGGCGACGCGCCGCTCACCGCAGCGACGACGCTCACCGCGCGTGCCACCATTCACCCATCGGTCAATGGCATCGCCAAGGCCGGGTGCATGGCTGGCTCGACCGCGGGGATTTAGAGGGGGCTAACCATGGATTTCGGAAGTTATCCACCCGAGGTCAATTCCGCCCGCATGTATGCCGGGCCCGGTGCGGGCCCGATGCTGGCCGCCGCGGAGGCATGGGACTCGTTGGCCACCGAACTCCATTCGGTGGCCAACTCGTATCAATCGGTGATATCCGGACTGACCGCGGGCTCGTGGATGGGGCCGGCATCGGTCTCGATGAGCGCGGCCGCCGCCTCCTACACGGCATGGCTGCGGGCCACCGCGGCACAGGCTGAGCAGACCGGCGCCCAGGCCAGGTCCGCGGCCGCCGCTTATCAGACCGCGTTTACCGCGACGGTCCCGCCGCCGATGGTCGCGGCGAATCGCAGCCAGCTGATGACGCTGATCGCCACCAACCTGTTCGGCAGAAACACCCAGGCGATCGCCGCCAACGAAGCGCAATACGGCCAGATGTGGGCCCAGGACGCGGCGGCGATGTACGGCTATTCGGCTTCCTCGGCCGCGGCGACCCAATTGTCGCCGTTCACTCCGCCACAGCAGAACACCAATCCCACCGGCGAGGCAGGCCAGTCTGCCGCCGTTGGTCAGGCCACCGGCACGGCGGCCGGCGACGCGCAAAGCACGATCCAGCAAGCGTTCTCGGCAATACCGAACGCCCTATCGGCAGCGTCGCCGGCTGCCAGTACCGCAGCCGCCTCCGACCCGTTGGGCACGATCAGCGACCTGATCGCGATCTTCGTCGACCTCCCGGCCGGCATCGCGACGTTCACCGCCGACATCCCGCTTGGCAGCCTCGGAATCGTCGCCCTGCCCTTCGACATCGTCGGCGCCTTGACCGGTACCCACACCGACCGGATTGTCAGCGGCTGGAACGGGGAGCAAACCTGGCCCGGTGACGGGCCCGCCCCGGTCAAGCCTTTCCCCGCTCCGCTGTTGAACTTGCCGAGTGGCACCGTGCCAACCAGGCTGTCGGCCGGTCTCGCCGACGCGAACCGCGTTGGCGGGCTGTCGGTTCCGCCGAGCTGGACCATCGCCACGCCTGCGGTCAAACCGAGCGCGGTGACACTGCCCGCGCTGCCGGCGGTCGCCGCGGCGGAATCGATGTCCGGCGCGTCGGGCAGCACGTTGAGCGAGATGGCGCTGGCGGGAATGGCCGGCCGGGCGATGGCCGGGACGGTGGGCACCGGCGCCAACCGGGTGGCGAAAGCCGCCAAAGCCACGCCAAAGACGGCTGAGCGCAAGACAACTGGCGGCGACGACACGGCCGCTGAGACCAAACCGCGGACCGTGGTCACTGGCGTCGCGGCCGAGTTGCGCGAATTCACCAAACTCCGTGACGAAGGAATTCTGACCGACGAGGAATACACCGAGCAGAAGAACCGCCTGCTTGGTCGCTGAAAAGCCCACCGCCCTCGGGCAGATGCGTCGGTTGTCACGCCGCGTCATAGAGACAAAGGGAATGCGCAGCAATGGATTTCGGGTTCTATCCGCCGGAGATAAACTCCGGCCGGATGTATTCCGGTCCTGGATCCGGGCCGATGTTGGCCGCTGCGCAGGCATGGACGGCACTGGCTGATGAGCTGTACACCGCGGCCGGCGGCTACCAATCAGTGGTTTCCGAGTTGGCATCCGGGGTCTGGTCGGGACCGTCCTCGGCATCGATGAGCGCGGCGGCCGCCTCCTTTGTCGAGTGGCTCAGTGCCACCGCCGCACAGGCCGAACAGTCCGCCACCCAGGCACAAGCCGCCGCCGCGGGCTATGAGACGGCGTTCGCGATGACGGTGCCTCCCCCGGTGATCGCGGCGAACCGCAGTCTGCTGGCGACGCTGGTGGCGACAAACTTCTTCGGGCAGAACACTCCCGCGATTGCGGCGACCGAAGTTCAGTACGCCGAGATGTGGGCCCAAGACGCGGTTGCGATGTACGGCTACGCGGCGTCCTCGGCGGCTGCGACCACCCTGTCACCGTTCCAGCAACCGCAGCAGAACACCGATCCCGGGTCGTCGGTGAGTCAGGCCGCCGCGGTCGGGCAGGCCGCCAACACCGCGGCCGGTGACGCGCAAAGCGCGGTTTCCTCTGCGCAGCAAGCTCTTTCCGCTATCCCTAACGCCCTGCAAAGCCTGACGACATCTGAGTCCGCTGCCACCGGCACCGCCGCCGCCGGTGATCCGCTGAACCTGTTGAGCGACCTGATTTCGATCTTTGTCAGCGTCCCGTCCGATTTCGCCCTGTTCAGCACGGTCATTCCCGTGGGTATCGCGGCGGGCCCGGTCGATCTGCCTTTTGCCATTGTGGATTCGGAGACCGGTCAGCACTCCGACGAGATCATCAGCGGCTGGAACGGTGAAGATCCGTCAATCAGGCGTGGCGGCATCCCGTCGAATGACTTTCCGGCCACGATCCTCAACCCGGGTGGGGGCGCCGCGCCCGCGCTTGAGGCGGGCATCGCCGATGCCGAGGCGATCAGCGGGCTGTCGGTCCCGCCCAGTTGGGCAACCGCAGCATCGGAGGTGAAGCCGATGGCTTTCACCACGCCGCTTACCACCGCGAACGCGGCAGCCGCGCCGGCCGCGGAGGTCGGCGCTGCCGGATCCGCAAATACGTTCAACCAGATGGGAATTGGCGGCATGGCGGGCCAGGCCATGGCCGGTCCGCCCGCCGCGGGCGAGCCTGAGCAGAACAGCCGGCCGGTTCGGGTGACCGGCCGGCCTGCCGACACGCCGGCCGACGACGAGGTCGACGCCACGCCCGCGCCGCGCACCGTGATGACCGGCGTCGCGGCCGCGATCCGCGACATCGCGAAGCTGCGCGCCGAGGGGCGGTTGACCGAGCAGGAGTACAACGACCAGAAGAAGCAACTGCTTCAGATCTCGTTCGGGCAGTAGATCACTCGGTGATCGACAGCGCGATGCCGTCGAGGATGTCGTGCTCGCTGACGGTCAACTCCTCGATGCCGGCACGCTCGCGTAGCGCGATCGCCAGCTCTTCGATGACGATGGCGCCGCCGCCGATCACGTCGACGCGACCCTCGTGCATAGGCCCCAGTGCGGCGCGCTGACTGCGCGGCATCGCGATCAGCTCGTCGCAGACGGTGAGCAATCGATCCACCCCGATACGCGAAAGGTGAATGGCCGCAGAGTCATAGCCCGTCATATCGTGTGCGAGCGCGGCGATCGTCGTCATCGTACCCGCGACCCCGACCCAGGTTCGGGCCTGCTCCACCGGTACGGCGCGCAGTGCCTCGCCGAGCCGATCGCGCACCACCTCGCGCGCCGCCGCGACCTCCGCGGGCGTCGGCGGGTCGGAGTGCAAGCACCGCTCGGTCAATCGCACGCAACCAATGTCGGCCGAAAAGCTCGCCTGCACCGTATCGGTGCCGAGCACCACCTCGGTCGACCCGCCGCCCAGATCAACGATCACGAAAGGTCCACCCGCGGAATCTAATTCGTTGACCGCGCCGCGGAACGACAGCTCGGCCTCCTCGGCGCCGGTGATCACCTCCGCGACCGCTCCGTCGACCACGGCGCCGAGCACCTCGGCCGTCATCGCGAAGAACACGTCACGGTTACCGGCGTCGCGGGTGGCCGACGTGGCGACCATCCTTAACCGCTCGACCCCATGGGCCGTACAGAGTTCCGCATAGTCGACCAGCGCAGCGCGCGTGCGCTGCAACGCCTCCGGCGCGAATTGGCCGGTGGCGTCGACGCCCTGGCCGAGCCGTACGATCCGCATCTCGCGATGCAGGTCGGTGAGCTGCCCGTCGGATGCATCGGCGATCAGCAACCGAATCGAGTTGGTACCGCAGTCAATTGCGGCCAGTATCACAACCACTCCCCCGGTATCAGAATTCCGACCATCGACGGCTCGACGGCCAACACCGCCAGCGCCTCGTCGCCGAACGGGTTGACTCCCCGGCCCTTGGCGAGTGAATGCGCGATCACCACATGCAGGCATTTGACCCGGTGAGGCATGCCGCCGCCGGAGAACGTCGTGCCCAACGGCTCGATGGCGTCACGTTCAGCCAGATACGACTCGTGGGCCCGGCGGTAGGCGGCGGCCAACTCGGTATCGGAGTGCAGGCGCTCGGTCATCTCCCGCATCATTCCGGTGGTCTCGAGCCGGCTCGCGGCGGCGGTCAGCACCGGATGCGTCAGGTAGTACAACGTCGGAAACGGGGTTCCGTCAGGGAGTTTCGGGGATGTCTTGACCACTGCCGGCTCGCCGTTCGGACACCGGTAGGCGATGCCGATCACTCCGCGCGGCTCGCGGCCGAGCTGACGGGCGACCGCCTCGAGGTCTGCGGGATCAACCACCGGGCGGCGCAGGGCTGGGCGGCTGCGGGCCGGGTTGCTGTGGGCCCGGTTGCTGTGGATTGGGCGCCGGGGGTGGAGGTACCGGCGCCGGCGGGCCATGCGGGCCGTCGGCGATGGTGTGCCACAACGACGTGTACCAGGGGTCGTTGCTGACCGCAGTCTTCGGCTGCGACCCGGGGTCGGCGGGCAACGCCGCTCCCGGCGGCAACTGCACCTGATAGGGGATTTCGCCCGGCATGACGAAGCCCAGACGCTCGCGGGCCTGCGCCGCGATGTACACGGGGTCGCCGAGCTTGCCCTTCTGCTGTTCGAGATCGGAGATCTGGTGGCGCAGTGCGGCTTCGGAAGCAGCCAGCTGCTTCATCTCGGTGCGCTGCGCAAAATAGGTGCGAACGGGGCCCGCGATGGTCAGCGTCAGCACACAGATCACCGTCGCCAAAATCGCCGCCCGGCGCGCGGTCAGACCGAGTCGCTGATCCGAGCGCTGCTCGGCCGATTCGGCGATCGCCTGCTTAATCGGTTCGACAACCTCGGGCATCGCCCGCGTCGACGCCGTCGGGCCACGCTTGGCCGCCGGGGACTTACGCGGTCGACCGGACACCGAATCGCCGGCCTTACCCGGACGCGACGCCGGTGAGCGCCGCTTCGGTTCTGGCCGTTTGGATTCGGGCATGGCAGGTAGTGGCTGTCGGGCCTAGGGCGCGTACCTGGGGAACGCCAGATCACCGGCGTAGCGGGCGGCGTCGCCGAGAGCCTCTTCGATGCGCAGCAGCTGGTTGTATTTCGCCACCCGCTCGCTGCGGGCCGGAGCGCCGGTCTTGATCTGCCCGCTGCCGACTGCGACCGCCAAGTCGGCGATCGTGGTGTCCTCGGTCTCGCCGCTGCGGTGGCTCATCATCGTCCGGTAGCCGCTGTGGTGGGCGAGCGCGACCGCGTCGAGTGTCTCGGTAAGAGTGCCGATCTGATTGACCTTGACCAGCAAGGCATTTGCCGCGCCCTTGTCGATGCCTTCTTCCAGCCGTTCGGGATTGGTGACGAACAGGTCGTCGCCGACGATCTGCACTCGGTCACCGATCGACGTCGTCAGCGCCACCCAGCCGTCCCAATCGTCCTCCGACAGTGGGTCTTCGATCGACACCAGCGGGTAGGAGTCGAGCAGCTCGGCGTAGAACTGCGACATCTCTTCGGCGGTCCGGGTCTTCTTCTCGAACTGGTACCCGGTGCCGTCGGTGTAGAACTCGGTCGCCGCGGCGTCGAGTGCCAATGCCACATCGGCACCCAGCTTGAAGCCCGTGGACTCGATGGCCTGGCTGATGATGTCCAGCGCGGCTTTGGTTCCCGGCACATCGGGTGCGAACCCGCCCTCGTCACCCAGGCCGGTGGACAGCCCCTGCTTCTTGAGCGCCGACTTCAACGCGTGGTAGACCTCGGCGCCCCAGCGCAGCGCCTCGTGAAAACTCGCCGCTCCGATCGGAGCCACCATGAACTCCTGGATGTCAACCGCGGTGTCGGCGTGCGCGCCACCGTTGAGGATGTTCATCATCGGCACCGGAAGGATGTGCGCGTTGGGCCCGCCCAGGTAGCGGAACAGCGGCAACTCAGAAGAGTCGGCGGCCGACTTGGCCACCGCCAGGGACACACCGAGGATGGCGTTGGCGCCCAGCCTGGACTTGTCCGGGGTGCCGTCCAAATCCAGCAGCGCCTGGTCGACCAGACGCTGGTCGTCGGCGTTGAGGCCAATCACGGCCGGTGCGATTTCGTCGAGCACGGCTTGGACTGCCTTCTTGACGCCCTTGCCGCCATACCGGTCGCCACCATCGCGCAGCTCGACGGCCTCGTGCTCGCCGGTCGACGCGCCGGAGGGCACCGCGGCCCGCGCGAACGTCCCGTCGATCAGGGCCACCTCGACCTCGACCGTCGGGTTGCCGCGGGAATCGAGGATTTCGCGGGCACCGACCTGCTCGATAATCGGCACTGGTTCTCCTTGCGTCGTGAGGGCTACAGCGTCTCTGGTAACCCTAGAGAGCCTAAAGCCTGCTCAGAGGGAATGCCCCGCGGCATAGGCGGTAGCCCAGTCTCGCACGGCGCGGGCATAGACATCGGAATCGTTGTAGGCCCACAGCGCGGTGATCCACCCTCGCGGCGTGGCGAGATCCTTCCCGCGCCAGCACAAGTAGCCGGCGGCGGACAGCGCGGCGTCGTCGATGTTGTCGACGTCGACCTTGCCGTCGTTGTTGGCGTCGACGCCGTACTCCCGCCATGTCTCCGGGATGAATTGCATCGGGCCCATCGCCCGCACGGTGTCGGGCTGGCCGGCCATCCCGCCGGGCTCGGCGCCGATCCCTGTCTCGCTGTCGATGATGCGCATCGTGCCGTTGGTCCCGTCGAGCACCACGCCCCGGATCGGCGGACGCACGTTGCCGTTGGGGAACAGTGTGGCGTGATGGTAGGTGCCGTGATGGCTTTCCACCTGCCCGATGCCGGCCAGCGTCGTCCAGGCGATATGGCAGTTCGGGTTCTCCACCTCCGCCACCCGGGCGGCGTAGCCGTACGCCTCCAACGCGGTCACCGGGATGTGTAGCGCCGGGGCAAGCTCGGCGGCCCAGCCGTGCAATTGGTCAGCGGGCCGACCGTTGGCGTAGGTGTCGACCGGCGGCACAAGAGCACCCCGTGGTGGCGGGACACCTTTGAGAATGATGGGGCCCAGCTGCCACGAGCAGCTGGATGCCAACAGCAGCGCGGTTGCGCCTACCACGGCCAACGCGCGCAGCCAACGGACCGGCGACACACAACACCCCTAAAAACACGACTTCCCGACCATCGTCGCACGCACTTCCAGTGCGTCGGGCCGTCGCGGCCGTCGGGAAACCGACCAACCGCGCCTGGCCAGCCCCGATGATCGCATCCGCGCTGCGTTTAGCCCACGGACGATCCCATGCCCGGGCGTGTCGAACGTCACGCCCCGTCGGGCTCCGATGTCTCCGGCGGGGCCTCGGCATCGGAGTCAGGTTCGGCGCCGGCCACCGGCCAACAGGCACGCCATTCGTCTTCAGTGATGGAGCCGACCGGGGCGACGTCCAGCTCGACGGGAACGTCGCCCGAGCGACGCTCCATGGCGACCGCCTTTTCGACGCCGCGAACGGTGTCCATGAACGCCAGTACCGCGGAACGCAAGGAGTCTTCGGCGTCGACGTCGGCGGTCACCGTAATCGACGTAACGTTCGCCGGAATCAGGTCCGCCGGGAAGCCGGCCTTAACGACCCGCTGAATCACCTTGCGCGCCAACGCTAGAGCCGGTTGCCCGGTGGGGACGTTATCCATCAGCGAGTTGCGCGGCTTCTCCTGAGCCTTGCGCTCCTCCCATTGAGCCATCTGTTCGTCGAGCGAAATCGATTCTCCGGCAAGCACTCCCGGAGCACGGTTGCCGAGTTTGCGGAGCAGTGCGTCGGCGACGTCGTCGATGGCGAAGGCATGCGCCGGTGCATCCTCGGCGATGCGCGCATGAAACAGCACTTGCAGCAACACGTCTCCGAGTTCGTCGCGCAGCGAATCGGCGTCGCCGCTGCGCACCGCGTCGAACAGTTCGTAGGTTTCCTCCAAGAGGAAGCGACGCAGCGAGTCGTGGGTCTGCGTGCTCTCCCAGGGCCCGGCGGTCCGCAGTTTGTCCATCATCGCGACGGCGTCCACCAGCCGCTCCCCGGGCTGCGGGCCGGGCGCGGAGATCAGCCGCTCTCCGGCGGCCAACCGAGCGGTCACCGCTGGGTGCTCGGGATCCGAAGACAGCAGCACCGGCGCGTCCTCCCCGGTGTGCGCCGGGCGCGCCGCGGGCAGTGACCAGGGCACCGCGACCGGCATCTCTTCGGTGTACTGAACCTCACCGGAGAGCAGCTCGATGGCCTCCACTGGCACCAGCGACGGCCGCCGCGGGTCCACGAGGACGACAGTCATGGGCGCCACTCCTCAACCCCGGCGTCATCGTCGTTGGCGCGTGTCATCGCGCCTGCCTCTCCTGCCCCGGCGTGTCTATCGGCGTCGATTCTCCTGGTTTGCCGACCAGCGCCGCCACCAATTGGCCGACGAACTGAACCAATTCGAGGTCGCGGATCCGCGGTGCACCCACGCCGCCGGCCCGCGGGATCGGCACCTGCACCGTCGACGTGGTGGCGCGGTAGCGCGCGCCCGGATACCGGCGGGCCAGCCGCACCTGTGCGGAGTCCGGCAGGGTCAGCGGCGACAACCTCAGCGTGGCCGCCGATGCCGTCGACACCTCGGTGATGCCCGCGGCGCGACAGATCAGCCGCAGTCGCGCGACGGCCACCAGTAGCTCCGCGGTTTCGGGCAGCGCTCCGTAGCGGTCGATCAATTCCTCAATGACAGCGTCGATCTGCGTGTCGTCCGATGCGGCGGCCAGTCGCCGATAGCCCTCCAGCCGCAACCGGTCGCTGGGGATGTAGTCCGGCGGCAGATGGGCATCGACCGGGAGGTCGATCCGGACATCCTTGGGTTCCTCGGTGCTGACGACGGTCTGCCCGTCGGCCGCGGCCCGGTAGGCCTCGACCGCCTCGCCGACCAGGCGGACGTAGAGGTCGAAGCCCACCCCGGCGACGTGCCCTGATTGCTCGGCGCCAAGCACGTTGCCGGCGCCGCGGATCTCCAGGTCCTTCATCGCCACCGCCATGCCGGCGCCCAGGTCGTTGTTCTGGGCGATCGTCGCCAGCCGGTCGTAGGCGGTTTCGGTGAGCGGGTTGTTCGGCGGATACAGGAAGTAGGCATAGCCGCGTTCGCGGCTACGACCGACCCGGCCCCGCAGCTGGTGCAGCTGGGACAGACCGAAGGTGTCGGCTCGCTCCACGATCAGCGTGTTGGCGTTGGAGATGTCCAGGCCGGTCTCGACGATCGTGGTGCAGACCAGGATGTCGAACTCTCGGTTCCAGAACCCCTCGACGGTGGTCTCCAGCAGGTCCTCGTTCATCTGGCCGTGTGCCACAGCGACTTTGGCTTCGGGTACGAGTTCGCGCACCCGTGCCGCGGCCGCGTCGATCGAGCTGACCCGGTTGTGCACGTAGAACGCCTGGCCGTCGCGCAACAACTCACGGCGCAGCGCGGCGGCGACCTGCTTGTCGTCGTGCGCGCCGACGTAGGTCAGCACCGGGTAGCGCTCCTCCGGCGGAGTCAGGATCGTCGACATCTCGCGGATGCCGGCCAGACTCATCTCCAGCGTGCGCGGGATCGGGGTGGCGCTCATCGTCAGGACGTCGACGTGGGTGCGCAACGACTTGATGTGCTCCTTGTGCTCGACACCGAAGCGCTGCTCCTCGTCGACGACCACCAGTCCGAGGTCTTTCCACCGCACCCCGGTCTGCAGCAACCGGTGGGTGCCGATCACGATGTCGACCGTGCCGTCGGCCAAACCGTCGAGGACAGAACGGGATTCGGCCGGTTCGGTGAATCGGGACAGGCCTTTGATCCGGACCGGGAAGCCGGCCATCCGCGCGGAGAAGGTCTGCAGATGCTGGTCGGCCAACAGCGTCGTGGGCACCAGCACCGCGACCTGCTTGCCGTCCTGCACCGCTTTGAACGCCGCCCGGACCGCGATCTCGGTCTTGCCGTAGCCGACGTCGCCACAGATCACCCGGTCCATCGGCACCGGCTTTTCCATGTCAGCCTTGACCTCGGTGATCGCGGTGAGCTGATCCACGGTTTCGGTGAAGCCGAACGCGTCTTCCATCTCGGCCTGCCAGGGGGTGTCCGGGCCGAACGCGTGCCCCGCGGTGGCCTGGCGTTTGGCGTAGAGTGCCACCAGCTCGCCCGCAATCTCCCGAACCGCCTTGCGCGCTTTGGTTTTGGTGTTCGACCAGTCGCTGCCACCCAGCCGGCTCAGCGAGGGCGCCTGCCCACCGACGTACCTCGACAGCTGGTCCAGCGAATCCATCGGGACGTAGAGCTTGTCGGAGACGTTCTGGCCTCGCTTGCTCGAGGCGTACTCCAGCACCAGGTATTCCCGACGCGCGCCGCCGACGGTACGTTCGGTCATCTCGACGAACCGGCCGATGCCGTGCTGATCGTGCACCACCAGGTCGCCCGCGGTCAGGGCCAGCGGATCGACGGTGTTACGACGTTTGGCGGCAAGGCGTTTGCCGTCGGTCGCGGTGACCCGGTTGCCGGTCAGGTCGGTTTCGGTGATGATCACCAGGCCCGCACCCGGCAGGACGAGCCCGTCGTGCAATGGGCCTTTGAGCACGCCGACTACGCCGGGTTTGGGTTCGGCACCGGACTCCAACATCGTTGCGGGCGTATCGGATTCAGCCAGCTGCTCGACGACGCGGTGCGCGGTTCCGGCGCCGGGCGCGACGACGGCGGCCACTCCGCCAGTCGCGACGTGGGCGCGCAGCATCGCGAAGATCTCGTCGATATCGCGCTGATGACCCCGCGCCGAGGGCGCGGCGCGGATGTCCAGTTCGATCGCCGACTCGTCGGACAGCTGCGACAGCGTCCACCACGGGTGCCCGGATTGACGCGCCGCCTCGCGCACCTCGTCGAGCTCGCGGAACCCCGATCCGCCGAGCTGCTCGACGTCGATCGGCGAATCACCACCCACCGCCGCCACCGACCATGACGCGTCGAGGAATTCGCGCCCGGTCTTGATCAGATCCGCGGCCCGGGTGCGGACCTTCTCCGGGTCGCAGACCAACACCGGCGTGCCATCGGCCAGCTGGTCGGTGAGCAACGTCACGTCGTCAGGCCGCAGCACCGGAAGCAACGCCTCCATGCCGTCGACCGGGATGCCCTCGGCGAGCTTGGCCAGCATGTCGCCGACGCCGCCGGTGACGCCGTGCTCGGCCGGCGGCTGGCGTCCGGCCAACTCGGCCGCCCGGGCCCGCACGTCGTCGGTCAGCAACAGCTCGCGGCAGGCCACCGCGACCAGGTTGTCGACGCTGATCTCGGGGATAGACCGCTGATCGGCCACCGAGAACATCCGCATCTCGCTGACCTCGTCGCCCCAGAACTCCACCCGCACCGGGTGCTCGGCGGTCGGGGCGAAGACGTCGAGAATGCCGCCGCGAACCGCGAATTCACCTCGCTTGCCGACCATGTCCACTCGGGTGTACGCCAGCTCGACCAGCCGCGTGATGACGTCTTCGAATGCCAGCTCATCGCCGGGGGCAAGCGTCAGCGGCTCGGTCAGGCCGAGTCGGGAGGCCATCGGCTGCAGCAGCGAGCGCACCGCGGTGACCACCACCTGCAGCGGCGGCCCGAGCCGGGCGTCCTGCGGGTGGGCCAGCCGGCGCAGCAGCATCATCCGGGCGCCCATGGTGTCGACACCGGGCGAGAGCCGCTCGTGCGGCAACGTCTCCCACGACGGGAACATCGCCACCGCGTCGCCGACGACGCCGCGCAATTCGGCGGTGAGGTCGTCGGCCTCCCGGCCCGTCGCGGTGACGATGAGCAGCGGCCCCTGCCGGGCCAGGGCACAGCCGACGAACAGTCGAGCGCTGGCCGGACCGACCAACGCCAATTCCTCGGGCCGGTCAGCCGCCAGATCGATGAGTCGCTGCAGCGTCGGCGCGCGCAGCGCCACGTCCACCAGCCCCGCAATCGGGGTCTCTCTGATTTCTGGCCCCCCTGCGGTCATGATCTCCCCATTGTATGGGGCCCAGCACCGTCAATTTTCGGCCGACCGCCTCGAGGACTCCACGGCGCTCGGGTGTCGCTCTACGGGGCGAAATAGACTGTCGCGCTGGTGAATCGGCACTACTCGTCGGCCAGGTGCGGGTCGGCCTCGAGATGGGTCAGGCCGTTCCACACCAGGTTGACCAGGTGGGCGGCGACCACTTCCTTCTTGGGCTCTCGGGTGTCGAGCCACCACTGCGCGGTCATCGACACCGATCCGACCAGCGCCTGCGCGTAGAGCGGAGCGAGGTCGGAGTCCAGGCCGCGACGAGCGAAATCACCGGCCAGGATCGAGCTGACCTGGTTGACGGCGTCGTTGAGCAGGCTGGAATAGGTGCCCGAACTGATCGAGGCGGGCGAGTCGCGGATCATGATGCGGAACCCGTCGGTGTGTTCCTCGACATAGGTCAGCAGCGCCAGGGCGACCGTCTCGACCCGCACCCGGGAGCGGTTGTTGGTCAGCGATGACGTGATGCGGTCCAGCAAGGCCGACATCTCCCGGTCGACGACCACCGCGTAGAGGCCTTCCTTGCCGCCGAAGTGCTCGTAGACGACCGGCTTGGAGACGTTGGCCCGAAGCGCGATCTCCTCGATCGACGTTCCCTCGTAGCCTCGCTCGGCGAACAGCGACCGCGCGATGTCGATCAGTTGGTGGCGACGCTCGCTACCGGTCATCCGGGTTCGGGGCGGCTTGGTTTCCTTGTCCGGCGCGGCCACGTCTAACAGGTTATCTCCCGGTTGCGCTCCGCGTCCGGAGCGCGCCGTCGTCTAGAGTGGACGCGGTTTTGACCGCTGGTCGCAGTGATCCGTCGTGGTGTAATCGGCAGCACTTCTGATTTTGGTTCAGACAGTTCAGGTTCGAGTCCTGGCGACGGAGCTTCGCGCGCCTGGCAGGGACGCCGCAAAGAAACGTGCCTCCGGGATGTTATCGAAGCCTCTAGAGACCAGTAGGTTGCATTTAACCGCTTAATTAGCCTTCGGCTGTTAGATTATCCGCAGTTCATACCGGTTGACATAAGTACGGCGCGAGGCGCTCACCTCGCGTCGATCGTCGGTGTTAGACATAGTTCAACTAAGCTCTCCTCATCGCCTCGATAAATGGGGCCATGACAAAACCGTCCGACAACGCCTTTGAGACCGTGGGGCCGGTCGCGTGTCCCCAACGGAGAGGCGCGACTAGGTGGCTCCCATGACCGAGACGACTGATCGACGGGCGATATCCACGCGCCAGCAGATTCTGCGCGCGGCCGCCCACAGCTTTGCCCGGTTGCCCTTCCATCAGGTCGGCATCGACCGTCTGCTTGCCGATGCCGAATTGACCAAGGGCGCAATGTATTTCCACTTCCGCGCCAAGCTGGACTTGGCGCTCGCGGTTATCGAAGAACAGAACGCACTGGCAGCCGAAGTGGCCGCCGAGCTGCTGGCGCGAAAGTTGTCCGGCCTCGAGACGCTGATCGAATTCTCCTACCAACTGGCGGTCCACGACCTCAGCGATGAAAGATGCCGTGCAGCTTTGCATCTGGTTGAGTCGATGGGCCGGACGGGCGACCTGGGGACGGACTTGCTGGAGTCCTGGGCCGACAACCTCGCACTCGCTGTCCGACAGGCTGTCGCAGAGGGAGACGTCTTCGAAGACTGCGATCCGCACCACGTGGCGCTCCTGCTGGTATCCCTCTATATGGGGCTGCGCCAGACCAGCGAGCTCGACCATCCTCAGCAATTCCTCGGCGACATCGAGAAGACGTGGGTGCTCGTGCTGCCCGGCTTCGTGCGGCCCGAGCGAATCGAATACTTCCGGCAATTCGCCAAGCGACGCACCGGTATCGTGCTCAGCTCGGTATCGGCGATCGCGGGTTCCACTTGACCGCAGGATTGCGGTCGGCATTCGAAAAGTGCTGTGGCGTAGATGATTTGCAATCGCGCGCGCAAACTTAAGACTCTGGAGGTAACCGGCCGATGGCCCGCCAAGTTCGATCAGAAGCGACACGGCGAAAGATCCTCGACGCCGCCGTCGAAGTGTTCACCGAGGTTGGCTTCGGCGCTGCCGATCGGAGCACGATCATCGAGCGGACCGGGATGACCAAGGGCGCCTTCTACCATCACTTCGACTCGATGGAATCACTCGCCGCGGCCATCATCGACGAGGGCGCGAACTTGGTGTTCGCCGAATTGAGCGCGATGTCGGCCTCCTTCGCTCCGGCCATGGAGAACATCGTGCACGGCACGTTCGTCATCGCTAGGGTGTTCGCGTCTGACAAGGTTGTGCGCACCGCCGAGCGGTTGACGGTTGCGTTTGGCAAGTTCGACACCAGCCCCAGCGCGCCCTACATCGCCTGGATCGACGCAATGGCGGCCGACGCGAAGCGTGCGATCGCCGAAGGCGACATCCGCCCAGAACTCGACCCTCGGATAGTCAGTGAGTCGATTATCGGCGCCACGATGGGCGCCCGGATGCTGGATCAGGCGACCCACACCAACGATCTGATCCGGCGCCTGACGCAGATGTGGGAGCTGTTGTTCCCCGCCGTCGTCACCGAGACGTCGATCGGGTACTACTCGGAGTTTCTTGCCCGCGAGGCGCTGCGTCACGTCCGGCACGATTAGTTTCCAGCGTTGATGGTCTGTTTTGCCGAAGGCGTGCGGATAATGACACGCTGAACGGACAGCGGCACACCGCGAGGGAGGGTTGGATGGCCGGGACCACCACGCACGGCGAGTCAGCGGTCATCGTCCTCGCAGCGGGGGCCGGCACCCGGATGCGATCAGACATCCCGAAGGTGCTGCACACGCTGGCCGGCCGCAGCATGCTGGCGCATGTGCTGCATGCGATCGCCAAGATGGCGCCACAGCACCTGGTGGTGGTGCTGGGCCGCGATCACCAGCGCATCGAGCAATCCGTCGGCGAACTGGCCCATACCCTGGGCCGACCGATCGACACCGCGACGCAGGACCAGCAGCTCGGCACGGGACACGCGGTGCTGTGCGGCCTGACCGCGCTGCCCGAGGACTTCCACGGCGTGGTCGTCGTCACCTCTGGCGACGTCCCGCTCCTCGACGCCGACACCCTGGCCGACCTGGTCGCCGCGCACAATGCCCGGGGCGCGGCCGCCACCGTGCTGACCACCACGCTGGAGGACCCGACCGGTTACGGCCGCACCCTGCGAACGCAGGACAACGAGGTGATCGCGATCGTCGAGCAGGCCGACGCCACGGCTTCCCAACTCGAGATTCGCGAGGTCAACGCCGGCGTGTACGCCTTCGACATCGACGCGCTGCGCTCGGCGCTGAGCCGGCTGTCGGCCGACAACGCGCAACACGAGCTGTACCTGACCGACGTCATTGCGATCGTCCGTCAGGACGGCCAGGTGGTGCAGGCCCGCCACGTCGACGACAGCTCGCTGGTTGCCGGCGTCAACAACCGGGTGCAGCTGGCCGATCTGGCCGGCGAACTCAACCGTCGCATCGTGTCGGCCCATCAACTGGCCGGCGTGACCGTCATCGACCCGGCGACGACCTGGATCGACGTCGACGTGAGCATCGGCCGCGACACCGTCATCCAGCCCGGCACCCAGCTGCTGGGCGGCACCCGCGTGGGCGGACGCTGCACCATCGGGCCGGACACCACGCTGACAGACGTCACCGTCGGCGACGGCGCATCGGTGGTACGCACCCACGGAACCGAGGCCACGATCGGTGACGGCGCCGTCGTCGGCCCGTTCACCTACCTGAGGCCTGGCACGGCGCTGGGCGCCGACGGCAAGTTGGGCGCCTTCGTCGAGACCAAGAACTCCACGATCGGCACCGGAACCAAGGTGCCGCACCTGACCTACGTCGGGGACGCCGACATCGGCGAGCACAGCAACATCGGCGCTTCCAGTGTCTTCGTCAACTACGACGGCACATCCAAGCAGCGCACGACGGTCGGCTCGCACGTCCGCACCGGCTCCGACACCATGTTCGTGGCACCGGTCACCGTCGGCGACGGCGCCTACACCGGAGCCGGCACGGTGGTGCGCGAGGATGTGCCACCCGGCGCACTGGCAGTCTCGGGCGGTCAGCAACGCAACATCGAAGGCTGGGTCGAGCGCAAGCGGCCGGGCAGCGCCGCCGCGCAGGCCGCCAGGCGGGCAGGCCGCGGCGACGACAAGTCAACGTCGACGCCGACAGAGACCACCTAGTATTCGTATGGCAGTAATCCTGACGCAGTAAGGGCGGCACGTGAGCTACGACTGGACCGACAACCGCAAGAACCTGATGCTGTTCTCCGGCCGCGCGCATCCTGAGCTGGCCGAACAGGTGGCCAAGGAGCTGGACACCCACGTCACCGCGCAGACGGCCCGCGAGTTCGCCAACGGCGAGATCTTCGTCCGCTTCAACGAGTCGGTACGCGGCTGCGACGCGTTCGTCCTGCAGTCGGCACCGGCGCCGGTGAACGACTGGCTGATGGAATCGCTGATCATGATCGATGCCCTCAAGCGAGGCAGCGCCAAGCGGATCACCGCGGTCCTGCCGTTCTATCCGTATGCCCGTCAGGACAAGAAACACCGTGGGCGCGAACCGATTTCGGCCCGGCTGGTGGCCGATCTGCTCAAGACCGCCGGCGCCGACCGGATTGTGACCGTGGACCTGCACACCGATCAAATCCAGGGCTTCTTCGACGGTCCCGTCGACCACATGCGCGGACAGAACCTGCTCACCGGCTACATCGGAGACAACTACCCGGACGGCAACATGGTCGTGGTCTCCCCCGACTCGGGCCGGGTGCGCATCGCCGAGAAATGGGCGGACGCACTGGGTGGCGTGCCGCTGGCGTTCATCCACAAGACCCGCGACCCGCGGGTGCCCAACCAGGTGGTCTCCAACCGCGTGGTCGGCGAGGTGCAGGGCAAGACCTGCGTGCTGATCGACGACATGATCGACACCGGTGGCACCATCGCGGGTGCGGTGAAGCTGCTGCACGACGACGGCGCCAAGGACGTGATCATCGCGGCCACGCACGGCGTGCTGTCCGACCCTGCCGCCGAGCGGTTGGCGGCGTGCGGCGCCCGCGAAATCATCGTGACCAACACGCTGCCGATCGGCGAGGAGAAGCGGTTCCCGCAACTGACCGTATTGTCCATCGCCCCGCTGCTGGCCAGCACGATTCGTGCGGTATTCGAAAACGGTTCGGTCACAGGGCTTTTCGACGGAGACGCCTAGATGGCTGGCGCCGTCATCTACCACAACCCCCGGTGCAGCACGTCACGCAAGACCCTGGAGTTGTTGCGGGACAACGGTATCGAGCCCGACGTGGTCGAGTACTTGAAGACCCCGCCGTCACGCACCGAGCTGGTGAAGATGATCCGCGCCGCCGGCATCGACGTGCGGGCCGCGGTACGCAAGCGCGAGTCACTGTATGCCGAGCTCGATCTGGCCGATGCGAGCGACGATCAACTGCTCGACGCGATGGCCGAACACCCCATCTTGATCGAGCGACCGTTTGTCGTCACACCGAAAGGTACGCGGCTGGCTCGTCCGGTCGACGCGGTCCGCGAGATCCTGTGAGGCCGTTGGTGCGAGTCGCCGCGACGCTGGCCGCCCTGACCGTGTCGGCCGTCGGGTGCGGGCCGAAAAGCCCTGACTACCAGTCGATCTGGTCGACCACGCCGACGACCACCAGCGCCGCGCCCACCGAGAAGCCGGTGCCGTTTTCGCAGTACCTGGAAAGCAACGGGGTGTCCGGTTCGCCGGTCGCGCCCGATCAGGTGGCCGAGCTGACGATTTCGCTGCCGATCCCCGCGGGCTGGCAGAAGGTCAACCGGGTGAACATCCCGCAGACCACGGAATTGATCGCCAAGGCCGACAGCTTTCCCAACGCCATGCTGATCGTCTTCAAACTGGGCGGGGAATTCGACGCGAAAGAGTTGGTCAAGCACGGCAACGACGACGCCCGGCTCGCGCAGAACTTCAAACAGCTCGAGTCGTCCAACGCCGACTTCCACGGCTTCCCGTCGTCGATGATCGAGGGCAGCTACAACCTCGGCGACCAACGGCTGCACACCATCAACCGGATCGTGATCGCGCACGGCCGCGGCGAAGACCCGGACAAATACCTGATCCAGCTCGCGGTCACCAGCCTGGCCGACAAGGCGGTCGAAGACGCGGCCGACATCGAGACGATCATCCGCGGCTTCACCGTCACCGCCAAGTAACTCCTGCCGCACTACTGTGTTTTCCATGACGTCGTGGACCGCCGCAGACCTGCCCTCGTTCGCCGGCCGCACCGTCATCGTCACGGGGGCCAACAGTGGACTGGGCGAGGTGACGGCCCGCGAGCTGACCCGGGTCGGCGCGCAAGTGATCCTGGCCGTGCGCAATACCGGCAAGGGCGAAACCGCCGCCCGGGACATGACCGGGGATGTCGAAGTGCGCCGGCTCGACCTGCAGGATCTGGCGTCGGTGCGGCAATTCGCCGACGGCGTCGACGGCGACATCGATGTACTGGTCAACAACGCCGGCATCATGGCCGTGCCGCACGCCGTGACCGCCGATGGCTTCGAAAGCCAGATCGGCACCAACCACCTGGGCCACTTCGCGCTGACCAACCTGCTGCTGCCCAAGGTCACCGACCGCGTGGTCACCGTGTCGTCGATGATGCATTACATGGGCTACATCAGCCTGCGCGATCTGAACTGGACGTCGCGGCCGTACTCGGCGTGGCTGGCCTACGGGCAGTCCAAACTCGCCAACCTGCTGTTCACCAGCGAGTTGCAACGCCGGCTGCAGGCCGCGGGCTCGAAGGTGCGGGCGGTGGCCGCCCACCCCGGCTACTCCCGCACCAACCTGCAGGGCCATTCCGGCCACAAGCTCGGCGACGCGCTGATGGCCTTCGGCAACCGGTTGGCCAGCGACGCGGACTTCGGCGCCCGCCAGACGCTCTACGCCATTTCCCAAGATGTCCCAGGTAACAGCTTCATCGGCCCGGCGTTCGGCATGATCGGGCGCAGCAAGCCGGTGGGCCGCAGCCCGCTGGCCAAACGCGACGCGACGGCCGCGGCGCTGTGGGAGCTGTCCGAACGGCTGACCGCCACCAAATTTCCGCTCTGAGCCGCTGATGCGCTAGCCTGACCAGGCGTCACGGCGAGGGTGGCTCTTCAGAGCCGCCGTTATCGACGGGGACCGACTCACAGTCGCGACTCCTGGCCGTGCCCCGGTATCTCACACACAGGAGCGACATCATGGCCCGATCTGCCAACAAACTTGCCGTCCACGTGCGGACCGAGACCGGCAAGGGCGCGTCCCGCCGGGCGCGCCGCGACGGCTGGATCCCGGCCGTGCTCTACGGCCACGGCGCAGAGCCGCAGCACCTGGCGCTGCCCGGCCACGACTTCGCCGCGGTGCTGCGTCACTCCGGCACCAACGCGGTGCTCACCCTCGACATCGAGGGCAAGGAGCAGCTGGCACTGACCAAGGCGCTCGACATCCACCCGATCCGGCGCTCGATCACGCACGCGGACCTACTGGTCGTTCGCCGCGGCGAGAAGGTGACCGTCGAGGTCAACGTCGAGGTCGTCGGCGACGCAGTCCCCGGCACGCTGGTCACCCAGGAGACCAACACGATCCTGATCGAGGCCGACGCGCTGTCGATTCCGCAGTCGCTGACCGTGTCGGTGGAGGGTGCCGAGCCCGGCACTCAGTTCACCGCGGGTCAGATCGAGCTGCCGGCCGGCGTGAACCTGATCGCCGACCCGGAGAGCCTGGTCGTCAACGTGGTGGTCGCGCCGACCGAGGCGGACCTGGAGAGCGAAGGCGCCGGCGAGGCAGCCGAGGGCGAGGAGCCCGCCGCCGAGGCCACCGAGGGCGCGGGCGAGGGCGAGGCGTCCGAAGCCGAGTCCGAATCCGAATAAGCTGTGGCCGGCCCACAATTGGTGGTGGGTCTGGGCAACCCCGGACCGAACTATGCCCAGACGCGGCACAATCTGGGGTTCATGGTTGCCGACCGGCTCGCCGCTCGGCTGGGCTCGAACTTCAAGGTGCACAAGCGTTCCGGCGCGGAGGTCGCCACCGGCAGACTCGGCGGTCATTCGATCGTGTTGGCCAAGCCGCGCTGCTACATGAACGAGTCCGGCCGCCAGGTAGGCCCGCTCGCGAAGTTCTACTCGGTGTCGGCCGCTGACGTCGTGATCATCCACGACGAACTCGACATCGACTTCGGTCAGATCCGGCTGAAACTCGGCGGCGGCGAGGGCGGTCACAACGGTCTGCGCTCGGTGGCAAACGCGCTCGGCACCAAGGACTTTCAGCGAGTCCGGATTGGAATCGGCCGACCGCCCGGGCGCAAAGACCCAGCGGCCTTCGTCCTGGAGAACTTCAACGCCATCGAACGCCCCGAGGTGTCGACAATCTGCGAGCAGGCCGCCGACGCCACCGAGCTGCTGATCGAACTCGGCCTCGAGCCGGCCCAGAACCGGGTGCACGCCTGGTAATCGTCGCTTCGACGTAAAGCCCGGGTTACACCGAACTCACCCGCGGTCGCGGCGTACCGTGCGGACGGCTCAATTCTCCTCCCACCGGTCAGGACCCCCGCTGTATCGCGAGAGCGAAATATGTTCTCCCGGTCGATAATCCGGCCTGAAACGTGTGCGCCCCGCCGACGCACACATTGACGCAACGTCGAATTTTCCGCTGTTTCAAACAGTTTCCTTCACAGCGCAGTTCAACGCGGGGTGAATGCCAATTTTCCCGCGCGTTACACCCGGGGAACGTCTTGCGAACATGGCGACAGCACGATCGCTCACATACGACTGACGAGCTCACATTCGAAAAGTCATGCGCGGCAACGTTGCCGGGAATATTCGCGATCAGCCGTGCCACCGGAGGTGAGCAATCATGGATTTCGCATTTCTGCCACCCGAGATCAACTCCGGGCGGATGTATACCGGGCCCGGGGCCGGGCCGATGCTGGCCGCCGCGACGGCCTGGGACCACCTGGCCACCGAGTTGAGTTCGTCGGCGGCGTCGTACACGTCGGAGATTTCGGGATTGACCGGCGGCGCATGGCGGGGACCGTCGTCGGAGTCCATGGCGGCGGCCGCCGCCACTTACGTCGACTGGATGCACACCACCGCGGCGCAAGCCGAGGAGACCGCCGCCCAGGCCAAGGCCGCGATCGCGGCGTACGAGGCCGCGTTCGCGGCAACGGTTCCCCCACCGGTGATCGAGGCCAATCGCGCGCTGCTGGCGATGTTGGTCGCCACCAACATCCTGGGTCAGAACACCCCGGCTATCGCGGCCACCGAGACCCACTACATGGAGATGTGGGCCCAGGACGCGACCGCGATGTACGGTTACGCCGGCTCCGCGGCGAGCGCCTCGGTGTTGACGCCGTTCACCGAGCCACCGCAGACCACCAACCCGGCCGGCACCGCGCAGCAGTCGGCGGCTGCCGCCCAGGCCGGCACGTCCGGGGCGTCGAACCTCGGCACGGAGATCACGCAGTTCATCAACTCATTGCCGACCGCGTTGCAGAACCTGGCCAACGGGCTGGTGCAATCACCGACGACGGGATCGACGAACCTGTTGTCGGGACTCTCTTTGCCCCAATTGGCCTCTCTGACGCTGCCGCCCGGACTGCAGACGGACCTGACGAACTGGAACACGATCTTCTCCGCGCTCACCGGTCCGTATTCGCTGCAGGGCTGGACGTCGATTCCCGGCGGCCCGTTCCTGTCATTCGGCCAGGCGTACTCGTGGGGGCAGAACGGGCAGGCCGCCGCCGCGTTCATGGCCGGCCCGAAACCGATCACCGGGGCGCTGGCGCCGCTGGCCAGCGAACTGGGCCCGCACCTGACGTCGGCCGGGTACGGGGCCGCGCCGGTATCGGGGTCGATGGGCCGCGCGATGCTGGTCGGAAACATGTCGGTACCGCAGGGGTGGACGCAGGCGGCGCCGGAGATCCGCAACGTCGCACAGGCGCTGTCCACCGAATTGGCAAGCGCCCCGGAGGCAGCGCTCGCGGGCGGCGAAGAACAGGCCTTCGGCCAGATGGCGCTGTCGAGCCTGGCCGGCCGCGCCGTCGCCGCGAGCGCAACCGGCTCGATCGGCAGCGCCCCGGTCGCATCGCCACTGGGCGGGGTGGTCACCGCCGAGGCGGACCCCGCGGCGGCCACCATCTTCGTGATCCCGGCGTTCGAAGACTGACAGGGCAGGGGTTTTCGAGATGTTCTATGCAGCGTTTCCACCGGAAATCAACTCGGGCCGGATGTACACCGGCGCGGGATCGGAGCCATTGTTGGCGGCCGCGGCCGCGTGGGGTGAACTCGCCAACGAGTTGCAGCAGGCGGCGACCTCCTACTCGTCGGTGATCTCATCGCTGACAGCCGGACCGTGGTTGGGGCCGACGTCACTGAGCATGGCGGCCGCGGTCGCCCCGTATCTGACCTGGATGCAGTCCACCGCGACGCAGGCGGCCGAGACCGCCAGCCAGGCCAGCGCGGCCGCCAGCGCGTACGAAACGGCGTTCGCGTCACACGTGCCGCCGGCTGAAATCGCCGCCAACCGTGCCCAATTGGCCCAACTCGCCGCGACCAACATCATCGGGCAGAACAACGCGGCGATCGCGGTCACCGAGGCCCAATACGGCGAGATGTGGGCGCAGGACGCTCTCGCGATGGATACCTACGCGGCGTCCTCGGCCGCCGCCACCAAACTGACGCCGTACACCGAACCGCCGCAGACCACCACCACCGCAGGTACCGAAGCGCAGTCGGCGGCGCTGGCCCAAGCCGCTGCCACCCAGGCTGGATCGAGCGCTCAAACAGTCTCGGCCGCAACGACATACACCGGCTCACCACTGCTGCAATGGCTGGCCAATCTGAGCACCGACTACACCAGCACTCTCAATGGCCTACTGAACGGCCTGTTCGGCCCGGCCGGCGCGTCGACGTACTCGGCGATGTTCTCGGCGGTGAAAGCTCCAGTGAGTTTCGCGACGCAGTTCAACGACATCGGCCTGCTCACCAACTTCCCGGTCTCGCAGTTCCTCAAGTTCAGTCCGGCCCCCGGCTTCGGATTGCCACCGAAAGCGGGCCTGGGCGGCGGGCTTCTCGGCCCGTGGTATGGCCGAGGATGGCTGACCAGTTCCGTGTCGGCAAGTATGGGAGACACCGGCACGCTGGTCGGGAAGTTGTCCGTCCCGCCGGCCTGGGCCGCAGCCACCCCGGCGATCCGGACCGCGGCCGCCGCGCTATCGGCCGCCGGGACGCAGGCGGTGCCGGCGGCGGCGCTCGGCGAGGTCGGGTTGTTCAGCTCGATGTCCATGGCCGGGATGCTCGGCAGCGCGGTAGGCGCCGGGGCCCCAACCGTCGCGTCCGCCAACGGCGTTCGTGGTCGGATCACTCCGCTGAAAGAACTGAAGGATTCCACCGGCAAGCACTCCCCCGAACAGCTCAAGCGGATGGTCGCACAGATATCCGAGAAGCCGGAGAGCGTGCAGCATCACCACGTCGATCAAGAGGGGCTGGACAGTCTGCTGGAGCAGCTGGCCAAGGTGCCCGGGGTCCATGCCGTTCATCTATCCAAGGGCGGCAAGGCGAAAGTCAGCCCGTCCGAACACCGTTAGATAAAGGAGGTTGCTCATGAAAAAGACAATCGCCGCGCTGGGCGTGTTCGCCGCGATCGGTCTGGCGGCGCCGGCCTACAGCGATCCACCCGACATCGCCGGCGACGACGCCGGCTTCCTCGGGGCTCTGCGACAAGTCGGCATTCACTTTCCCAACCCGGACGGAGCGGTCGGCGCCGGAAAGTCCGTCTGCGGATGCTTGAACAGCGGCGAATCCGCGTTGGAACTGATCCACGACGTGAAAGCCCGTAACCCGGGCTTCAATATGGAAGACGCATCCGATTTCGCGATGATCTCCGCGAAATTCTATTGCCCGCACCAACTCTCGAAGGCCTGACGCCCGCGAGCAGACACAAAACCGCATACCAGGGTTCGGCGCTCACGTATGTCATCGCGACAGGTCCGCGAGCGCCTGATGCGCGGCGTTGTAGCCCGGCGTAAAAGTGATCCCCGGTCCGCCATGGCAGCCCGCCCCGCCGAGGTAAAGACCGTCGATCGGAATCGGCATGTCGATGAAGCCCTTGGGCCCAGGCCGGTTGGGCCCCATCAAGTCTGGATGCAACAAGCCATGGCAGAAGTCGCCCGAGGGAGCGGCGAACATCGTCTGCATGTGGTACGGCGCAAACGTGATGTGCCGTATCTGGATGTCGCGGAAGTTGGGAGCAAAACGGGTGATCTTGTCGATCACCTTCTCGGCCATCACGTTTTTGAGCTGACCGTGTAGGTCGCGGCTGGATTCGACCGGGAACGCGTAGGCGAAGGCACTCGCGGCGTGCTTCCCCGGCGGCGCCATCGCGGGATCGTGGACCGACGGGATCTGCATGCCCATCGACGGGTTGTCGGGAATGATGCCGCGCCGACATTCCTCCCATTGGCGTTGCTGTTCCTCGGGTGAGCCGAAGATGCCGATCGACCCTTGCATGCCGGGCTCGTTGAGAAAGTCATAGGGCGGCGCGAACTCCGGCAGCCCGTCGAGCGCGAAATGGATCTGCACGAACGAAGCCCGATGGTCGCGTCCGCTGAGCCGGGTGACCAGGTCGGCGGGCAGCTGATCGGCCCCGACCATGTCGATCAAGGTCAAGTCGGGCGATAGGTTGGAAATCACCACGGGGGCAGTGATTTCCGAGCCATCCTTGAGACGAACGCCCGTCACAGAGGAGTTGTCGGTGAGGATCTTCTCGACCTTGGCGCGATATCTGATCTCGCCTCCATGCGAGACGAAAAGCTCGTGCAGGTGCTGGCAGAGTGCGCCGATTCCCCCTTCGAGCTTTGTCATCATTGCCGCTCCCTCGTTCGGGACGGCGAGCGCGAACGCCAAACATGTTGCGCTTCCCGGGGTGTAGGGCCCTCGGTAGGTGGAGTTGATCGCGAGGAAGGCAAGCATCCCGCGCAGCACCCCGTGCTTGTCCTTGTCGGGCAGGAAGCGGTCGATGGCGTCCATCGCCGTTCCGAACAGGACCTCGTGGATGGCTCTGCGCTCGTATTCGTTTGCGGCGCAGGCGTACATCTCGTCCAAGGTCTTGGGCAGCGTGCATACCTCGAAGCGGTCGAGTGCCTTCGCCGGACCCTGGCTCCAGCCGATCATCTCGGCCATGCCGGTGACGGCTTCGGCGCCGAGCTTCTCGGCGAGGTGGGTCATCAGCTGCATCGGGTCGCGGTAGAAGATCATCGGCTCTTCGCCGTTGTCGCCGAGATTGACCGACTGAACCTCGGCGTCCACGGTGGGCAACGTGTCGAGCCCGAGTTCTTTGGTGATCTGGGGAGCGGTCGGAAACTGCACGGAACCGGCTATCTCGTAACGGAATCCGTCGATCAACTCGACCGTGGCCGCCATGCCGCCGCTGTATGTGTTCGCCTCCAGGCACAGCGTCCGCATGCCGGCGCGCTGCAGAACCGCCGCCGCGGTCAACCCGTTGTGCCCGGCGCCGACCACGATTGCGTCATAGTCCGTCATCACCATGCTCCTTATCCGAGATGCGAGGTCAGGACCCTCCGCGAGGTAATATATGTCAGTACTGACGTAATTGGAAGTGTGGTGGGATGCCAGCTATGAGTGAGCGGCCGAACCTGCACACGTTGCGACGGACCAAGACGCGCGAGGCGCTACGGCAGGCCGCCTTGAAACGTTTCGCCAGCGACGGCTTCGGCAACGTCACCGTCGAACAGCTCGCCCAGGAAGCCGGGGTCACCGAACGCACGTTCTTTCGGCACTTCCCCAGCAAGGAAGCGGTGCTGTTTCAGGATTACGACACGCAGGTGGAGTGGCTGGCCGACGCGCTCGCCCAGCGTCCACTCTCTGAGTCGCTGTTCGATGCCGTACGGGCCAGCATCGAAAACTTCCCGCACGACCTCGAATTGGTTCGGCAGGCGGCGCTCGCCCGTGCCGAATTGATCACCGGGGAACAGGTCGCCAGCCACCTGCGAGTGGTGCAGTCATCGTTCGCCGCGGTGATCACCGACTTCGTCAAGCAGCGCTACCCCGATGTGCCGAACATCGATCTGGTCGCCGACGTCGCGGGCGCCTCGCTGGCGGCGGCAATGGTTGTCGGCGTGGAACGGTGGGGCCGCAACGGCTGCCGTGAAGATTTGAGCGAAATCACCGCCACGACGCTGGGACTCGTGCGCTCGGGGCTGTCCCCGTTGGCTTAGGTAACGAGCGTGACGGAGTTCGCCCGGCGCAGCTTGCCCGACGACGTCTTCGGGATGGTGCCGGGTCCGAGCACCACGACGTTGCGCGGCCGCACGTCGACCTCGGCCACGACCTCGTGGGCCACCTGGTGCTCGATGCGTCGCACCTCGACCGGGTCCTGCCAGGAGTTGGATTCCACAGCGACCGCGAAGGTTTCGCGTGAGTGCCCGGCGTCCAGCCGGACCGCGACGGCGCAGCCGACGCGCACACCCTCGACGCGGCCCGCGGCGCGCTCGATGTCGGTGGGGTAGATGTTGCGGCCGGCCATGATGATGACGTCCTTGACGCGGCCGCAGACCACGACGTGGCCGTTCTCCATCAGGTAGCCCAGGTCACCGGTGTCGTACCACCCGTTTTCATCCTGCGCGGGCAGGAAACCGCCCATCGTGATGTAGCCGGGTGTCACGCATTCGCCGCGCAACTCGATGACGCCGACGCCGCGAGCGGGCATCACGTTGCCGTTCTCGTCGACGACGCGGGCCTCCAGGTCCTTCAGCAGCGGACCGAGCGAGGCCAGCCGCCGGGTGTTGCCTTTAGTGGCCGGGACCGCGCGGCGCAGCGCCGCCAGCAGATCGGCGTCGACCTCGTCGACCACCAGGCCGGCGTTGCACTCCGAGAACGACACCGCCAGCGTCGTCTCCGCCATGCCGTACGCGGGCAGGATCGCCGACGGCTTCAGCCCGAAGGCCTTGCCGGCGTCCAGCAGGTCCTCGACGTCGGCGGGGTCGACGGGCTCGGCGCCCGACAGCGCGAACCGCAGCGTCGACAGGTCGTATTGGCCCGGCTCGGCCTGCTTGCGCAGCCGCTTGGCGAACAGCGCGTAGGCGAAGTTGGGCGCCGCGGTCATGGTGCCCTTGTACTTGTCGATGAGCTTGGCCCACAGCAGCGTGTCGCGCAGGAAGTCCATCGGGGTGACCTTGACCAGCTCGGCGCCGAAGTACATCGGGATGGTCAGGAAGCCGACCATGCCCATGTCGTGGAAGCAGGGCAGCCAGCTGACCATGACGTCCTTATCGACGTCGTACTGCGCGCCGATGAACATGGCCTCGGCGTTCGAGTAGATGTTGCGGTGCGTGATCTGGACGGCCTTGGGCGAGCCGGTCGAGCCGGACGTCAGCTGCATCAGCGCCAGGTCGTCTTCGTCGGTCTCGACCGGGTCGATCGGCTCGGCGTCGAGCAGGTCACCGATCTTGAGCACCTTGATGCCCTTTTCCTCGAGCACCGGGATGGCGACCAGGAAGGGCTCGGACACGATGACCGCACTGGCCTCGATCATCGCGATCACGTTCATGGTGTCCTCGGCCCAGACGGCGAGGTCGGTGCGCGGCGTCGGCTGGTGCAGCATCGTCAGGCTGGCGCCGCGCATCCACAGCGCCTGCGCCGTGGGCGCGATTTCCACCGGGAATCCGGCCAGAACGCCGACGGCGTCACCGTGCCCGACGCCCGCGGCAGCCAGTCCGCCGGCGATGCGCCGCGCGCGCTCGTGCACCTCGAGCCAGGTGTGCCGGACCGGCTCGTGGGGCTCGCCGGTAACCATGCCCCGCGAGCTCTCATGAGCGTTGCGGAACATGTTGTCGGTAAACCTGCTCACGATTGCCTCCTCGGTCCCGGCGCCATCGCCCAGCCCTTAATGTTGCTCCTGCTCAAGCACACTTTGGGATAGCCGCGCGCCCACAATTGGGCAGCGATTTGATCTCGATTCGTTTGCGCACCGATAACCGCGTGCAACGTCGCGAAGCCGCTGACGGCACGCCCGCCGAGGGGAACGGCGGGCGAAGAAACCAGGCTCGTTGCTCGACCAGAAATCAGCACCGCCGACAATCTTAAACTCCCCTTAAGTAACTGCCAAACTGTGTGACGAAATCGGCGCTTCGTCAGGCCCCGGAGGCCGGCGTAGGCACCACCCGGGCGCCGTGCACGGGACCGCTGGCGACCCGCACCGTCCGACAGACGCCGGCGCCGGACAGCTCGGTGCCCACATCGACGGCCGAGGACGCTGACCGGCACAGGAACGCGCACGTGGGCCCCGACCCCGACACGAGGCCAGCCAACGCGCCGGCCTCCACACCGGCCCGCAGCACCCGGCGCAGGGGCGCGCTCAGGCTCACCGCGGCCGCTTGCAACTCGTTGCCCAGCAGCGGCGCCAATTGCTCCGGGTCACCGGCCGCCAGGGCAGCCAGCACCGGACCGGCCTCGTCGAGGCGCGGCGGATCGCCCACCTCACGCAACCGATCCAGCTCGCGAAAAACCTTCGGAGTGGACAGTCCACCCTTGGCGAACGCCAACACCCAATGGAAAGTGTTGCGGGCCAACACAGTCGCCAGCTCCTCGCCGCGACCGGTGCCCAGCGCGGTGCCGCCGTGCAGGGCGAACGGCACGTCGCTACCGAGCTTGGCGGCCAGCGTGTGCAGATCGCGACGGGGCACCCCGAGTTCCCACAACGAGTTGAGCGCGACGAGCACCGCGGCCGCATCCGCGCTGCCGCCGCCCATTCCGCCGGCCACCGGGATGCTCTTGTCGATCACGATCTCCACGTCCGGTGCGCGACCGACGTGCTCGGCCATCAGCTCGGCTGCCTGCCAGGCCAGATTGCGCTCGTCGAGGGGTAGCTGGCCGGCGCCTTCGCCGGTGATCTCCAGCGAGAGCACGTCGGCGCCGCGAACGGTGACCTCGTCTACCAGCGAAACGGCGTGAAACACCGTCGTCAGCTCGTGATAGCCGGTCGGCATCAGGTCCCCGACGGCCAGATACAGGTTGATCTTCCCGGGGGTCCGAACCGTCACCGCCCCAGTGGGCACCCACTCGGCTGCTGTGCTCCCGTCCATCGGCACCGGACGAGACTATCGCCCGCCGGTCAGCTCGCGGACGCTTGTGGGTGAGCCTGACCTCGCGGCGGTGCGTCGCCAACGTCGCCCGAACGCTGGTAGAGCCGGACGAACTCGTCGATGGTCAGTGTCTCGCCGCGGCGGGCCGGGTCGATACTCGCGGCCAGCAGGCGGCTTGCCGATTCGTTACCCGACCCCGCCCATTCGACGAAGGCGTTGCGAGATGTCTTGCGCCGCTGCGCGAATGCGGTGTCGATGAGCCTGAAGACGTTCTGGCGGAATTTCGCATCGATCGGCCACGACGGGTTGGTGTAGCGGTCGATGCGTACCAGTCCGGAGTAGACCCGGGGGATCGGCCAGAAGACGGTCGGCGACACCGTCCCGTGCCGACGAACCTGCCCGTGGAAACGGACCTTGACGCTGGGCACGCCGTACTCCTTGCCGCCCGGTTCGGCGGCGAGCCGCTCGGCGACCTCGGCCTGCACCATCACCATTACCGTTCGCAGCGTTGGGAATTCGGCGAGTAGGTGCAGAATTGCCGGGACCGCGACGTTGTACGGCAGATTCGCCACGACCGCCGTCGGCGGGGAGGCGAGATCGTCGGGACCGATAGAGAGCACGTCGCGGTTGATCACCGTCAGCCGTTGACTCTCACTGTGCGAACGCTCGGCCACCGTCTGGGGCAGCCGTTCGGCCAGCACCGGGTCGATTTCGATGGCGCTGACCGTGCAGCCGCGGTCGAGCAACGCGAGGGTAAGTGAGCCGAGACCGGGCCCGACTTCGAGCACATGGTCGTCGCGGTTGACGCCCGAGGCGGTGACGATTCGGCGCACGGTGTTGGCGTCGTGAACGAAGTTCTGCCCCAACGATTTACGCGGCCGGATATCGAGTTCTTTGGCTAACCGCCGGATTTCGGTTCGCCCAAGTAACTGGATGGTCAGCGAGCACCCGCTCGTCCGCTGCAGACCGGCCATGCTCCCCAGCCCTGACGGGCGCGGGTCACTTCGGCCACGGCGATCTGCTCTTCGCGGCTGGCCAGATCGGCGCGCGGGGCAAACCGCAGCCCGCCGTTGCGTTCCCAGGTGTTCTGGTCGAACTGCACACCGCCGTAGTAGCCGTTGCCGGTGTTGATCGCCCAGTTTCCGCCGGCCTCGCAGCGCGAAATGGCATCCCAGATTTCACCGTTCCCGACGTTGGGTACCTCGGTGCCCGGCTTGGTACCGACCCGTACGACCGCCTCACGAGCAGGCGCGACGACGTGGCTGGCGATCGGCAGACGGCCGGTCTCGACGCCGTTGACCTTGGACACCGCGTAGGTCATGTCCTGGGTGCCGGCGACGCCCTTGTCTTCGACGATCTCTTTGCTCATGTTCAGCTGCGGGTCTTCGATCCGGCGCCGCGGCGGATCCAGCGGAACCCGCTCGGTGATCTTCTCGATCCGGTTGCGGATCACCTGGACGTGCATGCCGTCGATCACCGGCGCGCCGGCGCCGGGCGTGACCTGGTCGGCCTGCTCCAGCGGCACCCCGAGGCCGGCCAGCAGGTCGCCGACCCGCGCCGCGGCCAAGTGGACGTTGCGTACCTGGCCGGCGTCGTCGAGTTCGACGGTCTTGGCGCTGACGACCGGCAAGGCCATGCCGGCCAGCGGGACGCGGCTGCCACGCGAGGCGGCCGCCGGTGCGGTGTCGGACATCGCCAGCTGAGCCAGTGCCTCGTCGACCGTGGAGGCCGTCGTCCACACCTGCTTGGTGTTCTGGCCGTCGAGCGAGATCTGCAGCGGCCGACTGCGGCGCAGCACGATGTTCGCGGCGTTGTGAACTTTCTCACCAGCGGCCGGGTACAGGTCGTCGCGATCGCTGACCTTGAACCCGTTCTCCGTGATGATGTCGATCACCCGCGACTTCATCGTCGCCACGGTCATCGCGTTGCCATCGACGCTCAGCGTCACTGTCTTGTAGTCGGCAACTGCGACGGCTCCGGCGAACGCCAGGACCAGCAAAAGGCCCGCAACAAGGAAGCGCAGAGCCGGAGAAGGAGCCTGATGGAGTTTCGTAATAACATTCAACGCGCGCGTATCCCCGACCTCAATAACCACGTGAGTCACAAACAAAAGGGGGCCACCAGGGCCCCCCGCCTTCGATAACAAGAAGGTAACGAACAGCCCCGGCGGGGGCAACTCGGCCCCGGCCACATTAACCGACTATTAACCCTCCTGCGGCAGCCGGTAGGCCCGTCGCGCGTTGCCAGTGGTCAGCTCGGCCAAAGCTTCCGCGGGCCGTTGGAGCAGCTCGGCCAGCGCCCGCACGGTATAGGGCAGGCAGTACGGCTCGTTGGGTGCGCCGCGGTACGGGTGCGGGGTCAGAAACGGCGCGTCGGTTTCCACCAGCAGTTGCGCCGCGGGGACCAGCGGGACGGCGTCGCGAAGCTCACGGGCGTTTGTGAAACTCACCGTCCCCGACAGGCTGACCAGCCAGCCGGCGTCGGCACAGGCGCGCGCCAACTCCGGGCCCGACGAGAAGCAATGGAAGATCACGGTCGGCGGGGCACCCTCGGCCCGCAGCACGTCGAGCACCGCGGCGTCGGCGTCCCGGTTGTGGATCATCAGCGGTTTCCCGACCCGCTTGGCCAGGTCGATGTGCCAGGCGAAGGCCTCCCGCTGTACCGCAGGGTCAGCACATCCGTCGAGCTTCCCCGGCCAGTACAAGTCCATTCCGGTCTCGCCGACAGCCACCACCCGCGGGTGCGCCGCCAGGCGTTCGATCTCGACACGCGCGTCGTCGGTCAGCGCGTCGGCGCGGGTGGGATGCAGTGCCACCGCGGCGTAGACGCGGGAATCCCAGTCGGCGGCCTGGGTCGCCCAGCGTGCCGACGCCAAATCGTCGGCGATCGTGATCACCGCCGTCACACCGACGGCGTCCGCGCGGTCGACGATGGCGTGCACGTCGTCGGCGTCGCGCGCGCCGCACGCATCCAGATGGGTGTGCGCGTCGATCAGCGGGCTCAGCCGGGGCGGAGCCGGCGGCGGCGGACGTTTGGACCTCACGCGCACACCATAGGGTGCATCTTGATGAAGCCGTACTACGTCACCACCGCGATCACGTACCCGAATGGCGACCCGCACGTCGGGCACGCCTACGAGTACATCGCCACCGACGCGATCGCCCGGTTCAAGCGGCTCGACGGCTATGACGTCCGCTTCCTGACGGGCACCGACGAGCACGGCCTCAAGATGGTCGAGACCGCCGCCGCGGAAGGCATTCCGACCGCCGAGCTGGCCAAGCGGAATTCCGATGTGTTCCAGCGGCTGCAGCAGAGGCTGAACATCTCCTTCGACCGGTTCATCCGCACCACCGACGCCGACCATCACGAGGCTTCCAAGGACATCTGGCGACGGATGCAAGACGCCGGTGACATCTACCTCGACAGCTACTCGGGCTGGTATTCGGTGCGCGACGAGCGGTTCTTCGTCGAGTCGGAGACCGCAGAGGTCGACGGAACCCGCATCGCGGTCGAAACCGGCACCCCGGTGACCTGGACCGAGGAGCAGACCTACTTTTTCCGGCTGTCGGCCTACGCCGATAAGTTGTTGGCGCACTACGACTCTCACCCGGATTTCATCGCACCCGAGGTGCGGCGCAACGAGGTGGTCAGCTTCGTCTCCGGCGGTCTTCGTGACCTGTCCATCTCGCGGACGTCGTTCGACTGGGGGGTGAAGGTACCCGACCACCCCGACCATGTGATGTACGTCTGGGTGGACGCGCTGACCAACTACCTAACCGGTGTCGGCTACCCGGACACCGAATCCGAACTGTTCCAACGCTATTGGCCGGCCGATCTGCACATGATCGGCAAGGACATCATCCGTTTCCACACCGTCTACTGGCCCGCCTTCCTGATGTCAGCCGGAATCGAGTTGCCGCGAAAGGTTTTCGCGCACGGCTTCCTGCTGAACAAGGGTGAGAAGATGAGCAAGTCGGTGGGCAACATCGTCGACCCGAACACCCTGATCGACACGTTCGGCGTCGACCAGGTGCGCTACTTCCTGCTGCGCGAGGTCCCGTTCGGCCAGGACGGCAGCTACAGCGAAGACGCGATCATCACGCGGATCAACTCCGACCTGGCCAACGAACTCGGCAACCTGGCCCAGCGGTCGCTGTCGATGATCGCCAAGAATCTCGACGGCGTCGTCCCGACACCGGGTGAATTCAGCGCCGACGATACCGAGTTGCTGACGCTCGCCGATGGCCTGCTCGACCGGGTGCGCGCCGAATTCGACAACCAGGCAATGCATCTGGCGCTGGAAACGATCTGGCTGATGCTGGGCGCGGCGAACCGATACTTCTCCGCGCAGGAGCCGTGGGTGTTGCGCAAGAGCGAGTCCGAGGCCGACCAGGTGCGCTTCGCGACCGTGCTCTACACGACGTGCGAGGCGGTAAGGATCGCCGCGCTGCTGGCTCAGCCTGTGATGCCCGATTCGGCGGGCAAGCTGTTGGACCTGCTCGGCCAGTCGCCGGAACAGCGCGGCTTCGCTGCTATCGGAAACCGGCTCGAGCCCGGCACTGTGCTGCCGGCACCCAGCGGCGTCTTTCCGCGCTACCAGGTCGACTAGCAGTCGGACGTCAGATCCGGGGGCCGGTCAAGTCGACCCGGACGGTCACCCGGCCGTTCTCGTCTCGGTGAGCGACGGCGTGGCCGGAGTGCTCAATTCCGTCGAGCGTCAACGACATTGGCGCACCCTCGCCGAGGAAGTTGCGCCACCACGTCTTGGCGTCAGGCATATTCGCGACGATCGCGACTTCGTCACCGTCGCGCCGGAACGCCACCGGCATGTTGAACGTCCGACCCGAGCGGCGTCCGACATAGGTGATCATCGTGACGTTGCGGCGCAGCAACTTCCCCAGGCGAGGAGATGCCGCGAGCGCCGCGACGGGAGCATTGAACAGCGGAGCGGCCCGCATGATGAGCCGAGGGACATTGACCATTTATCGTGACCTTTCACATCGCCAGCGCCGCGGACAACAATGCGACCGCCAGACCCTGCAGAACCGCCCTGGCTGAGATGACCGCGTCCCAGTTTCGTTGCAGCGCACGGGCATCTACCGTAGGCGCGGCCTGATCGGCCGCGGCGGTCAGTTCACGGTTGATCGGCGCGCTCACCCGCAGATAGATCACCAGCCACACCACCAGAAGCGCGAACGCAATGCCCGCCGCGGCGGCCGGCACCCAGCGGCCCGATGACGCGGCGAGTCCCGCGCTGATCACGGCGCCCACCAACCCGACGACCCCCGGCAGCGGCATCCGCCGGTCGCCATAGCGATGGACATTGCCCATCACCGCAAGTAGGGCCGCGTCGTCGACCCGGGCCAGCGCGGGCCGCTGCACCATCGCGCAGAACACGTCGGTGCCGTAGACCACCGCGGTGCCCAGCAGCGCGATCACGGCGAACAACTTGGCGACCATCACACCCCTCTTCGTCCAGGTGTTAGCGACGCTAACCCTTGGCCTTCAGCGTGTCAATAGCTGCGCTAGCATTGATATCGACGCTAACATTTCACACATGGCCATCGAGGACCGCCGGGCGCGCGAGCGTGTAGCGCGCCGGCAGCTGATCACCACGACCGCCCGCAAGATCGCCGAAGCAGAGGGCTGGGACGCCGTCACCACCCGTCGGTTGTCCGCGGAAATCGAGTACAGCCAGCCGGTGCTCTACAAGCACTTCGCCGGCATGGAGGGCATCGTCGCGTCGGTGGCCGTGCAGGGGTTCGCCCAACTCGGCGCCGCACTGGCCGCGGCCCGTTCCGAAGCCACCGACGGCCGCGACGCCTTAACTCGAGTTGCCCACGCGTTCATCGGGTTTGCCCGGGACAACCCCGCGCTGTTCGATGCGATGTTCACCCGGGCGACCACCCTGCCGTTCGCCGCCGACGACACGCCCGTCGAGCTGAACAAGGCGTTCGATGAGCTGCGCGCGGCGGTCGACCTGGTCACCGGCGAACGCGACCCCGACACCTTGGCCGAAGTGGTGTGGGCCGCGCTGCACGGGCTGATCACCCTCGACCGCGGCGGCCGGTTGCGCCCCGACTATCGCGATGCGCGGATCGATCTACTCATCGACGCCATCTGCGGGAGGACGTGAGCCTGATCACACGCCGTCACAACGACGGTCGCGGCGGTGTCTTGAGGGCAGTACATACCTCGAGACAGGAGATACGAATGACCGCCAAGCGCACTCACGTCGTCGTGATCGGCGGTGGCTACGCCGGCACGCTGGCCGCCAACCACCTGCGGCTCAACGCCGACGTCGACATCACAGTCGTGAACCCCCGGCCGACGTTCGTCCAGCGAATCCGCCTGCATCAGATGGTCGCCGGCAGTGGCAGCGCCACCGTCGACTACGGGACGCTGCTCGGCGAGGGCGTCCGGTTGGTGGTCGACAACGCCGAGCGGATCAATGACGGAACCGTCGAGCTGACGTCCGGCGCGGTGCTCGAGTACGACTACTTGATCTACGCCGTCGGCAGCACCGGCGCGGTCCCGGCCGCGGTGCCCGGTGCACGCGAATTCGCCTATCCGATAGCCGAATTCGAGCAGGCCGAGCGGCTGCGCGACGCGCTCGACGCATTGCACCCCGACACGCCGGTCACCGTAGTCGGCGCCGGGTTGACCGGCATCGAAACGGCGTCCGAGCTGGCCGATCAGGGCCGTCGGGTGAACCTGGTCTGCGGCGGCCTGCTGGGCCCGTCGCTGAGCCGGGCCGGCCGCCGTTCGGTGGCCAAATGGCTGCGCCGCCTGGGGGTGACCGTGCTGGAGACCGCCGCGGTCAGCGAGGTCCGTGCTGACGCCGTGCTGCTCGACGACGGCTCGGCATTGCCGAGTGCGGTGACGGTGTGGACCGCGGGCTTCGGGATACCGGAGCTGGCCGCACGAAGCGGCCTGCCCACCGACGCCGCGGGCCGGTTGCTCACCGATGAGACACTGACCTGCGTGGACGATCCCCGCATCGTGGCGGCCGGTGACGCCGCCGCGCCGTCCGGCCAGCCGTTGCGGATGAGCTGCCAGGCCGCCATCCCGTTGGGCGCGCAGGCCGCGAACACGGTGCTCAGCCGCATCGCCGGTACGCCGGCCGCGGCGGTGAACCAGGCCTTCACCGGACAGTGCATCAGCCTCGGCCGCAAGTACGCCACCGTCCAGCTGGCCCGACCCGACGACACCCCGGTGAACCTGTTCGTCGGCGGCCGGGTCGCGGCGTCCATCAAAGAGGCGATCTGCAAGGGCACGGTGTGGGGCATCCGCAAGGAAGCCGCCAAGCCCGGCTGGTACCGCTGGCTCAAGGGCGGCAAGCGGGCGGAGCGGCTGGCCGCCGAGGCGGTCCCAGTGTCGTGACCGCCTCCGACGAACACGCCGAACGGTTCATGCTGCTGCGGCCGCTGCTGTTCACCATCGCCTACGAAATCCTCGGTTCGACAACCGAATCCGACGATGTGCTGCAGGACAGCTACCTGCGCTGGGCGGAGGTCGATCTCAGCGGCGTGCACGACACCAAGTCATATCTGGCCCGGCTGGTCACCCGTCAGGCGCTCAACACGCTGCGGGCGGGTGCCCGGCGCCGGGAGGACTACGTGGGGCCTTGGCTACCCGAGCCATTGCTGCTCGACGAGCAGGATCCTTCGGCCGATGTCCTTCTGGCGGAATCGGTTTCGATGGCGATGCTGGTACTGCTGGAAACCCTCGGTCCCGACGAGCGCGCGGTGTTCGTGCTGCGGGAAGTGTTCGGCTTCGAGTACGACGAAATCGCTTCGGCGGTAAGCAAATCGGTGCCGGCGGTGCGACAGATCGCGCACCGGGCCCGCGAGCATGTGCAGGCCAGGCGCAAGCGCTTCGTCCCGGCCGACCCCGAGCAGAACACCCGCATCGCCGCCGAGTTCATGGCGGCCGCGGCCGGCGGTGACGTCGCGACGGTGATGTCGATGCTGGCGCCGGATGTGGTGTGGACCGCCGACAGCGGCGGCAAGGCCAGCGCCGCCCGTCGTCCGGTGGTCGGAGCCGACAAGGTCGCCCGGGCGATCGTCGGCCTGATCGGCCGCGGCATCCAGATGCCGGACGTCCGGGTGGAGATGGTGGTGTGCAACGCCGCACCCGCGGTGCTGCTCTACGCGCGCGACGAGCTGGAGGGTGTGTTCACCGTCGAGATCGTCGACGGCAAGATCACCAATTTCTACGCGATGCGCAACCCCGACAAGCTGGTGGCGGTCACGACCGCACGCAAAATCAGCCGCGGCTGAATTTTCTGCCAAGCTAGGGGCGTGCGAATCGACCGACTCGGCGACCTGGGCAGCCCCCATGAGGTGCTGCGCGCCATCGGCGATGCCACAAACCGGCTGGATCTGCCGCCGCCGGCCGCGTTGACCGGTCAGTGGTTCGGTGCGACGGCCGTGATCGCTCCGAGCGTGCCGATCGTCGCAATCGACGCCACCGACGCCTTCGACGTGCGCCCCGGCTCACACAGCACCACGATCGGCGGGGGCTGGATCGGCTATCTGTCCTACCCGGATCCGGCTACCGACGGGCTGACGGCCCGGGTACCCGAGGCCGCCGGCGGCTGGACGGACTGCGTGCTGCGCTGCGACCGCGACCGGCGGTGGTGGTACGAGAGCCTGTCCGGCGCACCGATGCCCGGCTGGCTCACCGACGCCGTGACGTCACCTGCGCCGGCCCGCGCGTACCGGATCGACTGGGATGCCGCCGACCGTGCCGCACATCGCGCCGGCGTGCTGGCCTGCCTGGAAGCCATCCGCGCCGGCGAGGTCTACCAGGCCTGCGTGTGCACCCAATTCAGCGGCGCGATCGCCGGGGATCCGTTGGACTTCTTCCTTGACGGCGTCGCCCGCACCGCGCCGGCCCGCGCGGCTTACGTCGCCGGCGACTGGGGCGCGGTCGCCTCGCTGTCACCGGAGTTGTTCCTCTGTCGCCGTGGCGATTTGGTGACGTCCAGCCCGATCAAGGGCACGCTTCCGCTGTACGCTCCCCCGTCGGCGCTGCGCGCGTCGAGCAAGGACGTCGCCGAGAACGTGATGATCGTCGACCTGGTGCGCAACGACCTGGGCCGGGTCGCGGTCACCGGCTCGGTCACGGTGCCCGAACTGCTCGTGGTGCGCCCGGCGCCGGGCGTGTGGCATCTGGTGTCGACGGTGTCGGCGCAGGTGCCGGTCGAGCTGCCGACCACAGCGATGCTGGATGCCACCTTCCCGCCGGCGTCAGTCACCGGAACACCCAAACTCCGTGCCCGCGAGCTCATTTCGCAGTGGGAGCATTTCAGACGCGGAGTCTATTGCGGCACAGTCGGTTTGGCTTCGCCGGTCGCGGGCTGTGAATTGAACGTCGCGATTCGCACCGTCGAATTCGACGCGGTCGGCAATGCCGTGCTGGGGTCCGGCGGCGGGATCACCGCCGACTCCGACGCCGACGCCGAGTGGGAGGAGTGCCTGCACAAGGCCGCCCCGATCATCGGCGCGGGCATCGGCTCAGCCTCGGGCCCGCAGCACCGCGTCGTAGAGCTGACGCCGTGACGGCGCGCCCAGCGTCGCGGAAATCACTTGCGCGCACGCGTCTTTGACGCCCATCCCGTCGTCCACCAACGCGCTTACCTGAGCCACCAGCGTCGGCAGGTCGGCCTGCAGCACCGCGCCGGCCAGCACGACGGTGATCTCGCCGAGCACCCCGTCTGCCGCCCACGCGGCCAGCTCGTCCAGCGACCCGCGGACCACTTCTTCGTGGGTCTTGGTCAGCTCGCGGCACACAGCGGCGCGGCGATCCCCGCCGAGTTCGGCCACCGCGTCGAGTAGACACGCGTGCAGGCGCCGCGGCGACTCGAAGAACACGGTCGTACGCTGCTCGGCCGCCAGCGACGCCAGCCAGCCGCGGCGCGCACCCTGTTTGCGCGGGGCGAACCCCTCGAAGCAGAACCGCTCCGACGGCAGCCCGGACACCGCCAGCGCGGTCGTCACCGCCGAGGGGCCGGGCAGGCACTGCACCGGCAGGCCGGCCTCCACACAGGCAGCCACCAACCGGTGACCGGGGTCGCTGATCAACGGCATGCCCGCGTCGCTGACCACCAGCGTGGTGGCGCCGGCGGCGATCTGCTCGACCAGCGCGGGCACCCGGGCGGCTTCGTTGTGATCGAAGAGGCTGACGACCGTTCCGCCGATCGCCACATCGAGCGCCTTGGCCAGCGTCCGCAACCGGCGGGTGTCCTCGGCGGCGACGATGTCGGCGGTGGCCAGCGCCGCGATCAGGCGCGGTGAGGCGTCGGCCGGCTGGCCCAGCGGCGTGGCGCCCAGCAGCAGTCGACCCTCGGACATAGGGCACAGCCTACGATCGACCCGATGACGATCACCGATGACGACGAACTCGTCGCCGACGCGGACGCTGTTCCGGTGATCAGCCCGGGGCCGCTCGCCCCGGCACCCGATTTCGGGCCCGTCGACCGGCTCGAGGGCTGGGTGGTAACCGGGGTCGTCACCGCGCTGGCGGCGCTGACCAGGACGGTGAACCTCGGCTCGCCCACCGACGCCGGAACGCCGATCTTCGACGAGAAGCATTACGCCCCGCAGGCGTGGCAGCTGCTGCACAACCACGGCGTGGAGGACAACCCCGGCTATGGCCTCGTCGTGCACCCGCCGGTGGGCAAGCAGCTGATCGCGATCGGTGAGGCGCTGTTCGGCTACAACGGGTTGGGCTGGCGATTCACCGGCGCGATCCTCGGCACGATCATGGTGGCGCTGGTGGTGCGGATCGTGCGGCGGATCAGCCGCTCGACATTGGTCGGCGCGATCGCGGGTCTGCTCGTCGTCGCCGACGGCGTCAGCTTCGTGGTGGCGCGCACGGCGCTGCTCGACGGGTTTCTGGCATTCCTGGTGCTCGCGGCTTTCGGCGCACTGATCGTCGACCGCGATCAGGTGCGCGAGCGCATGCACGTCGCATACCTCGAGGGCCGAATCGACGACACGGTGTGGGGGCCGCGGCTCGGCGTGCGGTGGTGGCGCTTCGGCGCTGGCGTACTACTTGGATTGGCCTGTGGGACAAAGTGGTCCGGCCTGTACTTCGTGGCCTTCTTCGGCGTGATGTCGTTGGCGTTCGACCTCGCGGCCCGCCGGCAGTACCGGGTGCTGCGACCATGGCTGGGCACCGTGCGCCGCGACCTGCTCCCAACGGCCTACGCGCTGTTGGTCGTTCCGTTCGGGGTCTACCTGGCCAGCTATGCGCCATGGTTCGCGTCCGAGACGGCGATCGACCGGCACGAGGTGGGCCAGTCCATCGGGACGAAGTCGAATTTCCCTCTGCCCGACGCGATTCGATCGCTGTGGCACTACACCTACAACGCCTACCATTTCCACGCCGGCCTGACGAATGCGGCGGGCAACTACCACCCGTGGGAGTCCAAGCCGTGGGCCTGGCCGATGTCGCTGCGTCCCGTGCTCTATGCGATCGACCAGCAGAACGTCCCGGGCTGCGGCGCGCAATCGTGCGTCAAGGCGGTGATGTTGGTTGGCACACCCGCGATGTGGTGGATCTCGGTGCCGGTGCTGTTTTACGCCTGCTGGCGGATGCTGGTTCGACGCGACTGGCGCTACGCCGCGGTTCTGGTCGGCTACTGCGCGGGCTGGCTACCGTGGTTCGCCGATATCGATCGGCAGATGTACTTCTTCTACGCGGCGACGATGGCGCCGTTTCTGGCGATGGCGATCGCGTTGATCCTCGGCGACATTCTCTACTCCGAAACCGGACGAAAAAGCGCGGAACGTCGCAGCCTCGGGCTCATCGTGGTGTCCTGTTACGTGGCAATGGTTTTGACGAACTTCGCCTGGCTGTTCCCGGTACTCACCGGTCAACCGATTTCGCAGAACACCTGGAACATGGAGATCTGGCTACCCAGCTGGCGCTGACTTTCGGCGCGAAACTGAGGCTATGGTCGTGATTCTCGACTATCCACAGCCCTGGCTTCTGTCTGACGACGTAATGCTCGACCGCTCGGCATCATCACGCACGTGGAGCCACCCATCGTCGGCAGTGAAGCGGTCGCCGGCGGCGCGCTCAGCCGCGGACAACTGCGATGGAATTATCGGCCGATATTTCCGGATATCTACATTCCGAGATCGGCCGACCGATCGCTGGAGGCCATGACCGTCGGTGCTTGGCTGTGGTCCGGGCAGCGCTCGACGATTACCGGACGAGCGGCCGCAGCGCTACACGGCGCGAAATGGGTCAGCGAGACCTCGCCAGTCGAAATGCTCTGGCGAAACAGCCATTGCCCGCCCGGCATCATCGCGCGCGACGAACGATTCGCGCCGGACGAAGTCATGTCGGTTCGCGGTCTCTCTGTTGCCACGCCGGCGCGAACGGGATTCGATCTAGCACGCCACCTCGTGGGAGCAACCGCTGTCGCACACCTCGACGATCTCGCCCGCGCAACACGAATAACGAGGCAGGACATGGTGAATCTCATCGAGCGCTATCCGAGGGCCCGGGGAAACAAGCATGCCCGCCGGTTGATCGACATGATGGACGCCGGCGCGGAGTCACCGAAAGAATCGTGGTTGCGGCTGGTCCTGGTCAGCGCTGGACTCCCGCCGCCCACCACCCAGATCCGGGTGACTGACGGCGAATTCGTGGCCTACCTCGACATGGGCTGGGAAGTGCCGATGGTTGCCGTCGAATACGACGGCAACCACCATCGCCTGGACCGAACCCAGTACGTCAAGGACATCCGGCGCGCGGAGACGGTGGAGCGCCTTGGCTGGCACGTCGTCCGGGTGGTCAAAGAAGACCGCCCGCGCGAGATCGTTGAGCGAGTCACGCGAGCATTAGCCCGGCGCGGTTACCCAATTTCGCCGCGAAGCAGAAGCCATGGTCGCGGCGCCGCGTAAATCACTGCCATAGCTTCTGTTTCGCGCCAACGCGTCAACGATCAGAACCCAGCTCGCACGAGTCACGTAACTTCGGCGAATAGGTGACGTCGCCGCACTCGCATTCCCAGGTGGTGTGCCGTCCCCGGCCACACGAGCACGACCGGCTGCCGACGATCATGTGTCCAGGCAGCAGCCAGTGCCCCCGCGCGCATCGGTAGGGCCGGCTATCCGTGTACAGCACCAGCTCGTCGTCAACATCAAGAGTCACACTTCAGACAGTGACACGTTCCGCGCGACATCGGCAGGCCGGAGACCGCATCGTGACCGTTTGGTGTCCTGTCCCGGGCGTGTCGGTGACCTCGTCAGTCGCGCAACGCATTACATGACCTGAAGTATTGTTCAGGTGTGCCCGATCACGTACTGTCGCCCGGTGAACTCGCCGCCCGCGCGGGCGTCGCGATCTCGGCCCTGCACTTCTACGAGCGGCAAGGGCTGATCTCGAGCAGCCGCACGTCGGGCAATCAACGCCGCTACACCCGTGACACGCTGCGCCGGGTCGCATTCATCAAGATGTCGCAGCGGCTCGGCATTCCACTGGCCCGGGTCCGGGATGCGCTGGCCACCCTGCCCGCCGATCGCGTTCCGACCAGCCGTGATTGGGCCAAACTGTCTGCGGGCTGGCGCTCCGACCTCGACGATCGAATCCTGCATCTGCAACGCCTGCGCGATAACCTCGCCGACTGCATCGGCTGCGGCTGCCTGAGCCTGAAAGCCTGCGCGCTGTTCAATCCCGGCGACACGCTTGGCGCACAAGGGCCCGGGGCCGCACTCCTGTAAATTCGAACAACTGTGCGATAGAATCGAGGCCGTGGCGATCGAGATGCAGGAGTCGTTGTTCGAGTGCAACGACCGGCGATTACTGGGCCGTGGAGCCTGGATCGACATCCGCTCGGGATGGTTGACCGACGCCGACGAGTTGATCGGCGAATTGCTCGAGACCATCCCGTGGCGCGCCGAACGCCGCCAGATGTATGACCGCGTACTGGATGTCCCCCGCCTGGTGAGCTTCCACGACCTCACGACCGAAGAGGCGCCACATCCGCAGCTGGCCCGGATTCGGCGGCGGCTCAACGACATCTACGCCGGCGAACTCGGGGAGCCGTTCACCACCATCGGCCTGTGCTGGTATCGCGACGGATCCGACAGCGTCGCCTGGCACGGTGACACCATCGGCCGCAGCCGGGCGCACGACACCATGGTCGCGATCGTCAGCCTCGGCGCCACCCGCACATTCGCGCTGCGGCCCCGCGGCGGCGGCTCGTCGTTGCGGCTGCCGCAGGCGCACGGCGATCTGCTGGTGATGGGTGGCTCGTGCCAGCGAACCTGGGAGCATTCCGTACCGAAGACGTCGGCCCACGCCGGCCCGCGGGTCAGCATCCAGTTCCGACCGCGAGATGTCCGGTAGCGATCAGTCCTTGATCGCGGCGACCGATTTCACGAGCAGGTCGCGAGCCTGCTTGGTGTCGACGGGTTTCGGCGGTTGACCCTGCACCAGCATCGGGTTGGCGGTGACGATCACCTGGTAGTCGCCGAAATGCGCGGAGTAGTTGTACAACTCGCCGCTGCGCGGCTTGCCCTGCACCACCGTCTGCAGGACACGGTGCACGCCTAGGGTGTGGGTGCCCTCGATCTGTGGTGTGTCGACGACCTCGATCAGTCCCCGCACCCGGCCGCCCTGGAAGGCCACCTTCTTGCAGTTCCGCGGCGGTTCTTGGAAGGGGACCGGCGACGAGGTCTGCACGGCCATCGCGATGAAGCGTCCGCCGTCACCTTCGGCCGCCACCGCCGCCATGTTTCCCTGCAGCCCCGGCGGCATGTCCTCACCGATGACGAACGACGCGCAGTCGGGCGGGTCGAAGGTCAGACCCGGCGGCAGTTTGTGCGTCTGAAGCACCTTCGGGTCGATGCCGGTTTTCGCCGTTTCCTTCACCTTGTAGCCAGGCCCGAAGTCGGACTTCACCTTCGAGATCTTGGTGATATCCGCAGAAGGGGGCGCCTCCGACGAACCGTGGGAGCACGCCGCCAACAGGCCGACTCCCCCGATCGCAACCGCAATCCGCATCATTGGGGTCAATCTAACCCACCACCCCTAGCCGCGTACGGCTGACACGGTTTTCACCAGCAAGTCGGCGGCGAACTGCGGCGTCAGCGCCGCATTCGGCGAGCCGGGATCGCTGACCACCGTGGTGAATGCGTAGTAGTCACCTAGGTACGCGGTGAAGTTGCTTGCCCGCGAAGCGATTTCATTGCCGCCCTCGACCGAGGTGAGGATGTCCGCCGTCATCCCGACCGTGTCGGCACCGTCGATGCGGGGCGCATCGACCAGATGGACGCGTGCGCTGGCCCGCCGGCCGGCGATATCCCACTGCCGGCACTGGGCCACCAGCGACGGATCCAGCGCGACTGCTCCCGCCACCACCACGGCGTGTAGCGTGCCACCCGGGCCCGATCCCGAAATGCCTTGAGCGCGTCGGCCATGACCCCCACCCGGGTCGGCCAGCGGCGCGCACCGCGCCGGGGTCGCCACGCCGGTTCCGCCGAGGCCCCAAATACCCGACGGCGCAGGCACATCCGCCACCGGGGCCGCCTCGTAACCGGGCGGCAGGTCACGTCGCACGCGCCTGATGTTGGCGGGATCGATATGTCGCGAAGTCGCGCTCGCCGACGGTGTCGGCGCCCGTTCGACGGGCTGACCACATCCGGCGATCAGCAGCAACACTGCCGCCGGCGCCCACATCCGCATGCTAGCCGACGGCCCGAATAACTTGACGCGCAGCGTGTTTGATCTCCATGACCATCCCGCGGCTCAACGAAAGATGACGGACATCGGGTACATCGATGAGCGTCGTCACCACCCCGACGTCGTCGCGCTCCCAGATCGCGCCATAGCGGTCCATGATCGTGCGCATCGCCACGTTGTCGGCCAGCATCCGGCCGGAGAACTTCTCCACCCCGGCAACTCGCGCGGCCACCGACAGTGCCGCGATCAGAAAAGAACCGATCCCGCGCCCCTGATAGGCATCGGCGACGGTGAACGCGATCTCGGCCATCGTGGGATCGTCGTGATCGCGGACGAACCGCGCGTCGGCGACCGGGTTGCCGTCCAGGTCGGTCATCACCCAGACGAAGTGGTCGACGTAGTCGACCTCGGCCAGGTAGTCCATCAGCGCCGGGCTGGGCACCCGCGCCGACATGAACCGCCGGTACAACGTCTCGCTGGAAAACCGGACATGACCCTGCAACGTTCGCGCACTGTCGCCGGGGAGCACCGGACGCAGCAGCAACTCCGATCCGTCGCGGATCCGCACCGGGATCGGGGTGAGAAATGCCGCCAACCGCTGCCGGGCCGTGCGCACCAGACGGGTCATGATGCCGGGGATGTGTACCAGCCGGGCGAACGCGTCGCTGTCGCCGATCCAACCGCCCAGCGGTTCGGCGGTGGTCACCGTCGCCGTGCGCGGAAGATGCCGTAGCAGCGCGATCTCGCCGACGATGGTGCCGGCGCAGACGTGCTCGACGGACACCGCGTGATCGTCGGCGATGTGTTTGATCTCGACCGTCCCCGACGCGATGAGCAGGAAAGACACCGCCTGATCGCCCTGTCGCATCAGGATCTGGCCCGCCGCGGCCTGCAGCGGTTGCAGGCTGGCCGCCAGCGGCATCAAGTCCTCGGGCGGGCAGCCTTTGAAGATCTCCAGGGTGGCGAGTTCCTCGGCGCGCAGCGCGGTCAGTTCGATCGCCATGCCGCCCCTGTCGCCGTTGAAGGATGCTGCCCAGGCTAGGGGCATTCGGCGTGTTGCAGCAAGGACGCGCGCCCCGGCAGACTCACTGCCGTGACCCGCGCCGATGATCCGCTGCAGACGACCCGCGACCTGCTCGACCGCGACGCAAGCCTGCGGCACGGCTTCCTCGACGTGCTCGGCGAATCGGTGGCCAGCGAGACCCCCACGCTGGCTCAGCAGGCGATGAACAGCCCGCTGGTCGCCACGGTGTACGAACGGCTGTGGCGCCCGGTCGCGTTCTACGTCGCCAGCGGCGTCACCACCCGGACCGAGCAGCGGCGTGCCGCGGACGCGCTGAAGCTGTCGGACGCCTCCCGGTTGCTTGACATCGCTTGTGGCCCAGGCAATTTCACCGGCAAGCTGGCCGAGAAGCTGCCGCCGGGCGGACTCGCGGTTGGCCTGGACATCTCGGTACCGATGCTGACCCGTGCCGTGCAGGACAACAGCGGGCCGCGCACGTGTTACGTCCGTGGGGACGCCGGAACGCTGCCGTTCGGCGACGAAACCTTCGACGCCGTCTGCTGTTTCGGTGCGCTCTATCTCATGCCCGAGCCGTTCCAAGTCGCCCGTGAAATGGTGCGGGTGCTACGGCCCGGCGGCCGGGTCGCGATCCTGACCAGCTATGCGAGTCGCATACCGCCCGTCCGCTACGCGACGAAGGCCAGCGCCAAGGCGATCGGACTGCGCTTGTTCGACCGTGACGTGTTCGTCGACCTGTTCGCCAGATCCGGCTTGGTCGATATCGGCCAGCAGATCCAACGCAACCTGCAATTCGTCACGGCCGGCAAGCCGGATAACGGTCAGGCCAGCGAGTAGAAGCCCTCGTCGGCCCGTTGCATCGGCGGCGCCCCGCCGGCGGTCAGCGCCTGCGCTTTGAACACGTGCGCGGCCGCGCTCGGCTGATGCCGGACGGCAACAAACGTGCGATCCAGGTTCGTCGGGTGGTGCCGGCCCCAGAGCAGTACCTCGGTCTCGTTGTCGTCGCCGATCGCGAGCACCCGCCGGCGCACGGCATCGCTTTTGACCATGACGTCGGTCGCGACCGCGAGCAGGTGCGGGCGCGACAGCGTGTGGCTGGGATCGGACAACCGTTTGGCAACGCGGGCGCCGAGAATCCGGAGCGGACGGTCGTCGGTACCGGAGTCGCCGTCGACCACCACGCTGACCTCCCAGCCCGCCATCGCCCGGTCGAAGATCAGGCCGCCGATCGAACGCACCGCGTCGGCGATGTTGTCGGCCACCACCTGAAATTGGTATTTGCCGAGCTCATCGGTGGCATCGCGGAGCAGTGGCACCACCGGACGCGCGAGCGGGCTACGCGGGTGGCTGAGCGTGCTGGCGGGAGCGGTCACAGGGAGTCCGTTCGACGATTCGCATTTATTGGCTGACACTACGAATATAGAGTAGTCTTGGTCGAAACGAAACCTAGCTCGTCGCCGGGATCTGCTTTGACAACAAAACCGCGGGTAAGCGGCCGCTACACTGCCGGGATACCTAAGAGACGCAAGCCCAACCCCGATCAACGCCGCCGCGAACTGTGCGATGCGGCGATCCAACTGCTCGCCGACGACGGCGCCAAGGGCCTGAGCCACCTCAAGGTCGACGGCCGCGCCGGCGTTCCCGACGGCACGACGTCGTTCTACTTCCGGACCCGTTCGGCGCTGCTGCACGCCGTTGCCGAGCGGATGGTCGAACTCGACCTGGCGGCGTTGCAGACCGTTGCCGATAGCGGCGCGGTCGACGACGGGTCGGCGTCGGCGCTGGCCAAGGTCGTCATCCAGAGCGGCGAAGAACCCCAGTTGAGCCGCACCCGGGCCCGCTACGAAATGACCATCCAGGCCACCCGCGATCCCGCGATCGGCGCCACCTTGCAGCGCGCGGTGGACGCCTTCACCAAGCTGCACCACGACATCGTGGTCCAGTTGTTGCCCCACGGCGCCGAGCTCGACCCCGCCGTAGTCGACGACCTCAGCAACGTCACGCTGACCTTCATCAACGGCCTGATGCTGCGCTTCGTCCATGGCGACCGGATCATCACCAGCCCCGAACAACTCGACGCCGTCCTGTCGGCCATCGTCGCCGGCATCTTGCACAGCAAGCAGCAAGGGCAACTCACCCACGACGGCGCCGCGCTGGAATCGCGCGCGAAATAGCCCGCCGAATCCGGCCCGTATAGTTCTCTACGGTAATAGAGTCGAGCGGTCGCAAGTAAGCCCTAACGAAGTTGTGGCGGAAGGCAAGATCTCGTGACCATCAGCACCGACGCGAACGTCCAAGACGTGCACTACGACCCATACGACGTCGTCGTCAACGCCGACCCCTACCCGACGTTCGCGCGGCTGCGCGAAGAGGCACCGCTGTATTACAACGCCGAGCACGACTTCTACGCGCTGAGCCGTTTCGCCGACGTCGACAAGGCGTTGGTCGATCACGGCACGTTCAGTTCGGCGCGCGGCATCATCGTCGAACTGATCAAGGCCAACCTCGACATTCCCCCCGGCCTGCTCATCATGGAAGACCCACCGGTCCACGACATCCACCGCAAACTGCTCTCCCGGATGTTCACCCCGCGCAAAATCGCTGCGCTGGAAACCCAGATCCGCGACTTCTGCGCCCAGTCATTGGATCCCCTGATCGGGACGGGCCACATCGACTTCGTCGGCGACCTGGGCGCGCAGATGCCGATGAAGGTGATCAGCATGTTGCTCGGAATCCCCGAGGACGACCAGGAGTTCATCCGCGACCACACAGGAGCGCAGATGCGCACCGAAGCCGGCAAGCCGATGAACGCCGAAGGAGGCCTGGTTACCGGCGAGATCTTCGCCGCCTACATCGACTGGCGAGCCGAGCATCCCTCCGACGACATCATGACCGAGCTGCTCAACGTCGAGTTTGCCGACGAGACTGGCACCACCCGTCGGCTGACGCGCGACGAGTTGCTGATCTACCTCAACGTGGTCGCGGGCGCCGGCAACGAGACCACCACGCGGCTGATCGGTTGGGCCGGAAAGGTTCTCGCCGAGCACCCGGATCAGCGCCGCGAACTGGTCGACAACCCCGGGCTGATCCCGCACGCCGTGGAGGAACTGCTGCGATTCGAGCCGCCGGCACCGCATGCGGCGCGCTACGTGACCCGCGACATCACCCTCCACGACCAGACCGTGCCCGAAGGCGCGGTAATGATGATGCTGATCGGCGCCGCCAACCGCGACCCACGTCAATTCGGCTCGGACAGCGAGGAATTCAACATCCACCGCCCGCCCCGCCAGCACCTGGCGTTCGGCGTCGGCACCCACTTCTGTCTGGGCTCGGCGTTGGCACGGTTGGAGGGGCGCATCGCTCTCGAGGAGATCCTCAAGCGCTTCCCGGAGTGGGACGTCGACTTGAGCAGAGCCAAGCTCAGCCCGACCTCGACGGTGCGGGGATGGGAGACCATGCCGGCGACCTTGCTCAAATAATCAACAACCAACATTGGAGATGGCTCATGGTCGAATTCGACTACGAAAAGCTGAAGAAGGAAGCCGAGCAGTACATCAGGTTCGAGAAGGACAAGAAAAACCGCATCGCCTACATCACGTTCGACCGTCCCGACGCCCAGAACGCCACCAGCCTGGGCATGCGGCAGAACTACGCCGACCTGATCCACAAATGCAACGTCGACGACGAAGTGAAGGTCGTCGTGATCCGCGGCGAGGGCGACGATTTCGGCAGTGGTGGCGACCTGCCCGAGCAGCGCCCGATGCTCGAAAACCCCGGCCTGCCACTGCATCACGAGCTGGCGATCAACGACGACGACGTCAAATACCCGCCTGGGGGTTCGTACCGCTACCTGTCCACCGTCACCGACTTCTACGCCAAGGCACGCGCCGGAAACCGCCCGCTGCAGGAGCTTCGCAAGATCAGCATCATCGAGGCCAAGGGGTACTGCTACGGCTGGCACTTCTACCAGGCCGGCGACGCGGACCTGGTGATCGCCAGCGACGACGCGCTGTTCGGTCATCCCGCATTCCGCTACGTCGGGTGGGGCCCGCGGCTGTGGTGGTGGGCGGAAACGATGGGTCTGCGTAAATTCTCTGAAATGCTGTTCACCGGAAGGCCGTTCAGCGCGAAAGAGATGTACGACTGTGGCTTCGTCAACAGCGTGGTGCCCCGCGACAAGCTGGAGGCCGAGACCGAGAAGTACGCGCTGGCGTGTTCGAGGTCGCGTCCGACCGACACGGTCGCGGTGCAGAAGACCTTCCTCGAGTTGTACAAGCAACACAAGGGCGAGTACTTCGGAAGCCTGCTCACCGGCATGGTCGAGGGCATGCTGCCGATGATCAAGAACGACGCCGAAGAGGTCGACCTGACCGGCGGCACCTTCGAACAGGGTCTCAACAACGTCGTCAAAGACAACGACCTGAACTTCCCGCCCGAATGGCGGCTGAGCCGCTCGGGTCGCGCCAAGCCCTGACATGTCGGCACTGGCCGGCATCCGAGTCGTCGAGTTAGCCGAATCCGTTGCCGGAGAATACTGCGGGAAACTGCTCGCGGACTTCGGTGCCGAGGTGATCAAGGTCGAGCCCCCGGGTGGCAGCCCCACCCGGGCGATGGCCCCGCTCGTCGGCGACGACGGCCCAGAGCGCAGCGCGGTGTTCGCGTATCTGAACACCAACAAGCGTTCGGTCGTAATCGCCGAGTTGGACAGCCTCATTGCGACGGCCGCCGCCGTCATCGGCGAGCTATCGGTGAGCGACCTCGCCCGTCGCCACCCCGGCGTGGTGTTCTGCTCGATTACCCCATACGGCATCGATGCGCCCCCGGAGTTGCAGAACGCGCAGAGCCTCAACGTCTTTCACAGCAGTGGTTGGGGCTTTCACACGCCCAGCCACGCCGATCCGGCCAGACCGCCGCTGAAGGGGCCCGGTCGATTTCTGGCCGACTACGAGGCAGGACTGGATGCGGCGCTGTGCGTCGCGTCGTCGTTGTTTCGCAAGCTGCACACCGGCGCCGGCGAATTCATCGACGTGTCCGCCCACGCGGTGCTGGCCTCGCGCGCCGACTGTGTGCTGGGCCGGTTCGTCGCCGGCGAGATCTCGCCGGCGAACACCCGCGACGATTATGACCAGCAAGGCCCCGCCTCGTTCTTCGCCTGCGCGGACGGCTTCGTCTACCTGTACATGACCAGCGGCAGCCATTGGGCCGGTCTCAAAAAGCTGATGGGTCAACCGGACTGGCTCGACGACTTCGAGGACGACTGGCTCGAGTTCTCGGTCACGCCGAAGAAGGTGAGCCGTTTCCAGCGCGGCTTCGCGGATTGGGTGCGCGATCTCAACAAGGACGCGGTCTCCGACGAGGCTCAGCGCCTTGGTGTTCCGCTGGTGCCGGTCACCGGCGCAACCGACCTGAAGACCTCACCGCAGTACCGGCACCGCGGCTTCTTCCATGAGATCACGCATCCGGTGCTGGGCACCGCCGCCTATCCCGGTGTCCCCTACCTACTGAGCAGATCACCGGCCCGGATTACCAGCCCGGCACCCGCCCTCGGTCAGGACACCGACGACATCCGGGAGCATCGGCCTCCGAAAGTGGTGTCGGCGCAACTCAAAACACCGAGAAAGCGGCGCGGCGGACCACTGGAAGGAGTACGCGTCGTCGAACTCACCAAAGTCTGGGCGGGGCCATACGCGGGCAAGCTGCTGGCGTTCCTCGGCGCCGAGGTAATCAAGGTGGAAAGCTCGACCCATCCCGACGAGATGCGCGCCTACGGCGGCACCGACATCAACCACGCACCCTTCTTCCTCAGCATCAACCCCGAAGTGCTCAGCGTCGAGCTGGACCTCAAGTCGACCCAGGACATCGACCGGCTACGCGCGCTGATCTCACACAGCGACGTTGTCATCAACAATCTGCGGCCCGGCGCGATGGAACGAATGGGTCTGGGCTACGACCAGCTGAAAATGCTGAAGCAGGACATCATCTCGGTGTCGATCAAGATGTGGGGCAACGACGGGCCGATGGGTTATCAGACCGGCTACGCCCCATGCTTCGCCGCGCTCGCCGGGGTCGCCTCGCTGGTGGGCTATCCTGGCGGACCACCGCTGGGCACCAGCATGCGCTACGGCGATTCCACCGTCGGCGCCGCCGCCGCGTTCGCCACTGTGGCAGCGCTCCTTCATCGCGACCTCATCGGCGAAGGGCAGTTCGTCGACCTGTCGGCGGTGGAGACGCTGTCGTCGATGATCGGCGACTGCCTACTCGCCCAGGAACTCACCGGAACGCCACTGCGGCCAGACGGAAACCGGCACGCAAACATGGCCCCGCACAACTGCTACCCGTGCACCGGTGGCGACTGGGTGGCCATCGCCGTGTCCGACGAGGCGCAGTGGCGCGAACTGTGTCAAGCACTCGACACCGCAGTGCTGGCGGAAGACCCGCGGTTCGCCACACTCGCGGATCGCCTCGTTCACGTCGATGCGCTCGACGTGGCACTCGCCGAGTTGACCCGCGACCACGACGCTACCGAGCTGGCGCACCAACTTCGCGCCGCCGGCGTACCAGCGACCAAGAGCGCCACCGCGCTGGACGTCATCAGCGACCCGCTGCTCTGGGACCGCGATCTGTACCGCTTCGTCAGCGATCACCGCGAGGGACAGCGACCGGTGCTGGCAGCGCCGTGGCGGATGTCGATCGCGGACACCGATATCGCTCGCGGCGCCCCGGATCTCGGTGAGCAGGATGACTATGTTCGTAACGTGATCCTGACGGAGGAGCGGCGTAATGCCTGAACTGACCGGCACCGCGGCGCTGGTCACCGGCGCCAGCAGCGGCATCGGCGCCGCGACGGCGCGGGCGCTGGCCGCCGAGGGTGCGGCCGTCGCACTGCTGGCCCGCCGCGCCGACCGGCTCGATCAGCTGAAGGCTGAGATCGAGTCCGCCGGCGGCCGAGCCGTGGCGGTGCCCGCCGACGTCACCGACGCCGACCAGGTGACCGCGGCTGTGCAGCGCAGCGTGACAGAGCTGGGGCGGCTGGACACCGTCGTGAACAACGCGGGCCTGATCCGAATGTCGCCGGCCTCCCAAGCGACACTGCAGGATTGGGACGACCTCGTGCGAGTCAACATCCAGGGCGTGCTGTACGTGACCCGGGCCGCGATCCCGCACCTGATCCATGCCGCCGCGGACTCACCGCGCGGCGTCGCCGACATCGTCACGATCAGCTCCACCGCCGGCTGGGTGGCCCGCCCGGGCACCGCCGTCTACTCGCTGACCAAATTCGGGGTGAATGCCTTCAGCGAGGGGATCCGCCAGGAGCTGATCGGCCAGCGGGTCCGCGTCGGGGTGGTCGGCCCCGGCACCGTCGACACCGAGATCAGCGACCATCTGTCCGCGGAATCGCGCGAAGCGTTCGATCGTCAGACCGCCGGCATGGTCAAGCTGGCGTCCGAGGACGTCGCCGATGCCGTGCTGTACATCGTCACCCGTCACCGCAGAGTGGCGGTCAACCACATGCTGGTGCGAGCCGCCGAACAGACCTGGTGATGTCGACAGATCGATGGGTGGTCGGCGATCACCTCGGCCTGTCGATGCCGGCCGACCCGAACGCGTTACGTGCCGGTGGCACAGCGTTTCTCACCGAGGCATTTCGTGCCTACGGCATCGACAACTCGGTCACCCGGATCACCCGATTCGCCGAGGTCTCCGGCGGCAGCACCGGCCGCAAGGCTCTGTTACGCGTCGAGTACGCAGCGCCGGGTGCGCTCACCGATCTTTTCGTGAAGTTCTCTCGCGACTTCGACAGCCCCATCCGCGATCGCGGCAAAACACAGATGGAGTCCGAGATACTATTCGCGTCGCTGTCGCGCGAGCCGGGATTCCCGATCAGGGTTCCGGTCACCCAGTTCGCCGACTACCACCGCGACACCGGCACCGGGCTGCTGATCACCGAGCGAATCTTATTTGGCGCCAACGGTATCGAGCGCCAGTATCACAAATGCCTCGACTATGAGATGCCCGAGCCGGTGGCGCATTACCGCACCCTGATGTGCGCGCTGGGCCGGCTGGCGGGCGGTCACCGGTCTGGCCAAATACCGGTCGGTGACCAATTCCCGGTCGACATGCAAGCCGCGCAGGTGGGAGAGCGGGCGCCGATCGACGCCGACAAGCTTGCCCGCCGGCTCGATCAGCTCACCGATTTCGCGGCGACCAGCCCGGGCCTGCTGCCCGCCAATATCCGCTCACCACAATTCCTTTCGCGGCTACGTGATGAAGCGCCGCGGTTGTTGGACCGGGAAACGGCGGTGTGGGACTACCTCGCCCGCAACCCCGACTACATTGCGCTGTGTCACTGGAACGCCAACGTCGACAACGCCTGGTTCTGGCGCGATAGCTACGGCCAACTGCACTGTGGTCTGATGGACTGGGGTTGCGCCGGCCAGATGAACGTCGCGATGGCGCTGTGGGGTGCGATGTCAGGCGCCGAGACCGATCTATGGGACCACCGTCTCGACGAGCTGTTGGGCCTGTTCATCGACGAGGCACGCCGTTGTGGTGGGCCAACTCTCCAGGTGCCGGAGCTTCGTAGACAGGTGATGCTCTACGTCGGGATCATGACGGTCGCCTGGCTACTCGACATCCCCGCGCTGATCGGCAAGCGTTTCGGCGCCCAAGCGGGGACACTCACCCGTAAAGACCCGCGGATCAAGGGCGACGAGAGCGTGCGGGCACCGCTGCAGATGCTCACAAATGCGCTGAACCTCTGGGAGACACAGCGATTCGGTGATCTACTGCCATAGCGGGCTGGCGGTCAACACCTGCGGCCCGTCGTCGGCGATGACGACACTGTCGCGGCGCAGCACCCCGCCGACGCCCTCCTGCCACACGTAAGCCGTCAACGCCAACACCATTCCCGGATCCAGCCGTTCGGCGTCTGCGGTGACCGGGAGTCGCCGGGAGATCACCGGCGGGTCGAAGCCGAGCCCGAGCCCGTGTGCGACCGCCATCGGCGGTGCCGGCTCACCGGCGGCCTCGTAGGCGGCCAGCAGATCACCGGCCCGGGCGCGAGGCCGGCAGACCGCAATCAGCTTGTCCCACAGGTGATTCGATCGTTCATAGAGTGCACAGATCGCATCCGTCGTCTCACCCACCGGCCAGGTACGGGCGACCTCGGCGACGTAACCGTCGGCGAGTGCCCCAGCGCTGAACGCGACCAGGTCGCCGTCGCGCACCTCGCCGTGCGCGCGTTGCCACGGGTGTTCGCGGGACGTCACCCACGCGGCGTCCTGGGTGGCAGGCGTGCTCACGCCGCCGGCGGCCATCGCCTCGAGCACCGCGCCGGTCAGCGTCTGCTCGGTCAGGCCGGCGCGTAACTCCGCGACGCCTCCGGCGATCCCGGCCCCGGCCACCCGCACCGCGGCGGACATGGCCGCCAGCTCATCGGGCGTCTTGGTCCGGCGCGCGGCGAGCATCGGCAGTTCGCCGTCGACCAGCTCGGCGTTCGGGAACGCCATCGGCAACAACGTTGCGAAAGTCGGTGTGATGGCGTCGGTTCCGACCCGCTTGGCGGTCGACGATCCGTCGATGTTCTTCAGCACGTCGATGAATGTCATCGGGTTCCACGCCAGCCCATAGAGCCGGTCGCGGCCGATCTCGTCGGGCACGCCTTCGTCGTCGGTGCTCATCAGGAAGATCTCACCGCTACCCCGCAGCATCACGCACACCGGGCCGAAAGGTCTTGTCCCGCCTATCCACAACTGCGGCGCACCGGTCACGTAACGGACGTTGGCCTGGCGACCCAGCACCAGGACGTCGATGTCGTGGGCTTCCATCTGCTCCAGCGCCCGCCGCCGACGTCCGAACCGAAGTGCTCGGTCGTCGGGCAGTACGTCAGTCCCCATTGGCGCCACTCCTCCGCATCGCTTCGCTCTGCATCGTCGTCAGCGCGTCCCATAGGGCGTATACGGGTAGTCGGTGATCGGGATATAGCCGTCCTCGGTAATGACCACGATCTCCTCACTGCGGTAGCCGCCGGTGCCGTCTTCCCACACCACCGGTTCCAGCACCAGCGTCATCCCGACCGGGAAGACGAAGTTGTCGTCGAACTCCTCACCGAGATCGGTGCCGATCATGGGCGCCTCGGCGGGATACAAGCCGATGCCGTGCCCGAGGTAGAAGTGCGGCAGCCACGGCTTGGTCCCACCGTTGGCGGCGATCGCCGCGCGAGCCAGATCACCCGATGTGGCACCGGCTTTGGTGACGTCGAGCACCGCGTCGAGAATGTGTTGCCACTGCTGATACTGGGCCTGCTGCCGATCCGATGGCTGGTCGCCGACGATCCAGGTGCGGCCGAAGTCCGAACAGTAGCCGGCGTAGCTGATGCTGATGTCGGTCCACAGCACGTCGCCCCTGGCCAGTTCGCGCTCGTTGGTCAGCAGCGGCAGCGCGAGGTCGCCGTGCGTGGTCCACACACCCTCCGCGCGTGAGCGCGGCATCACCTGCCAGATGGCCTCCAGCATGTTGGCGGTCGCGCCCAGTTCGAAAACCCGGCGCACCAGCTTGGCCGACAAGTCGGTCTGCTTGACACCCGGTGCGAGCTGTTCCTGGACGTCGACCATCGCGCGCTCGGTGATGCGCATGGCCGTGCGCAGGCACGAGATCTGGTCCGGGGTCTTGACCAGATTGGACGCCCCGATCACGACGGCGGCCTCCGACGGCGGACCCCCAGGGAAGATCCGATTAGCGGCGCGGCGCATTGCACCGGTCATTTCGTCGACGGCGACGCTCGCGCCCGGCGGGATCAGGTCGGCGATCACCCGCACGAACTGCTCGACGCCCTCGTCCAGTTCGAGGTACAGCGCATCGTGCAGATGGTCATGCGGCACTTGGGTTTCCGACGCAGCGCCGCTGCGGAACGGGAGATACAGGTGCGGGTGTGGGTCGTCGGCGAGCACGATCGCGACCGGGCGTTCGACGTGGGACAGTCCGGCGTCCAGCACCGGCCAGCTCGCACCGGTGGCGTAGACGACGTTGTCGTTCATCAGCAGGATCATCGCGTCGACGCCGTGGTCGGCCATCGCGCTACGCAGCCGGCCGCTGATGTCGCGGTGCATTCGCGCGAAGTCCGGCTCGTCGGGGATGACGAAGCTCTGAACCGACGCCGTCATCTCAGATCGCCAGGAATTTCTTGATGTTGCCGCTCACGATCTTGGCGGCGTTCTCGGGCCCGACGGCCTCGACGACGGCGGCCAGCGATTTCTCCGAATAGCCGTAGCTGCTCTCGTTGTGCGGGTAATCCGAGGACCACATCACCTTGTCCACGCCGATCTCGTCGATCAGCCTGAGCCCCAAGGGGTCGACGATAAACGACGCGCTCATGTGGGTGTCCCAGTAGTGGCGGATGTCGTGCTTCAGCTTGTGGTCGAGCATGTGTTGGTACGACGCCAGCACGTGCTCGGCGTCTTGCAGAGCCGGCGGTATCCAGGCGATGCCGCCCTCGAACCAGCCGATCCGCAGGCTCGGGTGGCGGTCGAGAATTCCGCCAAAGATATACTTGGAGAACATTTCCCGGAATCCGTCGATGTTCACCATCATCGCGACCGCGACGTTGTTGACCTCGCAGGGCGCCTTCGGCGGCGTCTCGCCGATGTGGTGGGTGATCGGGAGGCCGGATTCCTCGATCGCCTCCCAAACCGGCCGCATCGCGTTACAGGCGTAGTCCATCATCACGCCGTCGTCGCCAGTGCCCGGGTTGAGTGGCAGCAGAAAGGTGGTCAGCCCAAGTGATTTCAACTCGGTGAGCGTTCGCTGGGCGCCGTCGGCGTCCCACCAGTTGACCAAGCCGACACCGAGGAAGTGTCCGTTGGACCGTTGCTGCAGATCGGCGAGGAACTCGTTGTAGATGCGAAATACCTTCTCGCGCATGGGTTTGTCGGGAAATCCGAACATGGCCAGTAGCGCATTGGGGAAGGCGAGTTCACGGTCTACGCCGTCTTCATGCAATTCGCGGATCCGCGCCTCGATGTTGTTGGTTGCGGCGCCGGCCAAGTCGTCGTATTGCATCAGCACCGCGCTGAAGACGTCAGGCAGGAACGACTGACCCTGATGGCCGATCTGGTAGGCGCCGTCTTCGTACCAGATCCGCGGTGCGCCGTCTTTGATGTCGTCAGGGAGGCGTTCGTAGAAGATGTCGGCGGCCAGCGAAATGTGGGTGTCGGCGGAGAACACCTCGGTGCCGGCGGGAAGGCCGACGTCTCCCTTGGCGCGGCCGTGTCGGTTCTTCGGCGCACCGAAGCCCCCGGGCGGGTAGAGCGTGTTGGCTTGGGTCATTGCTGCAGCGCACCAATCAGTTTCAGATCGTCAGATATTTGCAGGTTAGCCCTTCGGACACCTGCGGTATCGGGAGTCGGGATTTCTCCGTCCTCGGCGCTCGCGCGCCGTCCCGGTCGCAAAGCCAACTAACCGGTTGGCTCGGTATCGGACACGCGGGGCGTATAGTTCCTCCCGCTCCAGCACGACTATCGGAGGAGACGCTGGCGATGTTCGGCCTCGCCGAAGCCGTCGACCTGCAATTGCTCGCCGACGGCGTGGACTACTCGGCGGCCGCGTCTACCCTGAAGACCACGATCGGCAACGAATGAACGAGATTGGCGACAAGCGCTCCGATACGACGCGCGAGCAGATTCTGCGAGCCGCGGCGCACCAGTTTGCGCAGCGCCCGTATTACGCCGTCGGCCTCGACGACATTTTGGCCGAAGCCCAGCTCACCAAGGGCGCGATGTATTTTCATTTCCGCTCCAAGCATGCGTTGGCTTTGGCGATCGTCGACGAGCAGACCGCCAAATCCGCAGCTGCCGTGCAGGAATTGCTCACCCGAAAACTGTCCGGGCTGGAAACGCTGATCGACGTCTCGTATCTGATCGCGATGGCGGACATCACCGAGAATGTCACGCGCGCGGCCTTTAATCTGCTCGAATCCGTCGGTCGGACCGAGAAGCTGCAGGAGCGACTGTTAGGCGGCTGGATCGAATTGCTCGGCGATGTCGCCGCGCGCGGAATTCGCGAAGGCGACATCATCGACCGGGGCGATCCCGAGGAGATCGGACGCCTGCTGGTGTCGATCTACATGGGGATGCGTCAGGCCAGCCATCTGGATGATCCCGTGCGATTACTCGGCGACTACGAAAAAGCGCTGTCGACGGTGCTGCGTGCAATCGCACAACCCGACAAGATCGATTACTTCACGCAATTTCTGAGGCGGCGTACGGCGTTGGCGATCAAGGCCGCGTCGGCAAGCACCGTGTCGGGCGACTGATGGATCGCGTCGCGGTAGTCACCGGCGCCAGCCGAGGGGTTGGCGCGGCCGCGGCCCGACTTCTCGCGCAAAGGGGATTCCGGGTAGCGGTCAACTACCGCTCCAGCACCGAAGAAGCCGACGAGGTGGTCCAGGCGATCACCGCGGCGGGCGGCGAGGCCTGGGCGGTCCGGGCCGACGTCACCGATCCCGACGACGTCACATCACTGTTCTCGGAGACTGAGCGTCGTTGGGGACGGGTCGATGTGCTGGTACACAACGCACTGATCCCCTATGACGTCACCTCGTTCGCCGATCTCAGCTGGGAGCAACTGGGCGGCAAGCTGGACCGCGAGTTACACGCAGCGTTTCTGGTCACCAAAGCTGTTGTGCCGGGCATGATCTCCCGTAGTTTCGGCCGGCTCATCTACATGACGACAATACTGTCGCGTCGCCCACGTGAAGGCATGATCACGATCGGCACAGCCAAAGCGGCGATGGACCAGTTCGTTCGTTACGTCGCGCTGGAGCTGGCGCCGCACGGCATCACCGCCAACCTGGTGTCGCCCGCGACGGTGGCCGATGCCACCGCCGAGAAGCTCATGACCACCGAAAAGATGCGCAGCCTCAGCGCCGCCAACCCGATGGGCCGACTCGTGACGCCCGAGGAAGTGGCCCACACGATCGCGTTTGCCGCCAGCGAGGATTCCGGTTTCATCACCGGCCATTGCATGGAGGTCAACGGCGGCTTGGCGATGGATTGAGATCGCGAAAGGGGTTGCGGCGATGGAAACGATCGACCTCGCCTACGTCGGACGCGGCCTGCACGAGGAGCTGGTCGCCCACATAGCCGACCAAGAGGGCTTCTTCGAAGACGAAGGCGTGCACGTGGCCATCCACGACGGCGTCGGCTGGCCCGCCGAACGGCTGCGCCGGGGCGCGGTGATAGGTCTCGGCAGGACTTTGGTCTCGCGCCTCAAAGACGGAATCGATTGGACCGCAGTCAGTTTCAGCACCGACCACCCACTGTTCTGGTTTCTGGGCAACAGCGGCGTGAAGTCCATGGCAGACCTTCGTGGACGGCGGCTGGCCGTTCACGGACCCGCCGACCCACCGGGGACGTTCGCCCGAATCGTCCTGCGCCGGCACGGGTTAGACCCCGATCGTGACGTGGCCTGCATCGTGCGGCATCCGGGCGACTACCAGATGGACCTGCGGCAGCTGCGAAACGGATCGATCGACGCGGCGTATGTCGGAAGCACCCTGTCGCCCGAGCAGGTCGCCGAAGAAGAAGGATTCCATCTGCTTGCCTGGGTGGGCGATCATTTCCAGATCCCGACCGTCGGTATCGTCGTCGACCCCGATCGCATCCCGCTGGATAGCCCCGCCCTGCTGGGACTGGCGCGCGCCAACGAACGCGCCCTGCAGCTGATCGTCGACAATCCGAGCAGGGCGGTCGATTATGTGGCCTGGTTCCTTGACCGGCTCACTCGCGACGAGGCGGAACAGTATTACCGACGCTACGTGGGACCGTACTTCGTACCCGGCCGTAAGGCCGACCTCGCCATGGCGCAACACGCCATCGACGCCGTCGCCGGCGAACTCGGCGTCGAATCTGTAGCGGCATCCGCGATATACGGGCTTGCCGGGACGTTGATCGGTACCTAAGTCCGTGGGAAGCGGGCGTTTAGCGCGCTGAGCATCCTGCGCGCCTCGGCGAGGCGTTCGCGCACGATCACCAGACGTTTCGGCGGCTCGACATAACCTTCTGATTCGCATCGCTTTTGCCACGCCGATTCGGCCTTCACGACCTTCCGCTTCATCGTTTCGATGTCGCGACGCAGCAGTTTCGCGAACAGCTGGGCCTGAACTCGTTCGGAGCGCCGAGATACCGGAATGACATTGGCAGTCGACGGCTCCTCATCCGCATCCCTGGTCGTCATCGGTAGTCACCCCAGAAGACCGAGGGAATAGTCGGCGCGAGGACACGCGACGATCCGCGAGAACACACCGGACAGCGGCATCGTCACCCCCAAGCGGGAATCGTCCTGCATCTAACACTGGCGCTTTGAGCTTTCCGCGGCAACGACCGCCCTGGTCGGGAAAGATAGGGTTCATGACAAGTTCATCGACGCGGATGCGCTTGGTCGCATCGGCTTAAGGATTGGCGATGCGGACGGCTTTCCAGGAACAGCTCGAGACGCTGACTGACACGCTCAGCAGCATGTGCGGCCTGGCTGGTTTGGCGATGGACCGCGCGACGCAGGCATTACTGGAAGCGGACCTTTCGAAGGCCGAGCAGGTCATCGGCGACCACGACCGTATTGCCGAGATGCAATCGCAGGCAGAGGAAATTGCCTTCGTCCTGCTTGCGCTGCAGTCGCCGGTCGCCGGTGACCTGCGACTGGTCGTCGGGTCGCTGCAGAACGTGGCTGACGCCGAACGCATGGGCGGGCTGGCTCTGCACGTCGCCAAGATCGCACGGCGGCGCCATCCCAACCACGTGTTGCCCGCCGAAGTGCGAAGCCATTTCGCCGAGATGGGACGGGTCGCAGTCGAGCTGGGAAACAGCGCCAAAGACGTTGTCGTATCGAGGGATTCGCAACAGGCCGCGGACATCAGCCGCGAAGACGACGCGATGGACCAGCTGCACCAGCAGCTGTTCAACGTCTTGATGGACACCGAATGGAAACACGGCGTAGCCGCCGCCGTCGACATCACCCTGCTCGGTCGGTTCTACGAACGCTTCGCCGACCACGCGGTCGAGATCGGGCGCCGCGTCGTTTTCGAAGCGACCGGCAAAACCACCGACCAATAACGCATCGGTAAGCGTAGACTTACCGATGCCATGACCACCGATACCATCGATGCGTGGGCCGCCCTGGCCGACGGCACCCGGCGCGAGATATTCAAGCGGCTGGCCGACGGGCCGATGGCGGTCGGCGAAATCGCCCGTCATCTCCCCGTCAGCAGGCCGGCGGTGTCACAGCACCTCAGCGTCCTCAAGCGCGCCGGGCTCGTGTCCGACCGCGCCGCCGGCACGCGACGGCTCTACCACGTGAACCCGAGCGGCATCGAGGCACTGCGATCGGAGCTGGACATGTTCTGGGGCAAGGCATTAGACGCCTACAAACTCCTGGCCGACAAGGAAGGACAGAATCCATGATCGAACCGGTTCGGCGCCAGCTGGTCGTCAACCTCGGCATCGAACGAGCCTTCGCGCTGTTCATCGAACGCTTCGATGCAATCAAGCCGCGCGAGCACAACCTGCTTTCCGTTCCGATCGCTCAGAGCGTCTTCGAGCCGCGGGTTGGCGGCCATATCTACGACGTCGGCGTCGACGGCAGTCAATGCCGATGGTCGCGCGTGCTCGCCTACGAGCCGCCGCACCGGCTCGTCTTTTCCTGGGACATCGGGCCGACCTGGCAGCTGGAGACCGACCTGGACAAGACCAGCGAGGTCGAGGTCAGGTTCATCGCCGAATCCGACAGCCGCACGCGGGTCGAGTTGGAGCACCGCAACCTGGAGCGGCACGGCGACGGGTGGCGGTCGGTCGCGGATGGAATCGGTGGCGACGCGGGGTGGCCGCTGTATCTGCGGCGCTACGCCGAGATCGCGGAGGGCGCGTCGCAATGACCGGCGACCAGACGCTGATGGAACTGGCGTACGCCGAGCGCGTCGACCTCGCCGGATTCCTGGCGACGCTCACACCCGACGAATGGCAGGCGCCAAGCCTGTGCGACAAATGGACGGTGAAAGATGTTGTCGCGCATGTGGTCAGCTACGAAGAGTTGTCGCCTCTCGGGTTGGCGATGCGCTTCGCCAAGGGCCGAATCGTCCGCGCCAACGAAGTAGGTGTCAGGGAGTTTGCGCCGCTGTCCCCTAGGGAGCTGGTCGACTTTCTGCGTGCCCATCTGCGCCCGCAAGGTCTGACAGCCGCGTTCGGCGGCATGATCGGTCTGGTCGACGGCACCGTCCACCACCAGGACATCCGGCGCGCGCTCGGCCATCCGCGCGCCGTCCCGACCGAGCGGCTGGAGCGAATACTGCCGCTGGTGCCGGGAAATCCGCGGCTCGGCGCGGGACGCCGGATCAGGGGTTTGCGGCTGGCCGCCACGGACGTCGCGTGGCAACACGGGGACGGGCCCGAGGTGGCTGGTCCCGGTGAGGCGCTGCTGATGGCGATGACGGGTCGCCGCGATTCCCTTGGCGAACTGGACGGGCCGGGGCTATCCACGCTGAGCGCGCGTATCACCCGGTGAGCTAGACCCCTAACTGGCTCAACAGCATCGTCACGCGACGCTCGATCTCGTCACGAATCGGCCGGACCAGTTCCAGCGATTGCCCGGCGGGATCGGGCAGCGTCCAGTCCTCGTAGCGCCGTCCGGGCACAATCGGGCAGGCATCGCCGCATCCCATCGCCACAACGACGTCGACGGCTTCGAGCATCTCCCTCGTCCATCGCTTCGGTTGCTCGCCCGCGATGTCGATGCCCTTCTCCGCCATCGCCGCGACGGCAACGGGATTCACCTCGCTGGCCGGATCAGAGCCGCCCGAGTACACGTCCGCTCGGCCATTGGCGAGGTGTCTGAAAAATCCCATCGCCATCTGGGACCGACCGGCGTTGTGCGTGCACAGAAAAAGAACGGCGGGCGTAGCGGTCATCCGTCGACGCTCGCGAATCCTCGGCGCAGCGCCAGCGACACGTAGACCAGCGCGACGAGCACCGGCACCTCGATCAGCGGGCCGACAACGCCGGCAAGCGCCTGCCCGGAGGTAGCCCCGTAGGTGGCGATGGCGACGGCGATGGCAAGCTCAAAGTTGTTGCCCGCTGCGGTGAATGCCAGCGTGGTGGTGCGCTGGTAGCCCAGACCCAGCGTTGCGCCCAGCGCGTAGCCGCCGCCCCACATGATGGCGAAGTAGGCCAGCAGCGGCAGCGCGATGCGGGCAACGTCGAGCGGACGCCCGATGATCTGATCACCCTGCAGGGCGAAGAGGACCACGATGGTGACCAGTAGCCCGTACAGCGCCCACGGTCCGATCTTCGGCAGAAAAGCTGTCTCGTACCAGATTTGGCCCCGGGCCCGTTCGCCGAAACGTCGTGTGAGATATCCGGCGACGAGCGGAATGCCGAGGAAGATGACGACCGATTTAGCGATCTGCCACGCAGATGTGCTGATCGAGGTCTGCGGCAGCCCAAGCCAACCGGGCAGCACCGAGAGATAGAACCAGCCGAGCGCGGCGAACATGACGACCTGGAAGATCGAGTTCAGCGCGACAAGAACGGCCGCGGCTTCGAGGTCGCCGCGGGCAAGGTCGTTCCAGATGATCACCATCGCGATGCAACGGGCCAAGCCGACAATGATCAGCCCGGTCCGGTACTCCGGCAGATCCGGCAACAACAGCCAGGCCAGGGCGAACATCAGCGCCGGGCCGAGTACCCAGTTCAGCAGCAGCGAACTCAGCAGCAGCCGGCGGTCGCCGGTCACCGAATCGAGGCGGTCGTAGCGCACCTTCGCCAGAACCGGATACATCATCACCAGCAGACCCAGGGCGATCGGCAGCGAAATACCATCTACCTGAACATGATTCAGCGTACTGTTCAACCGTGGTGCACTGCGGCCCAGCAGCAATCCGGCGGCCATCGCGACACCGATCCAGACCGGCAAGAAGCGATCCAGAACAGAAAGCCGTTCGACAACGCCGGAATGTTGCTGTGCCGTCTGGGTCACGACGTCGCGCCCCGCGCGTCCGCGGTTCCGCAGCACACACAGTCAGCGTCCGCGCTCTCGTCAGTGTGTGGTTCGGGGCCGAACGATTCCGCGTCCGCGAGCACGGTGTACACCTCCCACCGTTCTCCGCTTGGGCCCGTCACCCAGACCTTGTCCTGGGTGGCGAAGCAGCATGTGGTGGCGATTTCCTCCTCGGTGAACATGCCGTGCTCGGAGAGGCGGGCGATTTCGGTGTGGACGACATCGCTGGATTCCACTTCGACACCCAGGTGGTTGAGAGTTCCACCGCGGCCGGGGTTTTCGATGAGCACCAGTTTCAACGGCGGCTCGGTGACGGCGAAGTTCGCGTAGCCGGGTTTGACCTTGTTGGGCGAGGTACCGAACAGCTTGGAGTAGAAACCGACCGCCGCGTCGAGGTCGTCGACGTTGAGGGCGAGTTGAACGCGGGACATGAGTTCTCCCTACCTCTGTGGCTTATGTCGAACTAGCTAACGGTAGCGATCATGCCACCTCTTCGATATATGTCAAGAAGCTGTGGCAGAATGGTGGACATGCCCAAGACGTTGCCGACGGTGGACATCTCGGCGCCGGTGTGCTGCGCGCCGGTAGCGGCCGGCCCGCTGGACGACGGCGCGGCGCTGGACATTGCCCTGCGCCTGAAGGCTCTGGCCGACCCGGTCCGGGTGAAACTGGTGTCGCTGCTGTTCAGTTCGGACGCGGGCGAGATGTGCAGTTGCGACTTGGCCGTCAGCGTCGGGTTGAGCGAATCGACTGTCAGTCACCACCTTTCGCAACTTCGTCGCGCCGGGATGGTCGAGTCGGAGCGTCGGGGAATGAACGTCTACCACCGGCCCCGCCGTGAGTCGTTGACGGCGCTCTGCACAGTGCTCGACCCTAACTGCTGTCGCTGAGGTCTCTGCATAAGTTAATATCTGCGTATGAACGCAAATAACGACGTTCCCGCGTCGATCCCCGACGACGAAGTCAACCTGATCGTCGAGGTTTTCCGAATGCTGGCCGACCCCACCCGCGTCAGACTGTTGTGGGCGCTGACCGGCGGCGAGCTGTCAGTGTCTGAGCTGGCCGAGCAGGTCGACAAGCCCGCACCGTCGGTGTCGCAGCATCTGGCCAAGCTTCGGATGGCCCGGTTGGTGCGCACCCGGCGCGAAGGCACGACGATCTTCTACAGCCTGGAGAACGAACACGTCAGCCAGCTCGTCGCCGACGCGGTGTTCAACGCCGAACACGCCGGGCCAGGTGTGCCCACCCACCATCGCGGCGACGGCACAGTGCGGACAATTTCCCGAGACCGTAACCAGCGCAAGGTAACTCAGCGATGACGCACTCCCACGGCCACGGTCACCCGCACTCGCACGATTCCGCCGACAGCATCGACAGCGCAGTGGAGTCCAGCGCCGCGGGCATCCGCGCGGTCAAGGTCAGCCTGGTGGTGCTCGGCGTGACGGCACTCGCGCAGATCGCCATCGTGATGGTCTCCGGGTCGATCGCGCTAGCCGCCGACACCATCCATAATTTCTCCGACGCCCTGACCGCCGTCCCCCTCTGGATTGCGTTCGCGCTCAGCACAAAAGCCGCCACGCGCCGCTACACCTACGGGTTCGGGCGCGTCGAGGATCTCGCCGGACTGTTCGTCGTCGCGACGATCACGCTGTCGGCGATCATCGCCGGTTACGAGGCCGTCCAACGACTCGTCCACCCCCAGCCGATTCAGAATCTCGGCTGGGTCGCGCTGGCCGGCCTGGCGGGCTTCGTCGGCAACGAGTGGGTGGCCCTCTACCGCATCCGAGTCGGAAGACGCATCGGCTCAGCGGCTTTGGTGGCCGACGGCTTGCACGCCCGCACTGACGGCTTCACCTCACTGGCTGTGCTCGTCGGTGCCGGGGGTGTCGCACTGGGCTTTCCGCTCGCCGACCCCGTCGTCGGCCTGATCATCACCGTGGCCATCCTCGCGGTGCTGCGGACCGCCGTGCGCGACGTGTTTCGCCGCCTGATCGACGGCGTCGATCCGCAACTGGTCGACACTGCCGAAGTGGTGCTGGCCGGCCGCGAGGGCGTCCGCTCGGTGCACAGCGTGCGGATGCGCTGGATCGGCCACCGACTACACGCCGATGCCGAACTCGACGTCGACCCGACGCTGAGTTTGGCTGCGGCACACCGCATCGCACACGACAGCGAGCACGACCTCACCCACGCGCTGCCGAAACTCGCCTCCGCGATGATCCACGCCTATCCCGCGGACGGCTAGGCAGGCGTTACGCTGCTGCGCCTTTGAGAAAGACCGAGACAACGGTGTCGGCTGCTTGCTCCGGTGTCAGTTTGCCGGTGGTGGTCAGTATCAGGGCGCGCCCGATCAGCGCGCCATACATCGCGAACAGTGCGCCGTCGGGCAGGTCGGCCCTCAACTCACCGCTACGGATCGCCCGATTGATGACATCGCGCATCGGTGCGATCGCGCGGTCGTGGGGCGGGTGCTCCTTGTGCTCGTCGTCCTGGCTGACCACCGCGGCGTACTTCATCCCGGTGCGCAAGAAAACACCGGTAATGCGTGCGATTGCCCGGTCGGCGGGCAGCGTGTCGAGATCGGCGGCCGCGAGCGCTTGGAGCAATTCGGTGGTTCCGACTTCTTGAACACCGCGAACAAGTGATTCACGGGTCGGGAAGTGCCGGTACAGGGTTGCCCGACCGACGCGGGCCTCTTCGGCGATGTCGGTCATCGCCGCATCGGGCTTGCGGCCGAGCACCCGTGCGGCGGCGTCGAGGATCGCCTGCCGGGTGCGTTCGCTCATCTCCTCGCGCGCCATGTGAGCATTCTAACGTCTCGTGACGAGACATCGGTGTCTCATGATGGTGTAGTGTCATCTCGTATGAGAACCGCACTGCGTGTGCAAATGACGCCGACGCGAGGCTAGTGATGGACAATCCCGCACGGTTTATGAAGATCTTCGCGAAAGCCAACGCGCTTGTTCGGCCAGTTCTGCGGTCGCCGTTGCACCCGTTGCTGAGCAAGCGGCTGATGTTGTTGAACTACGTCGGCGGTAAATCAGGTCAGGCGTACACCTTCGCGCTCGGTTACTTTCCGTGGGACGACGGAACCGTCGTCGCGTTCAGCTCGGCCAACTGGCCGAAGACGATCGCTCGCGCACGGAATGTGAGAGTGCTTCTCGAAGGTCGGTGGTTCGCCGCGGAACCCACCGCGATCACCGACCCCGACCAGAAATGCGACCTGCTTGGCGAGTTCGCCAGGCGCAACGGGCCAAAAGCCGCCAGGGGACTGATGATTGGCCTGCCCGGCGACCGGCAACCGAGCCGTGAAGAGCTACTCGCTGCTGCGTCCAAGACGACCATCGTGCGCTTCGCGCTGACCCTGACGAGCTGACGTGAAAAAGTCCCCATCGGCTTTTTCGTCATGGCCGTCGAGCGACAGCGAGGTCATTCTCGGATAAAGGATCGCTGGGCCCAACCATCGAGTAAGAAAGCGGCGTAACGCGAGCCCTTCACGCGCCTCTTGTCCGGGATCGGTCAGGAGGGACTGCACGGTGCGCAAGGTCATTTCGGCAAGTTCACGGAGGCCCGTGGCGTCGAATCCGTGAAGCTGCCAATCGACGTCGAAGCGGTGGAAGACGGACAAACAGAATGCGATGGCCGTGTCAGAGGCCAGCGAGGTTGCGGCTTCGCCCTCGTCTCGGCGGGTCAGCAGATTCTCCAATTGTGGATCACCACCGAGGTTCTCGAGTCCAAAGGACACGCTTTCGACGATTGCGGTAACGGGATCCTTGACGCCGCCGACGTGGTTCGCAACCTGGTCGATGAAGCCGTTGACCGCACGCATCGAGCTGGCGATGAGTAGCGCGTCAACATTGGTGAAGTAGCGATAGACCGTCTGGCGAGTGACACCGAGCCTGCGGGCGACGTCGGCAAGGCGGATCGCTGATCCGCGCTCGGCGACCTCTTCGTCTACCGCGGTCAGGATGCGCGAGATCGCCTCCTCGTCGGATGAGGGTGTCACACCCGCCCAGCCGCGACTACGCATCGGCCGTCACAAGCCTTTCGCTGGTGAATTCGATCGGAAGCGTTGTCGGACCGGTCATTCCCAGCACGGATTTCCACGGTGCCGTGCCGGCGCGATGGGCCACGGGCAGGCGGCGAGTGAGGACCGTGAGTGCTTCCGCCAGTTCCCGGCGGGCGAGGTTGGCCCCTAGGCAGTAGTGCGCACCACCGCCGAACGTCAGAATCGCAGGCACGTCCTTGCGCGCGATGTCGAAGCGGTCAGCATCGTCATAGATCGCTGGATCTCGGTTAGCCGCAAAGGTATTCGCGAGCACAAAGGTCCCCGCCGGGAACAAATAACCGGCGAACTCGACATCCTCAATGGCGGCTCGGGGCGCGATACACGCCGCTGGTGAGTGGCGCATGCTCTCCTCGACCGCTTGCATGGCGAGTTCGGGATGCTCACGCAGCTTCGCCCATTGATCGGGATGCTCGCAGAGCACCTGCACTGACGCGGCAAGTTGGTTTCGCGTCGTATCGGTTCCCGCCATCAGGAAGCCGGCGACCAGCATGCGGAGTTCGTCGAGATTGAGCCTGTCACCGTCACTTTCGGCGCGGATGAGTTCCGACAGCAGATCATCGGTCAGATTCTTGCGGCGGGCGGCGACCATGTCATCGACGTAGGCGTCGAGTTCACCCCATGCGCGAATGATGACGGACTCATCGAAGGTGGGATCCGGCTGAAAGTTGAGGGCTTTGAAGATCTCCTCAGTCCAGTCCGCGAACAACTGCCAATCCGCGCGAGGCGCACCTAGCAGCGCGCACATGATCGGGGTCGGGTACTGATACGCGATGTCGGTCACCACGTCACACCGTCCGGCGTCCGCCACCCGATCGATCAGCCCATTGACCACCTCGTGGATCGTGTCTTGCAGACGCGCTGTCGCCCGGGGGGTGAACGCCTTGGAAACCAACTTGCGTAACCGGATATGTGGTGCACCCTCTAAGCCCAGGAGGCTGTTCGCCATCTTGTCGTACAGCGGACCCGACGTGATGCCCTGCGCCGCCAGCGTGATACCGGGCGGTAGGCGGAATCTGTTGTCGCGCAATATATCCCGAGCCAATTCGTAGGACATGATTTCCGGGCCGAGTGGTCCGATCGCGATCGGCGAGCGCGATTGCGCCTCTCGGGCATCGTGAAGGACGTCGTGCGGAGTGGCGGCGAGGCCGTAAGTGAGCGTGGGGAGCCCAGCTTCGAAGACGTTGGGGGCGGCGCTCTGGGCGTTCATCGATCTCCCGACTTCCGGTTGAGCCAGATCAGGCCCGATGGACATCCATATTCGAAGTGTATGACCAAATCTCAATTAGCGTCAACGAGTCCCATCAAGCGCCGAGGTAAATAAGCACGTAACCTGCCTAAGGTCATACGAGTTATTTGTTGGCGTCCAGGTTGTGGGGTCGGGGCTGCAGCACCCCGGTGTGTCAGTCCCCGGTAGTACGGTCGCGACTAACTCGGAGGGTTCAGCGGGATGACCAAGACAGAACGTTGGTACGCAATTGTCGAGGAACTGCGCGCATCGTCGCCGCGGCCCCGTAGCGCCCGATGGTTAGCGGAGCGGTTCGAAGTCAGCACCCGCACGATCGAGCGAGACCTGGACGGACTCCTCCAAGCGGGTGTGCCGCTCTATACCCAGGCAGGTCGCTCCGGCGGTTGGATACTCGACAGCTACGCCACGTTCGCTGCACCCTCGCTCGACGCAGCCGAAGTCACTGCACTCGCTGTAGCGGTGGCACTTCTAGCCAATACTCCATTCGCCGAAGCGGGCAGGGGTGCGTTGAGCAAGCTCGTGGGTTCGTTGGGTGAGTCGGGACGTCGCGACATTGGCGCGTGTTCGACTCCGGTCGGCCTGATGAACTGCCACGGCGAAGCCAATTCCGTACCGCGCGCGGTGCAGTGGGCGTTGGGCCATCGGCGGGTGCTGCGCCTCGAATACGGCGATACGAACGGTGCTCTGTCTGTCCGCGAGGTCGAGCCCGTCGGGTTTCTCGGAGGGCAAAGTTGGTATCTGGTCGCATGGTGCCGGCTTCGCGAAGAGATGCGCACCTTTCGCATGGACCGCATCCGCTCGGCTGAGGTCTTGGCCGAACCCATGCCTCGACGTGACGTCGATCTGGCCATCGCGGCACGCGGCTACGAAGTCGAATTTCTAAATCCGCTCGGAAACTCCGACACTACGGTGTCGCAACACTGCTAGATGCTCGCCTTATGAGCACAGCTGAAGAGGACAAGCACGCCCAACTCGTCCTAGAGGCGTTTGACGCACTGTTCAACCGACACGACTTCGAGGCGGCTGAACGTTACTGGTCGCCGAACTACATCCAACACAGCGCGGTGATCCCCCCAGGCCGCGACGGTCTGTTCGCTCACGTCGCTGCCCTGCCCACGACCGTCAAGTATGAACACCACGTCATTGCCGCCAACCGGGATTTCGTCTTGGTCCACGGTCGGCTCTCCGGCCCGGGGCTGGCTAGAGCAATCGTCATGGCCAACATCATTCGCATCGAAGACAACCGGTTGACCGAGCACTGGGAGGTGCTCCAGGACGAAGTCACCCGAAAGGAGTCCAAGAGCGGAATGCCGATGTTCGGCAACGAATTTCCAGCTTGAGGGGAAGTACTCATGGCATCGAACATCGATGAAGACTGGTCACACGGCTCGGAGGAAAGGTTGATAGCGACTGCCCTCGGATCGATTAACGTCAGAATCGGCGGGCGCGAGGACGGTCCGGCGATGGTGTTCTGGCCGAGCCTGCTGATGACCGGGTCGATGTGGCGTTATCAGTATCAGCACTACGCTCCCACCCATCGCGTGGTTCTCATCGACCCGCCCGGCATCGGGAGATCGACTCCCCTCACCGAGACCATCACGCTCAACCAGAGCGCGGACTGCCTCGTCGAAGTCCTCGATGCTTTGGGCATCGACAAATGCCTTTTCGTGGGTAACAGCTGGGGTGCAATCCTTGCCGGAGTATTCGCCGCGCAACATCCAGAGCGACTACTCGGGTCGGTGGCGGCCAACGGAACCGCGTCTGCCGCAAGCGCAATCGACAAGATCAAACTGGCCCCACTTATCGCACTTCTTCGGCTGCATGCCACTACACCCAGATGGTTCGTAGCCGTCACGCAATCAAGCTTCGCTGGTAAGACCGCCCAGAAGAGCAAGCCCCAGTTCCTCAGCGTCCTCCGATGCGTACTGGACGAGAACCCCAAATCTATGGCCCGGCAAATGAGGAGCATCCTGACCGGACGCGTGGACACGCACGCACACTTGCGTGCCATCGACAACGTGCCGGTTCTTGTCATCGCCGGAGCCGAAGATCGTCAATTCTCGGTGGCCACAGCCCAAGATGTTGCGTCCGCTATCCGCGGCAGCAGGCTTGTCGTCCTTCCGGGAACGGGTCATCTGTCAGCACTCGAAAGTCCGGACCTGTTCAACAACGCTGTAGACGACTTTCTAGAGGAAATCCGCACACACGGCTAGGGGCCGAGCGACTGCGCCCTCACGCACCGCGCTGAACTGCTCAATTTCTGTGGAGCTAAGGGGAATCGAACCCCTGACCTACTCGATGCGAACGAGTCGCGCTACCAACTGCGCCATAGCCCCTGACCGGTAGCAGGCTACCAGTCGCGGCCGATGCGGCCGAACCGCTACTGCCCGACCGCCCTCGGCAGGTCCCAGCTGTACTCCCGCGCATACGGCGCGTAGTCGAGGTGCTCGAACATCGGGTCTTCGTCGTCGATCTCCAGGACCACCGCGCCGGGCCGTCGCAACCGCGACGGCACCACGTCGTACTCGCGGTCGTAGGTGTTCTCCACACCAAGCTGCGAGCGCGCCATCCGCTGCATCCGGCGCCTGCGCACCCTCTCCTCGATCCGGGTCTGCTTGCGCAGGTAGCCCAGGTAGAGCACGGTCGCCGCGGACATGGCGCCGAAGAGCCACCACGCCGACGGCGTCAACAGGAAGGCCGTCATCGCCGACAGCACCAAGGCCAGCGCCATCACCATCAGCACCCGCTTGCGGGCGGCGTATTTGCGAGTAGCGGCCGCCGCGGCCTTGTCCGGGTCGAAGCGATGCCGCCGGTCGTACGCCGGCGCGGCGCGCATCGGCTGCTCCTCGGCGACCGGGATCCCCGACGTGTCGTCGATGTATTCGTACTGGTCCTCGTCGTCACCGAGTTCGATGGCGAGGTTGACCTCGGTGTCGGCCTCGTCCTCGGTCTCGTCGTCGGTGTCGGTGCTGGCGGCCGGCAACGCGGCCGAGTCCGGGTCGATCACGTCGACGTCCAGATAGTCCGGACCGGTCTCCTCCGCCGACGGCGCCGCCACGGTTGCCATGACGCGCGAGGGCGGCGCGTCGTCGGCATCGTCGGCGTCGTCTGCGACGAGATCGTCCTGGTCGTCATATTCGTCTTCGTCGGGCTGCCAGTCCGGGTTGCTGCGGTGCCCGGCGGCGGGCTTACCGCGCTTGATCAGGCGAGCCGCGGTGCTGGTGTTGAGCACCCTCGTTGCCAGGGCCACGTCGCTGGTGCGTCGCACCGCGTCGCGCTTGCTGACCAGCATGGGGACCAGCACGAAGAGCCAGAGCACCACGAGTGAGATCCAAAGCAATGATTGCGGGATGCTTGGCATGGCGACCCGCTCCTTTCCCGGCCAGACGCGACCAGTTGACGACGCCCTCTGACAAGCATCATTGGTCACAAAAGTCACGTTCGTAACACGACACGCCGCGCGTTGACGACGGACTGAAACCCTTAAGCCCAGCGGGCGTGGCCCTCGCGGACCAGCGCCGACACCACCGACCCGTAGACCTCTTCGATCGTCAGGCCCATCAGTAGGTGATCGCGCCAGGCACCGTCGACCTGGAGGTAGCGCTTCAACAGTCCTTCTTCGCGAAACCCGACCTTCGCCAGCACGGCCCGGCTCGCCGCATTCTCCGGTCGCACTGTGGCTTCCACCCGGTGCAATCTGACCGGTCCGAAGCAATGGTCGAGACCTAGCGCCAAGGCGCCGGTGGCGACGCCCCGACCGGTCATCGAACTGGAGACCCAGTAGCCGATCCAGGCCGACCGCAACGCGCCGTGCGTCACGTTGCCGATCGTCAACTGTCCGCAGAATTGGCCGTCCAACTCGATGACGTAGGGCAGCATGCGGCCCTTGCGGGCCTCCGACCGCAAACTGGAACACACCGCGGGCCATGTCGAAATCGAGTGTCGGGCAATCCAATCGGCCTCAGTGCTGGGCTCGTACGGCTCGAGGTGCGCGCGGTCGGCGAGCCGGGCGCGGCTCCACTGCGCGGCATCACGCAGACGCACCGGACGCAGCCGGATCACCCCGGCGTCCACCCGCAGCGGGCCCACCGAGCTCGGCCAGCCGGGGTGCTGAGAGTTGTTGCCCCACAAGGTCACGAGCCCAAACCGCCGGGTCGTTCAGCCGCGCTGAGCCAGGAAGGCGACGTCGACGATCTCGCCGGTGCGGATCTGCTCAGCCTCACGGGGAACCACGACCAGACAGTTTGCCTCAGCCAGCGTCGCCAACAAATGCGACGATGCGCCCGGGGCCCCGCCCAGCGCCTGCACCAGGTACTCACCGGTGTCCTGATCGCGCATCAGTTGCCCGCGCAGAAAGCCTTTGCGGCCGGCCACCGAAGTGATCGGCGACAGCGTGCGCGCCTGCACGACCCGGCGCATCGGCTGGCGCTTGCCCAGGGACAACCGGATCAGCGGCCGGACCATCACCTCGAACACCACCAGCGCGCTGACCGGGTTGGCGGGCAACAGAAACGTCGGCACCCCGTCGCGGCCCAACTGTCCGAAGCCCTGCACCGAACCCGGATGCATGGCGACCCGGGTGACTTCCATGTCGCCGAGCTTGGACAGCACCGAACGCACCGCGTCGGCCGCCGCACCACCGACCGCGCCCGCGATCACCACGATCTCGGCGCGGTTGACCTGTCCCTCGACCACCTCGCCGAGTTCGCGGGCGTCGCCAGAGACGATGCCGACGCGGTTGACCTCGGCGCCGGCATCGCGGGCGGCGGCCGCCAGCGCGTAGGAGTTCACGTCGTAGACCTGGCCGTTGCCCGGGGTGCGGGAGATGTCGACCAGCTCGCCACCGACCGCCAGCACCGACACCCGCGGACGCGGATGCACCAGCACGCGGTCACGTCCCACCGCGGCCAGCAACCCGACCTGGGCGGCCCCGATGATCGTCCCGGCTCGCACGGCGACATCGCCGGGTTGCACGTCGTCGCCGGTGCGCCGCACGTACGCGCCCGACCGCACGCCGCGCAGCACGCGCACCCGCGACTGGCCGCCGTCGGTCCAGCGCAGCGGCAACACCGCGTCGGCCAGTGTCGGCAGCGGCGCCCCGGTCTGCACGCGCGCGGCCTGGCCCGGCTGCAACCTGCTGGGCGTCCGCGCACCGGCCGTCACGGTGCCCATCACCGGCAATGTCACGCCCCCGCGGGCGGACGCCGCCCCCGGCGCGTCGTCTTCGTCGTCGGGCGGCTCGTCGGGCTCGGTCTCGCCCACGCCGAGCACGTCGACGCTGCGGACCGCATAGCCGTCGATCGCGGCCTGATCGAATCCGGGCAGCGGGCGTTCGGTCACCACTTCTTCGGCGCACAACAGCCCCTGGGCCTCGGCAATGGCGACCCGCACCGGCCTCGGCGCCACCGCGGCAGCCGTCACCCGGGCTTGTTGCTCTTCCACCGAACGCACAGCGCGCCTTTCTTTCTCGACCGGGCGCGGAACCTGGCAGCGGCTAGTCTTCGGCCAGACCCAATCGGGTCACCAACCACCGCCGCAGATCTGGCCCGTAGTCGTCACGGTCCAAGGCAAAGTCAACCGCAGCCTTGAGGTAGCCGCCGGGATTTCCCAAGTCGTGTCGGGAGCCGCGGTGGACCACGACGTGCACCGGATGCCCCTCGTCGATCAGCAACGCGATCGCATCGGTCAGCTGCATTTCGCCGCCCGCGCCGCGCTGAATGCGTTGCAGCGCTTGGAAGACGGCGCGGTCGAGGACGTAGCGGCCCGCCGCGGCGTACAGCGACGGCGCGTCTTCGGCCTTCGGCTTTTCCACCATGCCCTTGACCTTCAACACGTCCCGCTCGGCACCGGGCACCGGCTCGACGTCGAAAACGCCGTAGGCGCTTACGTCTTCGCGCGCCACCTCGATGGCGCAAAGCACCGAACCGCCATACTCGGCACGCACTTTCGACATCGTCTCCAGCACTCCGGTCGGTAGCACCAGGTCGTCGGGAAGAAGGATGGCGACGGCGTCCTCGTCTTCCCACAGCACCGGTTCCACGCAGCTGATCGCGTGCCCGAGGCCGAGCGGCTCGGTCTGTACGACCGACTCGACCTTGATCAGCTGCGGCGCCCGGCGGACCTTGGCCAGCATGGCCTTTTTGCCGCGGGCCTCCAGGGTGCCCTCGAGGACCAGGTCTTCGACGAAGTGCGCGACGACGCCGTCCTTGCCTTCGGAGGTGATGATCACCAGACGTTCCGCGCCGGCCTCGGCCGCCTCGGCCGCGACCAACTCGATGCCCGGCGTGTCGACGACCGGCAGCAGCTCCTTGGGCACGGTTTTTGTCGCTGGCAGAAAACGGGTGCCCAAACCGGCCGCGGGCACAATCGCCGTGCGAGGAACCGAATCGTGTGGGGTCGCCATTGTTGAAACCATATCGTTGACCCCGTGGCCACCGCGGGCAAGTCCGCATTGCGAGAACGGCTGTTAGCAGCGCGTCGATCGGTGCCCGATGCCGCGCGGGCGCAGCAGGCCGCCGCGCTGGCCGGTCATATCGACGCGCTGGCGGTCGACGGCGCCACGGTGTGCGCCTACGTCCCGGTCGGCGCCGAACCGGGATCGCGCGACATGCTCGACGTGCTGGCGCGCCGGGCCGACCGGGTGCTGCTGCCGGTTGCGCGCACCACCGCCGAGGACGACGCGGTCGCGCTGCGGTGGGGCGAGTACCGCGCCGGGGAGCTGGTGGCGGCGCGCTTCGGACTGCTCGAACCGCCCGGGCCCTGGTTGCCCGCGACGGCGGTCACCGAGGCGAGCGTCGTCCTGGTGCCGGCACTGGCCGTCGATCGCACCGGGGCGCGCCTGGGCCGGGGCCGCGGCTTCTACGACCGGACGCTGGTGCTGCGGGCCGCGGGCGCGCGGCTGATCGCCGTGGTGCGCGACGAGGAAGTGCTCGACGAGGTGCCGCACGAGCCGCACGACGTGCCGATGACGCATGCGCTGACGCCCGGGCAGGGCCTGATCGCGCTGACCGGTTAGCAGCCGCGCAGCACCCGCCGCATCGCGTCCTTCTCGTTGCCCGATACCCACAGCTGGTAGTCGGTCTTCACCTCGACCACGCGGGTGACGAAGGCGCACCGAAAAGCCGCGTTCGGCGGCAACCACGACCCGACATCACGAAAAGCCTTGTCGAAGTTGGCTTGTCCACCGACGGCCAGCAGATTGCGGGGGTCGTTGGCGAAGTCGAGGCGGCGCTGGTCGTCCCACAGTCGCGCGCCCTTGTACCACGCGTCCGACAACGAGACGACGTGGTCGATCTGGACGGCCGACGATGTCTCGGGGCCGCGGACGAAGTCGATCGTCGCGCCCGTGTACGGATCGTGCAACACGCCGCTCTGCGCGAAGCAGGTTCCTGGCCGCACCTGCAGGTCGGCCAGGTCGCGGCGCAGGATGTCGTCGCGGGTGTTGCATCCGTTGTGGCCGAACTCGACGTTGACGTCGTCGCTCCACGGCTCGCCGAACCGGAACCGCTGAAAGTCAGAGACCCGATCCCAGCCGTGGACGGGCAGCGCCTCCACCTGTTGGCGGGCCGCGGCGAAGGCCGGGTTTGGGGGGAACTCCTGCGGGACGGGTGCGGGTTGGCGGGCCCCTTCGTCGCGCAGGTACTGCCAGCTGACGGCAACGGCGATGCCCAGGATGATCAGGACTGCCATCGCATTCCTGAACCGCCTGCGAAACCGTCGATGGGGTTTCATATCACTGAGAACCGTTTCGCCGCCGTGAGCGTTGTCGCCTCGCGAATGTAATTCACACTGTCGGCGTTGCCATTCGAATGGAGCCGCAGTGCTGTTGAAACGCGGTGCCCTGTTCGCCTCGAATCCCAGCCGCACCTCCACACGAAGCGCCCCCGGCCTCCTGACGCCGCAGGCGGGAATGACAGGCGCCACATAGCGGTTTTAGCACTTGAGACTGTAGAGTGCTAAGCGTTTAGACCATCACGGAGGTTTGTGTGCCGACTTACAGCTACGCCTGCACCGAATGCGGTAACCGCTTCGACGTAGTCCAGGCCTTCAGCGATGCCGCCCTGACCACGTGCGAGAAGTGCTCCGGCCGCCTGCGCAAGCTGTTCGGCAACGTCGGTGTGGTGTTCAAGGGCAGCGGCTTTTACCGCACCGATAGTCGCGAAGCGTCAAACGGCTCGAGCAGCAAGACCTCGAGTGCGTCGTCGAATGGTGACGGCTCGAGTTCGGGCGACGCGGCCAGCTCGTCCTCGGAGAAGTCGAGCTCCTCGAGCGACTCGTCCACCTCGAAGTCCGACTCCACGTCGGCGTCGAAGTCGCCGGCCACCACCTCCAGCTAGCCGGTTATCCACAACCGGCACTTCGCCGGCCGCGCGTTTCGCCGCTTCACACTTACCGTTGTCGGGTGGCGGGTTCCCAGACATCGTTGGATCCGTCGCTGCCGGCGCGTGTTTCGCAATGGCTGCGTCCCGACTGGTCGCGCACCGTGCAGGCCCGTCGTATCGCGGCCGGCGGACTGGTTTTGCTCGCCGGGGTCGCGGCGCTGCGGCCCGATCCCACCGACGGCCGCGCGCAGGTGGTGGTGGCCGCACGCGACCTGAGCCCGGGCGCGGCGTTGACCGGCAACGACGTTCACCTCGAAACACGTTTAGTGCCAACGATTCCCGA
>NZ_LZLV01000116.1 GCF_001673405.1 Mycobacterium sp. 1245111.1 | reverse complement strand
GCTTGAAAGAGGAGATACCCGCCGGGCTGAAGACCGGGATCATCCGCGCGATGGGCAGCACCGGCAAGGTGGTGACCAACGCCGGTCTGGTGTTCGCGTTCACGATGGCCTCAATGGTGGTCAGCGACCTGCGCATCATCGGCCAGGTGGGCACCACCATCGGTCTCGGCCTGCTGTTCGACACGTTGGTGGTGCGCTCGTTCATGACGCCGTCCATCGCCTCGCTTCTGGGGCGCTGGTTCTGGTGGCCGATCAAGGTGCGACCACGGCCGGCCAGCGTGATGCTGCGACCATACGGGCCGCGTCCCGCTGTGCGCGAGCTGATTCACCGCGACGTCGAAGACGAGACCGAAGCCGGAGTTGTGCAGAAGGTCTAGTCACCCTGCGCGGCAAGCTGATTCGCTGGCTGCATGTGCACGGCGATTGCCTTCTTTCACATCGAGATCGACGTTGTGCTGGCGCGCTCTCGCACTTTCCTTTCGCTGCTTAACGTCGATCTCGGTGCGTGGAAACCGAATAAGCCTGTCAGGCAGTCGATTTCGGCAACGGCCCGGTGGGGGCGTCCTGGGGTTCGCCGAAGCTCGTGCCGAGCAGCGACCGCACGGCCGGGCGCGGCCCGGTGGGTCGCAGCATCGCGCTGGCCGGCCGTGGTCGCACCTTGATCGGCCACCAGAACCA
>NZ_LZLV01000115.1 GCF_001673405.1 Mycobacterium sp. 1245111.1 | reverse complement strand
AGCGGCGTGCGGGCCTTCGACAAGGCCGCCGAAGCCTCGATGATCGCCGAGATCGAAGCCGCCAAAAAAGACGGCGACACCCTGGGGGGTGTCGTGGAAGCCGTCGTGACCGGCCTGCCGATCGGGCTCGGGTCGTTCACCAGCGGCGACAACCGCCTCGACAGCCAACTCGCCGCCGCCGTCTTTTTTGGCGGCTTCGATCTCGGCGATCATCGAGGCTTCGGCGGCCTTGTCGAAGGCCCGCACGCCGCTGTCGTCGATCGCGGTCAGGTCGCTGGGCTGCGGCGGCGGCCCGTCGTACGGCGCGGAGTCGCCGATCGAGATGACGTGCGAGAGCACCTCGACGCCGAGGGCTTGGCGGAGGAATTGACGGGCGACGGTGCCGGCCGCGACGCGGGCGGCGGTTTCGCGGGCGCTGGCCCGCTCCAATACCGGTCGGGCGTCGTCGAATTCGTACTTGAGCATGCCGGCGTAGTCGGCGTGGCCGGGCCGTGGCCGGGTGAGCGGCGCATTGCGCGCAACTTCCAACTCCGCTGCGTCGACCGGGTCGGGGGCCATCACGGTTTCCCACTTGGGCCACTCGGTGTTGCCGACCTCGATGGCGATCGGCCCGCCGAGCGTGACGCCGTGGCGCACGCCGGCCAGCACGGTCACCTGGTCGCGCTCGAATTTCATCCGGGCGCCGCGACCGTAGCCGAGGCGGCGGCGGGCCAGCTGGTCGGCGATGTCGTCGGAGGTGATCGCGAGCCCGGCGACCATGCCTTCGACCACGGCCACCAGTGCTCGGCCGTGGGATTCACCAGCAGTAGTCCATCGCAACACGAGTCCCATCTTCCCATGACGGCCGTCGACAAGGAAAAACGTCGGCGTTAGCGGGACGGTTGCAGTTGGGGCGCGAGGAAAGCCCTCAGCGCCGCAATGACCGCAGTGCGGCGTATTGCCAGATGCCCAGCACGAGCATGACCAGCCCAGCGTCGGCCAACGCCCAATTGCCCGCGCGGCTCAGCCCCAGCCAGTCCAGACCCGCCGCAGCAAGCGAGAGCGGGGCCAATACGAAGTTCGTCACCACGAAACCGGTCACCAGCCCACGCGTCACCCGCATGCGGTTCACGCCGAGCACCAGGAACGGCCCGAAGATCGCGAACACGAGCCCGACGTCAAGAAGCACCGCACGCGGTACGCCCCATGAGTGGGACAGCGGAGCGCTAAGAGCGGCGACCACGGCGCCTGTGGCGGTCCAGAAAATGAGGTCGGCGTACAGGGATCGCCGACGGGATGTATCGGTGGATCGTGAAATCGCAGTAGTTGTCATGCCTGCCCGAACTGGGCACCGCGACGGGAACACCGGTCGACGGCCCCGACACCGCGCGCGGGCAACAGGGCGAGTACCTCACCACCGCCCAAGGGGCGCGGCTCTACGACACCGATCATTCACTGAAAGCCGGCGAGCGCGGCCCGACCCTTCTCCAGGATCATCATCTGCGCGAGAAGATCACCCACTTCGACCACGAGCGCATTCCCGAGCGCGTGGTGCATGCGCGCGGGGCGGGCGCCCACGGCGTGTTCCGCGCCAACGGTGCTGCCGAAAAAATCTGCAAGGCAGAGTTTCTCAAGTCCGGCAGCGAGACAGCGGTCTTCGTTCGGTTCTCGACGGTGCTGGGTTCGCGCGGATCGGCGGACACCGTGCGGGACACTCGCGGGTTCGCCACCAAGTTCTACACCGGCGAGGGCACGTTCGACCTGGTCGGCAACAACATTCCGGTGTTCTTCATCCAGGACGGCATCAAGTTCCCCGACATCATTCACGCCGGCAAGCCGCATCCGGATCGCGAGATCCCACAAGCCCAGTCCGCGCACGACACGTTCTGGGACTTCGTGTCCCTGCACACCGAAGCCTCCGCACACACCATGTGGAACATGTCCGACCGGGGCATTCCGCGCTCCTACCGGACGATGGAAGGTTTTGGCGTACACACCTTCCGGCTGATCGCGCAGGACAACTCCACATCGCTGGTGAAGTTCCACTGGAAGCCGCGACTGGGGGTGCACTCGCTGGTGTGGGAGGAGGCGCAGATCGCCGCGGGCGTCGATCCCGATTTCCACCGCCGCGATCTCGCCGACGCGATCGAGTCCGGCGCGTATCCCGAGTGGGACTTGGGCGTACAGGTTTTTCCGGATACTCCCGAGCAGACCTTCGAGGGCATCGATCTTCTCGACCCCACCAAGTTCGTGCCCGAAGAGCTGGCCCCGGTCCAGATCGTCGGCACCATGCAACTCAACGCCAACCCGACTAACTTCTTCGCCGAAACGGAGCAGGTGGCGTTCCACGTCGGCCATCTGGTTCCCGGCATCGACGTCACCGACGACCCGCTATTGCAGGCGCGGCTGTTCTCGTACTTGGACACCCAGATCACCCGGCTCGGGGGTCCGAATTTCGCGCAAATCCCGATCAACCGCCCGCACGCGCCGGTCAACGACATGCTGCGCGACGGGTTCCACCAACACGGCGTCCATCCCGGGGTTGCACCGTATCGTCCCAACTCGCTCGACGGCGGCTGCCCGTTCACCGCCGGGGCCGACGTCGGCGCGTTCATCGAGGCGCCAGTTCCGCTGCCGGCGTCCACCAAACGCCGCGCCAATCCCGCCAGCTATGACGACCACTTCAGCCAGGCCACCCTGTTCTATCGCAGCCTGACCCCTGTCGAACAGGCGCACGTCATCGGTGCGTATGCCTTCGAGCTGGGCAAGTGCTACGAGCAGACGATCAAGGAACGCACCCTCGCGGTGCTGGCACGCATCGACACGGAACTGTGCGAATCCGTCGCGGCGCGACTGGGTCTGCAGGCAACGGTCCCCGCGACGCCCCCGGTAGCGCCGGCGCCCAGCCCGGCTCTGTCGCAGGTCGGCCAACGGTGGCCGGCGGCGGGCCGCCGGATCGGCATCCTCACCGACGCCGACTCCGACATGGGTGACGTAGCGGCAGCGGTCGCATCGATCACCGCAGCCAAGGTGGTCCCGCTGGTTTTCGCCCCGCACGGCGGCACTCTGGAACACGACGGTGTCCCGGTGCCGATTTCGCGCACCTACTTCACCGGGCGCTCGGTGGAGCTCGATGCCGTCCTCGTCGCAGGATCGCCGGACGACGCGAATGCGCGGATCATCGTCGACGAGGCGTTTCGTCATCTCAAACCGGTCGCCGTGCTACCCCCGGGATCGACACTCGTTGCGGCAGCAGGTGTTCCGCTCGAAGCAGCGGGTGTCTTCGCCGAATCGGACGCCTCGCACCTCGTCGCGTCACTCGTCGCCGGCCTCGAGCACCATCGCGTGTGGGACAGATCCGTCGCAAGCTGATCATCGAATAATCAGCCCGACCGCCGCAGCGCTGGCCGCGCACATCGACGGACCATGCGGCACTGCCCGCATCGACCAGCCGACGCGCGCCACGATGCCGACCACCGCGGTCAGCGCCGGCGCCACAAGAGCCGCAAGTAACCATGCGTCCGCGCCGAAACATCCCGTCAGCGCGCCCAGCCCGAGGGCCAGCTTGACGTCACCGGCACCCATCGCCCGAGGAGCGACTAGGTGGACCAGCAGGTAGACAGCGGCCAACGCGGCCCCGCCGACCAATGCCGCTCGACAATGACCAAAACCAGCCGCCGCCAGCATGATCAGCGCGAACCCCGGAATCGTCAGCGGATTGGGCAGCCGCCGTTGCCGGATGTCGTAGCACGACAGCGCCGCCATCCAGGCCAGAGCGAGCTCAATCAGCATGCGCCGCACGCTAATCCAGCGCGGCCTCCATCGCCGCTCGCGGAGCGGGTAGCCCTGTGAATTGTTCGACTTGCGCGAAAGCCTGGTGCAGCAGCATCTGCAGACCGCCGATCACCCGACCACCTGCGGCAGAAACCGCGACGGCCAGCGGTGTGGGCCACGGGTCGTAAATCGCGTCGAGCAGTACCGGCACAGCGGCGAAGTCGTCGGCGTAGCCCGCCGCGACGTCCGCGGGCAGCGTACTGACCAATGCCTGGGCAGAGCACACCGCATCGCGGACCCCGCCGCCGTCGAGGTCGCAAAAGCGGGCGGAGGCGCCGACCCGGTGAGACAGATCGACCAACCGCGCGGCCTTGTCGGCATTACGCGCCACCACAGTGATGTCGGTGACGCCGAGTTCGGCCAGCGCCACGATCGCCGCGGGCGCGGTGCCGCCCGAGCCCGCGACCACCGCCGCACCGCTGGCCGCGCCCAGTGCGCCCTTGACGCCGTCGACGTCGGTGTTGTCGGCCCGCCAGCCGCGCGGTATCCGCAGCAACGTGTTGGCCGACCCGACCAGCTCGGCCCGCTCGGTTCGCTCGTCGGCGAATTGCAGCGCGGCGAATTTGCCGGGCATGGTCACCGAGACACCAACCCAGTCAGGGCCCAATCCGCTTACCACGCCGGGTAATTCGTCGGCGTCACACTCGATGCGCTCGTAGGTCCAGCCGTCCAGACCGAGCGCGCGGTAAGCGGCCAGATGCAGCTGCGGGGAGCGCGAGTGAGCGATCGGCGAGCCGAGAACCGCCGCCTTCTTTGGCGCCCGATCAGCGCGCGCTGTCGAGGACACCGTTGCGTTTGGCCAACTCGATGTTGGCCAGATGCTGTTGATAGTCGCGGGTGAACACCGTCGTGCCCTGGGTGTCGATCGTGACGAAGTACAGCCAGTCACCGTCCTCGGGGTGCTCGGCGGCTTTGAGGGCATCGATGCCGGGCGAGCAGATCGGCGTCGCCGGCATCCCCTCGGCGGCGTAAGTGTTCCACGGCGTCGCTTGGGCGCGGTCGCTGTCGGTGGTGGCCACCTCGCGGCGATCCAGCGGATAGTTCACCGTCGAGTCGAACTCGAGCTTTCGATGCTCCGCGAGCCGGTTGTAGATGACTCGCGCCACCTTCGCGAAATCTTGCGGCTTGGACTCGCGCTGCACCAGCGACGCGACCACCAGCACGTTGTACGGCGACATGTTCATCGCCGTGGCGGTGTCTTGCAAACCCGACTTCATGTACAGCTCGGCGCTGGAATTGATCAGCGTGGACATGATCTCTTCTGGAGACGCCGAGGGGTTGATGTTCCACGTCCCCGGCGCGATCAGGCCTTCGATCCGACGGTGGTCGTCGCCCATCGCCGTCACCGACGGCACAGCCCACGGTGGCACCAAAAGCGAAGGCAGTGGCGTCTTTTCGGCCGCCGCATGCAGATCGGTGTCCGAGACACAGTGCTTGTTTCCATCCAGCTCGACGCAGCTTGCCTTGGAGATCATCGTGAAGATCCCCGGCGTGGTGTCGTTGGTCTTGACGTCGGCGGTGTCGTCGAGTTGCTGTCCCTCGGGGATCACCAGCTTGCCCACCCGGTTGCCCGGATCGACGAGCCGCTTCACCGCCGCGGCCGCCGGAATCTCGGTGCGCATCCGGTAATAACCGGGCTGGATCGCGCTGATCGCGTGGTTGTCTTCCGCTGCTCCAAGGAATGCCTTGACAGTCTTGACGACGTTCTCCTTGTGGAGCGTCTCGCCGATCGCCGTGGTCGAGTCGCCGGAATGCACCTCTACCACCAGGTCCTGCTTGCCGTCGCCGGCGAAGTCGTATCGCGAACCGCCGCCGTGCCACAGCCTGGAACCGACGAACACCGCCGCGATCACCACACCGATGGCCAGACTCAGCAAAATGCCGCGGGTGGTCCTGCGTCGACGACGCTCCCGCTCGGCGCGCGCTCGTTCGGCGCGCGAACTTCTGCGCCGCGACGACCGAACCGCCACCGGCCCAGGACGCGATCGGCTGTCAGACACCGTTGACCTCCCCGGGCGACATGGAACGGCGCTCGTCGAGCCAACCCTGCAGGATGGCCACCGCCGCCGCCTGGTCGATGACCCTACGCTGACCCTTCGCCCGTAGCCCGGCCTGCCGCAGCGACCGCTGCGCGCTCACGGTGGTCAACCGCTCGTCGGCCATTCGCACCGGAACCGGCGCAATCCGGCCCGCCAAGACGTCGGCCAGCTCGATCGCATCGAGGGCGGCGGGGCCGGTGCGATCGGCCAACGTTCGCGGCAGCCCGACAATCACCTCGACGACCTGCAGCTCGGCGACCAGCTCGGCCAACCGTCGGATGTGCTTGGTGGACCGGTCGCGGCGAACCGTCTCGACCGGCGTCGCCAGGATGGCGTCTGGGTCGCTGGCCGCCACCCCGACGCGAACGCTGCCCACGTCGATGCCCAGCCGTCGTCCGGGTCCGGGATCGTCCCCACCAGGCCGGTCCGGCAGGCGATGCGGCGAGTCCACTCAGCCGGCCCTTGTGATCTCTGCCCGCAACGCATCCAGTGCCGCGTCGATACCTGACGAATCCTTACCCGACCCCTGGGCGAGATCGGCCTTCCCGCCGCCGCGACCATCGACCGCCGCGGCGAGCGGTGTGATCAAGTCGTTGGCGCGCAGGCCGAGATCCTGGGCGGCGGGGTTGGTGGCGACGGCGTAGGGAACGCTGCCGCCGTCACCCTCGGCGATCAACGCGACCACCGCGGGGTCGGTGCCGAGCTTGCCGCGGATGTCGCCGGCCAGCGCCCGCAGATCGGCGGCCGTCATGCCGGCCGACATTCGCTGCGCCACCAGACGGACGTTACCGATGTGCTGTGCTCCGGCGGCGGCGTTCGCCGCAGTCGCCCGTGCGTTCGCCAGCCGGTTTCGTTCTAGTTCTTTTTCCGCCGCCTTCAACCGCTCCACCAGGTTCGCCACCCGGGCGGGCACCTCGTCGGAGGGCACCTTCAGCGACGAGGCCAGCCCGGCCATCAGCGCGCGCTCCTTGGCCAGATGCTTGAACGAGTCCAGCCCGACGTAGGCCTCAACCCGGCGTACGCCGGAGCCCACCGAGGATTCGCCGAGGATGGTCACCGGCCCGATCTGCGCCGAGTTGTGCACGTGGGTGCCACCGCACAGCTCCAGCGAGAAGGGCCCACCGATCTCCACCACGCGCACTTCGTCCGGGTAGGACTCGCCGAACATGGCCATCGCGCCCATCGCTTTGGCCTTCTCCAGCTTCTCGAGGAAGGTGTGCACTTCGTAGTCGGCCTGCACGGCCTCGTTGGTCACTTGTTCGACCTGACTGAGCTGCTCGGGGGTCAGCGCCCCCTGGCTGTTGAAGTCAAATCGCAGATAGCCCGGTCGGTTCAGCGATCCGGCCTGAACAGCGTTGGGGCCCAAGACTTGTCGCAACGCGGCGTGCACCATGTGGGTACCCGAGTGCCCCTGGGTCGCCCCTTTGCGCCAGTCCGGATCCACCGCCGCGACGACGGTGTCGCCTTCGACGAACTCCCCCGACTCGACGTTGACGCGGTGCACCCACAGGGTTTTCGCGATTTTCTGCACGTCGGTGACGGCGGCCTTGGCGCTCTCGCTGGATCCGGTGCCGCTGATGGTGCCGGCGTCGGCGACCTGACCACCCGACTCGGCGTACAGCGGTGTGCGGTCGAGGACGAGCTCCACGCGGTCCGCGCCCGCGAACTCTTCGGTTCCGTGCGTCACCACCGGCACCCGCTTGCCGTCGACGAAGATGCCCAGAATCTTTGCCTGCGAAGATAATTCGTCGAATCCGGTGAATTCGGTCGGCCCGGCGTCGACCAGCTCGCGGTAGGCGGTCAGGTCGGCGTGGGCGTGTTTACGCGCGGCGGCGTCGGCCTTCGCGCGGCGGCGCTGCTCGGCCATCAGCTCGCGGAAACCGAGCTCGTCGACCTTGAGATCCGCTTCGGCCGCCATCTCGAGGGTGAGCTCGATCGGGAAGCCGTAGGTGTCGTGCAGCGTGAATGCGTCCGAGCCGGACAGCACCGTCGCGCCGGACGCCTTGGTGGCGGCGGCCGCCTCTTCGAACAGGCGCGAACCCGATTGCAGCGTCCGGTTGAACGCGGCCTCCTCGGCGACCGCGACGCGGGCGATCCGGTCGAAGTCGGCGACCAGCTCGGGGTAGGACGGGCCCATCGCGTCGCGGACGGTGGCCATCAGCTCGCCGACGATCGGGCCGTCGATGTCAAGCAGCCGTGCCGAGCGGATGACCCGGCGAAGCAGCCGGCGCAGCACGTAGCCGCGTCCGTCGTTGCCGGGGCTGACCCCGTCACCGATCAGGATCGCGGCGGTGCGGCTGTGGTCGGCGATGATGCGGTAGCGGACGTCGTCGTCGTGGTTGCCGACGTCGTAGCCGCGTGGCGCCCGGCTAGCCACCACGTCGATCACCGGGCGAAGCAGGTCGGTTTCGTAGACGTTGGCCACGCCCTGCAGCAGGAACGCGACCCGCTCGACACCCATGCCGGTGTCGATGTTCTTGCGGGGCAACGGGCCCAGGATCTCGAAGTCGTCCTTGCCGGTGCCCTCGCCACGCTCGTTCTGCATGAACACGAGATTCCAGATCTCGAGGTAGCGGTCCTCGTTGGCTTCCGGGCCGCCGTCGACGCCGAACTGCGGGCCGCGGTCGTAATAGATCTCCGACGACGGGCCGCACGGGCCGGGGATGCCCATCGACCAGTAGTTGTCGGCCATGCCACGGCGCTGGATCCGCTCGATCGGCAGGCCCGCGATCTCGCGCCACAGTTCGATGGCTTCATCGTCGTCGAAATAGACGGTGGCCCAAAGCTTCTCAGGGTCGAAGCCGTAGCCGCCGTCTTCCACTTTGTTCGTCAGCAGGGTCCACGCCAGCTCGATGGCCTCGCGTTTGAAGTAGTCGCCGAAGGAGAAGTTGCCGGCCATCTGGAAAAAGGTGTTGTGCCGGGTGGTGATCCCGACCTCGTCGATATCGGGTGTGCGGATGCACTTCTGGATGCTGGTCGCGGTCGGATAGGGCGGCGTGCGCTGGCCGAGGAAGAAGGGGACGAACTGCACCATGCCGGCGTTGACGAACAGCAAGTTGGGGTCGTCGAGAATCACCGAGGCACTCGGCACCTCGGTGTGGCCCGCCTTCACGAAATGATCGAGGAACCTCTTCCTGATCTCGTGTGTCTGCACTTCCCTGCTTCCTCTTCTGCCCTGCCGCTACCAGCTATTCGACCGCATCACGGTACCGGTCCGGCTAACCGGCCCGCACACGCGACGAGTCATCCCTGCACGAACGACAAGCGCACCGAGCGTCGCGGGTTGTCCCGGTTCAGGTCGACCAGAACCACGCTCTGCCAGGTGCCCAGCAGCGGCTCCCCCGCTTGGACCGGCACCGTGATCGACGGCGCGACGATGGCCGGCATCACATGATCGGCGCCGTGGCCGAACGATCCGTGGGCGTGACGGTAGCGGTCATCGCGCGGCAGCAGCCGCTCCAACGTGTCGACCAGGTCGTCATCGGAACCGGCGCCGGTCTCGATGATCGCTACCCCGGCTGTCGCGTGTGGGACGAAGACGTTGCACAGGCCGTCGCCCCGCGGAAAGCAGAACGCGCGCACTGAGTCGGTCAGATCGACGATACGGCGACGCGCGGTATCGACATCCAGCACATCGGTATTCACCTGACCAGCCTACGTATCTGCCCATTGTCATGGCGAATCCAGCGGAGGAAGGTGGGCAGTGGACCGGTGGCGCCACCGGGGCGCTGCCCCCGAACAAGGAGGGCTGGATGATGTACGCGCGCTCAACAACTATTCAGGCGCAACCATCCTCTATCGACGCCGGAGTTGCGCATGTCCGCGACGCCGTCATGCCGAGGCTTCAGGATGTCGACGGCTGCGTCGGCCTGTCGTTGCTGGCCGACCCGGAGTCCGGCCGATGCATCGTGACCACCGCGTGGGAAACCGAAGAGGCGATGCATGCCGCGGCTGAGGCGAGCCGGCCGATGCGGGAAGAAGCTGCACAGGTGTTCGGCGCCAGCGGCAGCCCGACGGTCGAAGAGTGGGAGATCGCGGTGCTGCACCGGGATCACCGCTCCGGTGAGGGCGCTTGCGCACGCGCGACGTGGGTGCAGCTGCCGCCAGAACAACTCGATGGAGGCATCGAGTTTTTCAAGACGTCGGTCATGCCTGAGATCGAGGCACTCGACGGCTTCTGCAGCGTCAGCCTGCTGGTAGATCGCGCATCCGGGCGCTGTGTGTCCTGTGCATCCTTCGAGAGCCTAGAAGCGATGGAAAGCACCAGAGACCAAGAAAAGACCCTCAGGGGTCAGAAGATCCGCGAGGCGGGTGCCAACGAGCTCGACCACAGCGACTTCGAGTTGCGGGTCGCGCGTCTGCGAGCACCCGAGCTCGTCTGATCGAGGTGAGGGCGTAAGCCGGCCGAACCGAGCGATCGGCTTTCGGCCGGTACCGCCATGCGCCCATTGCCATAGCCAACCGGCCAGAGGAAGGTGGTTCAAAGAACCGGTGGCGCCACCGGGGCGCCGCTTCCCGAGCGAGGAGGGGTTGCTGATGTACGCGCGCTCAACAACTATCGAGGCCCAACCGTCGTCCATCGACGCCGGGATCGCGCACGTTCGCGATGTCGTCATGCCGGCACTTGAGAAGGTCGACGGATGCCTCGGCATGTCGTTGTTGGTGGACCGCGACTCTCGTCGTTGCATTGCCACCAGCTCGTGGGAGAACGAACAGGCGATGCGCGCGAGCGCCCGTGCGCTACGGCCCGTTCGCGATCAAGCGGCACAGACCTTCGGCGGTAGCCCGACAGTCGATGAATGGGAGATCGCGGTCCTACACCGTGACCATCCCTCGCAGCCCGGTGCCGGTGTGCGGGCTACCTGGCTGGTAGTGCGACCGGACCAGTTCGACCGGGCCATCGAGTTCTACCGGGAGTCGGTGCTGCCGGCGATCGAGGAGCTCGAAGGATTCTGCAGCGCCAGCCTTATGATCGACCGCGCGTCGTGGCGCGCGGTGTCGTCGTCGACGTTCGACAGCCTGGAGGCCATGCAACGCAACGAAGAGGCCGCTCGCTCGCTGCGGACCGCACGCCTTCGCGACCTCGGCGCTGACCAGTTCGACGTCGGCGAGTTCGAACTCGCGATCGCCCACCTGCGAGTGCCCGAACTGGTCTAACGGGTTCTGTTGAGCAGCGCTGCGCGCTCGAGCGTGGCCTGGGCCATCTTGACGTGCGCCGCATCGACCAGGACACCGTTGACGCCGACCGCACCGAGGCCCTTCTGCTCGGCTTCACGGTAGGCCGCGACGTTGCGCTCGGCGAGCGCGATCTCTTCGTCGGTCGGCGCGTACACCTTGTTGGCGATCTCGATCTGGCTCGGGTGGATCGCCCACTTGCCGGTGTATCCCATCAGCGCGGCCCGCCGCGCATCGCGCTCGTAGCCCGCCAGGTTGCCGTAGTCCGGGTAGGGCGCGTCGATCGCATCGACGCCGGCGATGCGAGCGGCGACGATCACTTTGTTGCGGGCGTAGGCCCAGAAGTCACCGGGATATTCGCCCAGCGGGTCGAAGTTGGTGTCCACCCGGGCGCCCTGCGACAGCGAGAAGTCGCCGACACCGAAGATCACCGCATCCAGCCGGGGGCTCGCGGCCGCGATCTCCTCGGCGTGAGCCAGCCCTTCGACCTCCTCGATGAGCACTTCGAGGCGGATCTGGCGCGACAGGCCGAGCTTGGCCTCCAGTTGGGTGAGAAGCACGTCGATCCACCAAACATCGCGTGCCCGAAGCGCTTTCGGAATGATGATGGTGTCCAGGTTGTCCCGCGCCCCGGTGACGACCTCGACGACATCGTCGTGGCACCACTGCGTGTCGAGGCCGTTGATGCGAATCGCCCGGGCGGTGTGTCCCCAGTCGAGGTCGTTGAGCGCCGCGATGGCCTTGTCGCGGGCCGCTTCCTTGTGGGCTGGGGCGGTGGCGTCCTCGAGGTCGAGGAAGACCAAGTCGGCATCCGATGCCGCGGCCTTGGCGAACATGTGCTCATTGGCGGCGGGAACGGCAAGTTCGGAGCGGCGCAACAGTGCTTTTTTCAAGCTCATCGGCTAGTTCCTTTCACAGCACGCCCCGGGCGTGCAGGTCGTCGATGTCGCCGTCGGACAGCCCGAGCAGCTCGCCATACACCTCGGCGTTGTTCTCACCGATCCGCGGGCCGAGGTGGCCGACGCGGCCGGTCGCGCCGGAGAACCGCGGGACCGGCGCTTGCACGGTCATCGCGCCGAGTTCGTCGTCGGCGACTTTCACGAAGACTTCGCGGTGCGCGAGTTGCTCGTCGGCAACCAACTGGCTGATGTCGTATACCGGCGCGGCCGCCACCGCGGCGGCGTCGAAGATCGCCATCGCCTCGTCGAGCGTCTTGGTGGCCACCCAGTCGGCCACGACCTGGTCCACTTCGCGGGCGCGCGCCAGCCGGCGTTGCGGGTCGGAGAAGTCGGCGTCGTCGACCAAATCGGCGCGCCCGATCGCACGAAACACCCTGAGCGCCAACGCCGGTGAGCTTCCCGACATCGCCAGCCATTTGTCGTCGGCGGTGCGGTAGGTGTTGCGCGGCGCCGAGATGTCCCAGCGGTTGCCGGCCCGGGTAGGGACCTGGCCGAGTTGGTCGTAGCCGAGCAGGGTCTGTTCCAGCAGCCGAGCTAGCGGATCGATCAGGTTGATGTCGATCAACTGCCCCGAGGCGCCGTGTACGTCACGGTGATACAGCGCCATCATCACCGCGTAGGCGGCGTTCAGCGATGCCACCCCGTCGGCGAGCATGAACGGCGGCAATGTCGGTGGGCCGTTCTCCTCGCCGGTGATGTTGGCGAACCCGCTCATCGCCTCGCCGAGCGTGCCGAACCCGGGCCGCTCGCTTTTCGGCCCGGTCAGCCCGTAGCCGGTGATGTGCAGCATCACGATCTTGTCGTTGACGGCGCGCAGCGCGTCGTAGTCCAGCTCCCACTTGCGCAGGGTCGCCGGCCGGGTGTTGACGATCACCACATCGGCGTGTTCGACCAACTTCCGCAGCAGCGCCTGGCCTTCGGGGACCCGTAGGTTGAGGGTGATCGATCTCTTGTTGCGCGACAACGACTTCCACATCAGCCCGACGCCATCGACCTGGCTGCCCCAGGTGCGGATCGGGTCGCCGCCGTCGGGTTGCTCGATCTTGATGACGTCGGCGCCGAACTCTCCGAGGTAGGTGGCGGCCAGTGGCGCGGCGGCCAGCGTTGCGACGTCGAGAACCCGGATGCCGTCGAGCATCATGCCCCGACGGGAACGCCGACCGGCCGCTGCAGCCCGAGGTGATCGCGCAACGTCGACCCGGTGTAGGAGTCGCGGAACAGCCCGCGGTGCTGCAGTTCCGGAACCACCATCCGAACCACGTCTTCGAATGCGCCCGGCAAATGTGTTGCGGCCAAGACGAATCCGTCGCAGGCGCCGTCGTGGAACCACTCCTCCATCTGATCGGCGACCTGCTTGCCGGTGCCGACGAACCGTGGGCCCTGCAGCAGGGTGGCACGGTGGCCGGCCAGGTCGCGCAGGGTGATCTTGTCACCGATGTGAGCGCGCAGGTTCTGCACCAATCCGCGGATCCCCGACACATTTTCGATCAGCTCGTCGGTGATCGGGTCGTCGAGGCCGTGCCTGGCGAAGTCGTAATTCATCAACTCCGACAACAGGGTCAGCGACGCCATCGGGTGCACCATGCCGTCGAGGAACATCCGTTCACGCTCCTTGGCGTGGTCTTCGCTCTCACCGACCACGGCGTAGGCCATCGGGCAGAGCTTGACCGAGTCAGGGTCGCGGCCCGCTGCGCCGATGCGTTCCTTCTGGTCGGCGTAGTGACTGCGGGCGACCTCGATACCTGGGTCGCCGGTGAAGATCAAATCGGCCCAGCGCGAGGCGAATTCACGTCCGCGGCCCGACGAGCCGGCCTGGATGATGACCGGGCGCCCCTGCGGGGTCCGCGGCACCGTGAGCGGCCCGCGCACCGAGAAGAACTCGCCGTTGTGGTGAAGTTCGTGAACCTTGTCCGGATCGGCATAGATACCGTTGACGCGGTCGTGCAAGATCGCGTCGTCTTCCCATGTGTCCCACAGTCCAACGGTGGCCTCCATAAATTCCTCGGCGCGGTCGTAGCGGGCGTCGTGGCCCAAATGCGTTTCCAGACCGAAATTTTGGGCCTCGCTGTCGTTGACCGAGGTGACGACGTTCCACGCCGCCCGACCGCCGGAGAGGTGGTCGAGCGTGGCGAAGGTCCGGGCGATGTGGAACGGCGTGTAGTAGGTGGTGGAACCCGTCGCGCCCAGCCCGATGCGCGACGTCGCCTGCGCGAGCACGCCCAACACGATCGAGAGGTCCAGCTTCACCGGTCGAGCGCCGTACTTGACGGCGTCGGCGACCGAGCCGCCGTAGATACCCGGCATGGCCAGCCGGTCGTCGAAGAACATCAGGTCGAAGCAGCCCTGCTCCAGCTGTTGCCCGATCTTGGCGTAGTAGGACGCGTCGAGATAGCCGTGCTCGGTGGCCGGATGACGCCATGATCCGGCATAGACCGACGTGCTGCCCGCTTGCATGAAGGCGACGAGCGCCATCTGTCGTGAGGTCATGATTGATGTCTAACATCTGATATATTAGATTTCAAGTTGAGGTGTGATCGCGGGAAAACACGACCCGCGACATTGCCGAGCGACATGTCCTGAACGGGGGTCGCCCACTGGCCGAATGGCCGGAGCAAAGCGGAGATCAATGGCCTCGCGCGATCTTGTGCGATCGCGGCACACGCCTGGCCAACCCGGCATACCGTGAGGTCCATGAAGCGAGGATTTGCGCGTCTAGCAGCGGCTGTGCTGTTACCCGCGAGTCTGGCGCTGGCCGTTCTCGGACCGGGTGCGGGCACAGCCCAGGCATATAAATACGGGCCCTTCCAGTGGTGCCCCGGGCAACCCCTGCCGAATGATCCGCCGCGGTCGGATGCGGACCTGGTGTGGGATATGGGTGTTTGCCACACCTACTACTTCGAGTACGACGTGCGGACGAAGGCTCCGGCGCATTACTGGGAGGGGCCGAACCTCTTTCCGACGCCGATCCCGCCGCCTCCCCCGCCGGCGAATCCGCCGGACATCGCGCAGCAATGCCCGGGACTCATCCCGTTCGTCAACTGCCTGCCCGGCCTTTAGGAGCGCTTGCGCCGGATGATCGCCCGCAGCTTGTCGAGCCGACCACCGATCTCGCGCTCGGCGCCGCGGCCGGTAGGCAGGTAGTAGTCGACCCCGACCAGATCGTCGGGTGGATACTGTTGCGGCACAACACCATCCGGATCGTCATGCGAATACTTGTAGCCCTGGGCGTTGCCCAGGGCGGCGGCGCCCGAATAGTGCCCGTCGCGCAGATGCGGCGGTACCAGACCCGCCTTGCCGGCACTGATGTCTGACATCGCCGCCCCGATCGCGGCGGTGACGGCATTCGACTTCGGCGCTGTCGCTAGGTAGACGGTGGCGTGCGCCAGCGTCAGCTTCGCCTCGGGCATCCCGATCAGCGCGACCGTCTGCGCGGCGGCGACCGCGGTCTGCAACGCCTGAGGATCGGCCATGCCGATGTCCTCGCTGGCCAGGATCATCAGCCGGCGCGCGACGAATCGCGGATCCTCACCGGCGACCAGCATCCGAGCCAGGTAGTGCAACGCGGCGTCGACGTCAGAGCCGCGGACCGACTTGATGAAGGCGCTGATCACGTCGTAGTGCTGGTCGCCGTCGCGGTCGTAGCGGACAGCGGCCTTGTCCAGCGACTGTTCGATGGTCTCGACCGTGACCTGCTCCCCCGCCTCGGCCGCCACCTCGAGCGCGGTCAGCGCCCGCCGGGCATCACCGGCGGCCAACCGGACCAATAGATCGACGGCCTCCGGCGTCACCTGCACCTTCCCATCCAGGCCGCGCGGGTCGTCGATCGCGCGCTGCACCACCACCCGCACGTCGTCGGAAGTCAACGGGTGCAGCTGCAGGATCAGCGATCGCGACAACAGCGGCGCCACCACCGAAAACGACGGGTTCTCGGTGGTCGCCGCCACCAGCAACACGACCCGGTTCTCGACGGCGGCCAGCAACGCGTCCTGCTGGGTCTTGGAAAACCGGTGTACCTCGTCGATGAACAACACGGTCTGCTGGCCGTGGGCCGCGGCACGGCGGGCGGTATCGATCACCGCGCGCACTTCCTTGACTCCGGCCGACAAGGCCGACAGCGCCTCGAAGCGGCGGCCGGTGGCCTGCGACACCAACGAAGCCAGCGTGGTCTTCCCGCTGCCGGGCGGCCCGTAGAGAATGGCCGATGCCATCCCCGAGCCTTCGACCAACCGCCGCAGCGGTGAGCCCGGTTGCAGCAGATGATCCTGCCCGACGACCTCCTCGAGACTCGAGGGACGCATCCGAACCGCCAGTGGTGCGCCGGGCGGGATTCCGTGCACGGGCTCGCTATGACTGTCCTCGTCGGGGACGTCGAACAGACCGTCGGGCACGCAGTCAGGCATACCACGTGGGCGCGACACGTCAGCGCCCGGCGTGAGGTCACAGCGCCGCCGGCGAATACTTGCTAAGTTCGCCAATGCGCACGCCTGGACAACTTCCGACGACGAGGCAGGAGCGGCCATGAGCCAACCTCCGGAGCACCCTGGCAACCCCAACGAGCCGTACGGCGGAAGCCCCCACCCGGGCCAGTATCCGCCGCCGCCCGGCTACGGCCCTCCCCCCGGACCACCGCCGGGATACGGACCACCGCCAGGTCAGCCGCAGCCCGGTTATGGGCCACCCCCGGGGTATGGCGCGCCACCGCCTCCTCCCGGTTACCGGCCGCCGCCGCAACCCGGTTACGGGCCTCCCCCCGGCTATCCGCCGCCGCCGGGTTACGGCCCTCCTTCCGGTTATCCGGGCGTTCCGGGCTATCCCGGCCCGGGTTCGGTGTTCAACATCGGTGACGCCTTCACCTGGTCGTGGAATAAGTTCAGCAAGAACGTGGGTCCGCTGATGCTGGCGGCACTCGTCTACGGCGTGATCGGCGTGGTCGTCCACGGCCTGGTCTTCGTACTCCTGGGCGGCGCAACGGCCGACACGGCGACAGACGGCGATTACGGCGCCTCATTCGCGGCGAGTCTGGGCGCGGGCGGCACGTTGGTCCTGTCGATCGTGTCCTTCGTGTTCGGCATTTTCGTGCAGGCCGCCTTCCTGTCCGGCGGGCTCGACCTTGCCGACGGCAGGCCGGTGACCGTGGGCTCGTTCTTCAAGCCGCGCAACTTCGGAACCGTGGTTCTGGCCGGCGCCCTGTTGAGCGTGATCTCTGCGGTCCTGGATCTGATCTCGTTGCCGGGCTTCCTGTTCGCGTTGCTGTCGTTCGTGGCGATCGCCGTGTTCACCTTCTTCGCGCTGTTCACGATTGCGTTCGCGACCGATCGGGCGCTGCCGCCGATCGACTCACTGAAGGCCAGCGTGAGCACCGTGCGCTCACACATCGGCGAAACGCTGATTTCGTTCGTGGTGCAGGGCGTCTTGGTCGCGGTCGGGCTATTCGCTTGTGCGGTCGGCATTCTCGTGACCGGACCGTTGGCGCTACTGATCCAGGTCTACACCTACCGCAGGCTCTCCGGAGGCCCGGTCGCGCCGCCTACCCCCTAAGCGCCAGCCGGCTGGGTGACGAAGTCGATCAGCTCTTCCACCCGGCCGATCAGCGCCGCGTCGAGGTCGGTCCAATCCCGCACTCGTCCGCGGATGCGGCGCCACGCCGCAGCGATGTCGGCCTGGTCGCGGTGCGGCCAGCCGAGGGCCTGGCAGATGCCGTGCTTCCATTCGGTTCCGCGCGGGATCACCGGCCACTCCGTCAACCCGAGCCGGCCCGGTTTGACCGCCTGCCAGATGTCGACGAACGGGTGGCCGACGACCAGCGTGTGTGCGCCGGCCGGGCTGCGCTGGACGGCTTCGGCCAGCCGCGATTCCTTCGAGCCGGCCACCAGGTGGTCGACCAGTACGCCGAGCCGTCGTTGCGGGCCAGGTCGGAACTGCTCGACGATGCCGACGAGATCGTCGACGCCGCCGAGGTATTCGACCACCACGCCCTCGATGCGTAGGTCGTCGCCCCACACCTGTTCGACGAGCTCGGCGTCGTGGCGGCCTTCCACGTAGATCCGGCCGGTCCTGGCGACGCGGGCCCGCGCTCCGGCCACTGCCACCGATCCGGACGCGGTCCGGGCCGCCGTCGTGGGCGCCGGACCTCGCGGTGCGGTGAGGATCACCGGCGTGCCGTCGACGAGGTATCCCGGCCCGACCGGAAACGCCTTGCGGCGGCCGTGCCGGTCCTCGAGCTGCATCCGGCCGTACTCGACGCTCACGATCGCGCCCACGTAGCCGGTCTGCGCGTCCTCGACGACCATGCCGAGTTCTATTGGCATTTCAGCGGACCGGAGCTTGCGCGAGTGGTGCGGGTCACGCGCTAGAACATCCGAACCGTAACGATCATCCACCCGAGCGATCCTAGGAAGGGTCGGCGGACAATCCTGGTTACGCCACTCCGTTGACACAACACCGCAACGCGGAGTTCGCCGCGCTGCGACTCGCCAGCCGGTGTGATGAGATTTGCGGTTATGACCATCAAAGTGGCGCTGGAGCACCGCACCAGCTACACGTTTGACCGGCCGGTCCGGGTGTTTCCGCACGTGGTTCGACTGCGCCCGGCACCACATTCGCGCACGCCCATCGAGGCCTACTCGCTGCGTGTCGAGCCGGCCGACCACTTCGTCAACTGGCAGCAGGATGCCGTCGGCAACTTCGTCTGCCGACTGACGTTCCCGAATTCGACCGACCGGCTGACGATCACCGTTGGGCTCATCGCCGACCTCAAGGTGATCAACCCTTTCGATTTCTTCATCGAGGATTGGGCAGAGTCATGGCCTACCCCGGGCTTCACCTATCCCGAGCCGCTGGTCGATGAGCTCAGGCCTTACCTGCAGCCGGTCGACGAGGATGGCCCTGGATCGGGTCCGGGCGAGCTGGCGCGGGAGTGGGTGCGGGCGTTCGAGGTCCCGCAGGGGACTCGAACGATCGATTTCCTGGTCGAGCTCAACAGGCGGATCAATGCCGACCTCAATTACAGCGTGCGGATGGAACACGGTGTGCAGACACCGGACGTGACGCTTCGAACCAAGGTGGGCTCCTGTCGCGACTTTGCGTGGCTGCTGGTTTCGGTGGCGCGCCAGTTGGGGTTGGCCACCCGATTCGTATCGGGTTACCTGGTCCAGTTGGCCTCCGACATCAAGGCGCTCGACGGCCCGTCGGGTCCGGCCGCCGATTTCACCGATCTGCACGCTTGGGCCGAGGTCTATATCCCCGGCGCAGGTTGGATCGGGTTGGACCCGACGTCGGGTCTGTTCGCCGGTGAGGGCCACATCCCGCTGGCGGCCACCCCGACCCCGGCCAGCGCCGCTCCGATCACCGGTGGCATCGAGCCGTGCGAGTCGACGCTCGAGTTCTCCAACACCGTCACGCGCATCCACGAGGACCCGCGTGTCACACTCCCCTACACCGACGAGGTTTGGGCCACCATCCAGCACGTCGCTCGTGGCGTCGATAGTCGGTTGGAAGCGGGGGACGTCCGACTTACCATGGGCGGCGAACCCACGTTCGTCTCGATCGACAACCAGGTCGACGACGAATGGACCACCGCCGCCGACGGCCCGCACAAGCGGCAGCGTGCCTCCGACCTGGCCGCCCGCCTGAAGACGGAGTGGGCGCCGCAGGGCCTGATCCACCGTGGCCAGGGGCGCTGGTATCCCGGTGAACCATTGCCTCGCTGGCAGATTGGGCTGTACTGGCGTACCGACGGTCAACCGCTCTGGCCCGACGGCACGCTACTAGCCGACCCGTGGAGCACTACGCCGCCCGACCCGATCGCGGACAGCGCGACGGCCCAGAACCTGCTGTTGGCCGTCGCCGACGGATTGGGCCTACCGGCCTCTCAGGTGCGTCCGGCGTACGAGGATCCGCTGTCGAAGCTCGCAGCCAAAACTCGTCTGCCGCAAGGTGACCCGGTAGAAGCCAGTGCCGACCTCAACCCGGAAGCCGGCCATGACACACCCGCAGCACGGACCAAACTGCTGGCGGGGCTTGACGAATCAACAGATATTCCAACCGCATTCGTGCTGCCACTGCACCGCCGCGATGATGAGCTGGGCTGGGCCAGCGCCAATTGGCGGCTGCGTCGCGGCCGCATCGTACTGGTCGACGGGGATTCGCCGGCGGGCCTGCGACTACCATTGGACGCGATCAGCTGGAAGCCGCCACGGCCGTCGTTCGACACCGATCCCACCACCGTCGGCCACGAGCTGCACGCGTCCACCCTCGACGCATTGGTCGACGACGACGAAAGCGCGCCGACTACCGCTATGGTGGCCGAGGCGCGCGATGGTCTGCTCTACATCTTCCTGCCTCCAACCGGCGCGCTGGATCACTTCGTCGACCTGGTCTCCCGAATACATGCCGCGGCCAAGAAGATTGGCTGCCCGGTGGTGCTCGAGGGCTACGAACCCCCGGCCGATCCGCGGTTGACCTCGACCACGATCACCCCCGACCCGGGTGTCATCGAGGTCAACGTCGCACCCACCGCGAGCTTCACCGAGCAAACCAAGCAGCTCGAAACCCTGTATGCCGAGGCTAGATTGGCCCGCCTTTCTACGGAGTCATTCTCCGTCGATGGCAGCCACGGCGGCACCGGCGGTGGAAACCACATCACGCTTGGTGGCGTCACCCCGAAAGACTCCCCGCTGCTGCGCCGCCCGGATCTATTGGTGTCGCTGCTTACCTATTGGCAGCGACACCCTTCGCTGTCATATCTGTTCGCCGGGCGGTTCGTCGGCACCACGTCACAGGCACCACGGGTCGACGAGGGACGAGCCGAGGCGCTCTACGAACTCGAGATCGCGTTCGCCGAAATCGACCGGCTCGCTTCGTCTTCGCCGACCGGCACTCCCAGGCCATGGATCATCGACAGGGCGCTGCGGCATCTGCTCACCGACATCACCGGCAACACCCATCGAGCAGAGTTCTGCATCGACAAGCTCTACAACCCCTACAGCATGCGCGGCAGGCTGGGTCTGCTGGAGTTGCGCGGCTTCGAGATGCCACCGCACCTACGGATGGCGATGGTGCAGTCGCTGCTGGTTCGCTCGCTGGTGGCCTGGTTCTGGGACGAGCCGCTTCGGGCGCCGCTGATCCGACATGGCGACAACTTGCATGGCCGATACCTGTTGCCGCACTTCCTGATTCACGACATCGCCGATGTCGCGGCGGACCTGCGAGCCCACGGCATCGCGTTCGAGACCAGCTGGCTTGACCCGTTCACCGAATTCCGCTTTCCACGGATCGGCACCGCGGTGTTCGACGGCGTCGAGATCGAGCTTCGCGGCGCGATCGAGCCGTGGAACACCCTCGGTGAAGAATCCACCGCTACCGGAACCGCCCGTTACGTCGATTCGTCGGTCGAACGTCTTCAGGTGCGAATCATCGGCGCTGACCGACACCGCTATCTGGTGACCTGCAACGGCTATCCGGTTCCCTTGCTGGCCACCGACAACCCCGACGTACATGTCGGAGGCGTACGTTTTCGGGCCTGGCAGCCGCCGAGCGCACTGCATCCGAGCATCACCGTCGATGGCCCGCTGCAATTCGAGCTCATCGACGTCACCACCTCCACGTCGCGTGGCGGCTGCACGTACCACGTTGCCCACCCTGGCGGGCGCGCCTACGACGAGCCTCCCGTCAACGCCGTCGAAGCCGAGTCACGGCGCGCGCGCCGCTTTGAAGCCACCGGGTTCACCCCAGGCAAGCTCGCGCTTTCCAGCATCAAGGAGATGCAGGCGCGAATTTCCACAGACGTCGGCGCGCCGGGCATACTCGATCTGCGGCGCGTGCGTACCGTCCTGCGGTAGTGGCTTCGATAGACATGGCAGTACACCCAAGCGACCCGGCGCCCGTTCACGAGCGCACGGACGTCGACCGGCTGCTGGCCGGATATCGCGCCGGACGCGCTCAGCAGACGCTGTTCGATCTGCGCCCGCCGTCGCTACAGGGGCCGTCGATCGGCTATGACGAGTTTCTCGACGAAACCGGCTCAGTGCGGCCGGCCTGGGCCGACGTGGCGGACGCGGTCGGTGACCGCGGCAAAGCGGGTATGACCCGGCTCGGTTCCGCGGTGCGCCAACTGGTCGACAACGACGACATCACTTACACCGTGGTAGATCCCGCGGGCGGGCACGGTGAGCCGCGGCCGTGGCGGCTGGACCCGCTGCCACTGGTGGTCTCGGCTCCCGACTGGGAGGTGCTCGAGAGCGGGCTGGTGCAACGTTCCCGGATCCTCAATGCCGTGTTGGCCGACCTATACGGCAATCGACGATCGCTGACCGAAGGCATACTGCCTCCGGAGTTGGTGTTCGCCCACCCCGGCTACGTCCGCGCCGCCAACGGAATCGAGATTCCCGGGCACCACCAGCTCTTCATGCACGCCTGCGATGTCAGCCGAGTCGCCGACGGCAGCTTCGAAGTCAACGCCGATTGGACTCAGGCCCCGTCCGGCCCGGGCTACGCCCTCGCCGACCGACGGGTGCTGGCCCGCGCGCTGCCCGACCTTTATGAGAAGGTCGGGCCGCGGCCCACCACACCGTTCGCCCAGGCGTTGCGGCTGGCGCTGATCGACGCGGCGCCCGACGGCGTGCAAGACCCCGTCGTCGTCGTCCTCAGCCCCGGTATCTACTCCGAAACCTCTTTCGATCAGGCATATCTCGCGACATTGCTAGGTTTCCCGCTGGTGGAGAGCGCGGACCTGGTGGTCCGCGACGGCAAGTTGTGGATGCGCTCGCTGGGCACGCTCAAACGGGTCGACGTCGTCTTCCGGCGGGTCGATGCCGCCTACACCGACCCGCTCGATCTGCGCGCCGACTCCCGGCTGGGGGTGGCCGGGTTGGTGGAGGCGCAGCACCGCGGGACGGTAACCGTGGTAAACACCGTTGGCAGTGGCATCCTGGAAAGCGCTGGGCTGCAACGGTTCCTGCCCCAGTTGGCCACTCGTCTTCTTGGCGAGTCGCCGCTGCTGGCCAGCGCGCCGAGCTACTGGGGTGGCATCGACAGCGAGCGCTCGCATCTCCTGGCCAACCTGTCGTCGTTGTTGATCAGGCCGACCGTCGGCGGACAGACGCTTGTCGGCCCGACGCTTTCGTCCGACCAGCTGGCCGAGCTGGCCGCGGCGATCACCGCAATGCCCTGGCAATGGGTCGGCCAAGAGCTGCCGCAATTTTCCTCCGCGCCCACCAGCTATACCAGCGACCTGTCTGCGGGGGGCGTCGGAATGCGCCTGTTCACCGTCGCTCAACGCGGCGGGTACGCGCCGATGCTGGGCGGCCTCGGCTACGTGCTGGCTCAGGGTCCGGCGGCATATGTATTAAAAACTATTGCTGCAAAGGATATTTGGGTCCAGCCCACCGACAGGTCGCGAACCGAAGCGATCACCTTGCCAGCTCCGGAAACTTCTGCGAAGGCAGCTGCGGGCACATTGGGCGTCAGCTCACCACGCGTGCTGTCCGACCTGTTCTGGATGGGGCGTTACGGCGAGCGCGCCGAAAACATGGCCCGGTTGCTGATCGCCGCGCGCCGGCGATACTACGAATTCCGACATCGTCAGGAGATTTCCGAATCCCAGTGTGTGCCGGTCTTGATGGCGGCACTGGGCCGCATCACCGGAACCGGCCCCAACGCGGAAGACCAGGCCGAGGCGATCGCGACCGCCCCGTCGACGCTATGGTCGCTGACCATGGACCGGGACCGGCCCGGCTCGCTGGTGCAATCGGTCGACCGACTGGCGCTGGCGGCAAGGGCGGTGCGCGACCAATTGTCCAGCGACACTTGGGCGGTGCTGGCCGGCGTGGAACGTGCACTTGCCCACAACGCCGAACCGCCCGACTCATTGGCCCACGGCGACGCGGTGCTCGAGACAGCGCAGTCGCAGACCTTGATCGGCATGTTGACGCTGGCTGGCGTCGCATCGGAGTCGATGGTGCAGGACGTCGGCTGGACCATGATGGATATCGGCAAGCGCATCGAACGCGGCCTGGCCCTTACCGCCTTGCTCGACGCCACACTGACCACCGTCCTGGCCCCCGCCGCCGAGCGCACGGTCATCGAATCAACGCTGATCGCAATGGAATCCGCGGTGATCTACCGACGCCGCACCGTAGGTCAGGTAAGTGTGGCCGCGCTGGCGGAGCTGATGCTGTTCGACTCGACCAACCCACGGTCTCTGGTGTATCAGCTCGAACGGCTGCGAACCGATCTTGGCGATCTACCCGGCTCGTCTGGGTCGTCGCGTCCGCAGCGGATGGTCGCCGAGATCAGCACCCTGTTGCGACGCTCTCATCCCGCGGAACTCGAATCGGTGTCCGCGGACGGTCACCGCGAGCGGCTCACCAAACTGCTCACCACCGCTCATTCCGCGTTGCGGGAGCTGGCGGACGTGATCACCGCGACGCAACTAGCGCTGCCCGGTGGCACGCAACCGCTGTGGGGCGGCGACGAGCGCCGGACGATGCCGTGACCGCCGCTGGCGTCACGCGCTGACCGGGTGCCGACCTCCCGATATCGCGGTCGTCTCGTCGATCACGTTGTGGATGAACTTCATCTTCTGCAACACCGCCACAGGAAGCACGAACGGGTACAGATCGTCGTGCCCCATCGACCTATTCACCATGTTGAGTGACCATGAGACCGGCAGCCACATGTCGATGATCGTCATGAATGCGCTGGGCCCCAATACCGGCCGGTCGAACGTGGCCGTCGCCGGGGCGAAACCCGACCACGCCGCTGTGTCCAGGGTGTCGCGGATGTGCAGGTAGTGGGCGAACGTCTCGGCCCAGTCCTCGGCCGGATGCATCGTCGCGTACGACGAGACGTACGTCTCCTCCCAACCCGCGGGCGCACCCTCGTCGTAATGCCGATCCAACGCGGCCTGGTAATCGGCGTCCGGATCTCCGAAAAGCTCCTTGAACCGGCTCACGTATTCACTCGACGGCGCAATCAGCCGGTAGTAGTAGTAATGCCCGATCTCGTGCCGGAAATGTCCGAGCAGGGTGCGGTACGGCTCCTCCATCTCCACTCGCAACTGCTCCCGATGGACGTCGTCGCCTTCGGCCAAATCCAGTGTGATGACCCCGTTTTCATGCCCGGTCATCACGTTCTCGTGCGCGCTGGACAGCAGCCGGAAAGCCAGGCCGTAGTCGGGGTCCTGGTCGCGCCCCACGATCGGCAGCTTCAACTCGTGCAGTTCGACGATCAGTCGGCGCTTGGCCGCCTCGGCCAGGGCGAACTCCGCCAGCCCGGCGGTATCCGCATCGTTGGGGCGCTCGATGGTCAGTGCGCACGATGCGCATAGCCAGCCGGGTTGGCGAACCGGAACGAGCCAGTTACATTCGGCCAGATTGCGATTCGCGCACAGCTCGTACTCGCTGGCACTGACGAAGCCGGCGCGCCCGGCGTCATCACCGGTGGTGATCACCAGCAGCGCCATCTCGTAGAGGGAGAACCCCAGGGCGCTCCCACACGCCAGACACGCCGAGTTCTCGAACGTCAACCGCTGACCGCAGTTGGGACAGTGGAAATCACGCATATAACTCGTCGCCTTCGTAGGGTGCGACGTCTACCGCGACGTCGATCACGCTGTTCTCGGCATTGGTGTAAATGATGCCGCGTAGCGGCGGCACGTCGGCGTAGTCACGCCCGCGCCCGACGATGATGTATCGCTCGTCGACCATCTGATTATTCGTGGGATCGAGTCCCAGCCACTCGAATTGGCCGGGTGGCTGCGGCGTCCACACCGCCGCCCAGGCGTGCGTCGCGTCGATGCCGATCATGCGATCCTTCCCTGGGGGCGGGTTGGTGGCCAGATAGCCGGACACGTAGCTGGCCGCTAAACCGTTGGCGCGCAGGCAGGCGATCGCCAACCGCGCGAAGTCCTGACATACCCCTTCCCGCGCCTTCAGAACCTCGTTGACACCAGTCGATACCGTGGTCGATCCCGAGCGGTACGTGAAGTCGTGGTAGATCCGCGACGTGAGGTCACGCAACACCTCCCCCAGTGGGCGCAATGGCGCGAAGCTCGGCGCGGCGTAGTCGCGTACGTCGTCGGTGATCTCGGGTGGGTTCAGGTCGAGGGCGAATTCCGTGGCCAAGGCGCCGCGCACACCGACCGGGCGGGCAAGCTCCCACGGCTGCAGCGCCGGCCCAGCACCCCAGCGCTCGGGCGGTGAGGGATACACCTCGACAATGGATTCACCAACGACGGTCAGCATTCGATGGGGCTCGGTGACATGGAAATACGAGCTGATGTTCCCGAAGGTGTCAGAGCTCGTCGAGCTGTCCGACGGCGTCGGTGAGATCTGCAACTCGTGGACGAGGCAGCGTTGCCGCGGGAGGTCGCGCGGGGTGAGGAAGCCGCGCCCGTAGGAACTGGTCACCACGTCGGAGTAGCGGTATTCGGTGCGATGCGTGATCCGGTACCGGGCCCCCGGGCCCGACGGGTGCTGATCCGGTGACTGCCCTGGATCGCTGGCCTGGGTCGGCGACGTCACGCTGCAACACTATCCGCCTCGTGGGCCGCGCGCCGGGAGCACAATGGGTCATGGCCACCTGGGACGACGTCGCCAGTGTCGTCGGGGAGCTGCCACTCACCGAGGAGCGGGCGCCACATGAATGGCGGGTCGGCAAGAAGCTGATTGCCTGGGAACGCCCGCTGCGCGCGTCAGACCACCAAGCGCTGACCGCACTGGGGATCGAGCCACCTCGGGGCGACATTCTCGCTGTCCGAGTGGCCGATGAGGGCGTCAAGTTCGCACTGATCGCCGATGAACCAGCGGTGTACTTCACGACTCCGCACTTCGACGGCTATCCGGCCGTCCTGGTCCGGCTGGCGCCTGTCGACGAGCTGGGGCTGCGGGAGCTGATCGTCGAGGCGTGGCTCACGCAGGCGCCAAAACGCCTGGTCCAGGAGTTTCTCGACCAATCCCGGTGAGCGACGGCATCGCACCTTCTGTCACATTAGTAACAGAAGCATCACAGGTCACTCTAATTGACTTCATCACGACTAGATAACTTATTATTCATATAACTCAGTAGTTATATACTGCACCAATAAGCTCATAAATTGACTCCAATTATCATCAGCAACACGAAATGCTTTATTAAACTTTAATCTCATTAATTACTAAAGCCCCACTCATTGACTCCTTTCACACCTGCTTGTTAGACCTGTTAAATGAGTCATTTAGGCGGGCTACTGAGCACCATGTGCAAGCACTTGGTGCTCGCCACATTGGTTGTCTTGGGCATGACGTTGCTGGTCAATCCGACCACCGGCGTGGCCTACGCCGATGGCATGAACTGGGATGCCGTGGCGCAGTGCGAATCAGGCGGCAACTGGCACGCCAACACCGGCAACGGCTTCTATGGCGGACTGCAGTTCAAGCCGTCTACCTGGGCAGCCAACGGCGGCGTCGGCGACCCGGCGATGGCGTCGCGCGAGCAGCAGATCGCGGTGGCGAATCGGGTGCTTGCCACTCAAGGGCCTGGTGCATGGCCCAAGTGCGGCGGCAACGGCCAGCTGTTCCCGATCCAGATCGTGAACATCTTCATGCACCCGGTGTACGGCACGATTCAGACGCTGTGGTCGCTGGTCCCCCACTAGGACATTTGGAGGCGACGTGACCACCTCGTGATCAGTGCCGTGATAGCCCCGTAACCGCGTGTATCGAGGGGTCGGTTGACGGGCTAACTATCCGGTGGGGCTAACTGGCCGGCCGCAGTTCGAAGACCGGAATCACCCGTGAGGTCTTCGCCTGATACTCGGCAAAACCCGACGCGACGGCGGTGATCTTGGGGAAGATCTCGTCTCGCTCGGCCGGCGGTAATTCGCGGGCGACGACGTCCGAGGACTCGTTACCGACCTCGATGTGCGCCGACGGGTTGGCCCGCAGGTTGTGCACCCACGCCGGGTTTACGTCGGCGCCGGCGAACGATCCGATGATCACCAGCTTGCCGTCGATCCGTAAGTAGGCCAGGGGAGAAACTCGCGGCTGGCCCGATTTGGCACCCGTCGTGGTCAGCAACAGCAGGTTGGCGCCCTCGAACTGGCCGCCGACCTTGCCTCCGTTCGCGCGAAACTCGTCGGCGATGCTCTGGTTGAACGCTTTGATCGTCTCGGTGTCAGGAAATCCTTGCGACATGCCGTGACAACCTCACCGCGGCCGTCGCCTATTCCGGGTCGACCGGGGTGGGCTTACCGGCCCGCTTCTCATCAGGCTTGGCGTCGATACCCGATTCCTTGCGCTGCTGGGCGGTGATCGGCGCCGGAGCGTCGGTCAACGGGTCGACGCCGCCGCCGGACTTCGGGAACGCAATCACCTCGCGGATGGAATCGGCGCCGGAAAGCAGTTGGACGATCCGGTCCCAGCCGAACGCTATTCCGCCGTGCGGCGGTGCGCCAAAGGTGAACGCGTCCAACAGGAAACCGAACTTTTCCTGCGCCTCTGCGGCACCGATGCCCATCATCGCGAACACGCGTTCCTGAACGTCGCGGCGGTGGATACGAATCGAGCCGCCACCGATTTCGTTGCCGTTGCAGACGATGTCGTACGCATCCGCGAGCGCGTTGCCGGGGTCGCTGTCGAAGGTGGCTTCCGACTCCGGCTTGGGTGAGGTGAACGCGTGGTGCACCGCGGTCCATGCGCCGCTGCCCAGCGCGACGTCGCCGGCGGCGGTGGCCTCGTCGGCCGGCTCGAACAACGGGAAATCGACCACCCAGGTGAATGCCCAGGCGTCCGGGTCGATCAGGTTGAGCCGATGTGCGATCTCGACGCGCGCCGCGCCCAGCAACGCACGTGACGGCTTGGGCGGCCCGGCGGAGAAGAAGATGCAGTCCCCCGGTTGGGCGCCGACATGCGCTGCCAGACCGTCGCGCTCCGCCTCGGACAGGTTTTTGGCGACGGGTCCGCCCAGCGTGCCGTCGTCACCGACCAGCACGTACGCCAGCCCCTTGTGGCCACGCTGTTTCGCGAACTCTTGCCAGCCGTCCAGCGTCCGGCGCGGCTGCGACGCGCCACCGGACATCACGACCGCGCCGACATATGGAGCCTGGAACACCCGAAAAGTGGTGTCGGAGAAGAACTCTGTGCACTCGACGAGCTCAACCCCGAACCTCAGGTCTGGCCGGTCGGTGCCGAACCGGGTCATCGCCTCGGCGTAGCTGATCCGCGGCACCGGCAGCGGGAGGTCGTAACCGATCAGCGCCCACACAGCCTTGAGTACTTGTTCGGCCGTGGCGATGACGTCGTCGGCTTCGACGAAACTCATCTCCATGTCCAGCTGGGTGAATTCCGGCTGACGGTCGGCGCGGAAATCCTCGTCGCGATAGCAGCGGGCGATCTGGTAGTACCGCTCCATGCCGGCCACCATCAGCAGCTGCTTGAACAGCTGCGGACTCTGCGGCAGCGCATAGAAGGAGCCGGGTTGCAGCCGGGCCGGCACCAGGAAGTCGCGCGCGCCTTCCGGTGTCGAGCGGGTCAGGGTCGGCGTTTCGATCTCGACGAAGTCCTGTGCGGCCAGCACGCTGCGCGCGGCCGCATTCACCTTGGAGCGCAACCGAATTGCGTTACCCGACGTTTCGCGGCGGAGATCGAGGTAGCGGTAACGCAGCCGCACTTCCTCACCGGCGGGCTCGTCGAGCTGGAACGGTAGCGGCGCGCACTCCCCCAGCACCGTCAGCGACGTCGCGTTGATTTCGATCTCCCCCGTGGCGATCTCGGCGTTGGCGTTGCCCTCCGGGCGGATCTCGACGACCCCGTCGACGGCGACGCAGAACTCGGCCCGAAGCCGGTGCGCCTGGGCGAGTACGTCGTCGGCACGAAAGACCACCTGCGATACGCCGGTGGCGTCGCGCAGGTCGATGAAGATCACCCCACCGTGGTCGCGTCGGCGCGCGACCCACCCGGCCAGCGTCACCTGTTGCCCGGCGTCGGTGGCCCGCAATGACCCGGCGGCATGACTGCGCAGCACAAATACTCCTTGTCGGCGGTGGGAACGACAGCCCAGTCTAGAGGCGGTAATTTCGGTGTTCGTCATGGAGATTGCACTTGTTGGTCCAGGAGCCGTCGGCACGACGGTCGCCGCTTACCTCTCCGCCGCCGGTCACCACGTTCTGGTCTGCGGCCGGACGCCGCGATCACAGATCGAATTGCGGCCCGACGGCGCCGATCCGGTCGTCGTGCCCGGCCCCGTGCGCACCGATCCCACCGAGATCACGGCCGCGGTCGACGTCGTTCTGCTCGCCGTCAAAGCCACCCAGAACGCCGAAGCCGGCCGCTGGCTGGCGCGACTGAGCGACCAGCGCACCATCGTCGTCGTCCTGCAGAACGGCGTCGAACAGATCGAGCAGGTACAGCCGCTCTGCCCGTCGTCGGCGGTAATCCCCGGCATCGTCTGGTTTTCGGCCGAGACTCAACCAGACGGCTGGGTCCGACTACGCACCGATGCCCGGCTCACGCTGCCGACCGGGCCGGCGGCGACCACCTTTGCCGACCTGTGGCGGGCGGCCGGCGGCACCGCCGAGTGCGACCCGGACTTCATCACCGCTGCCTGGCGCAAGCTTCTGGTCAACGCGGTCGCCGGCCTGATGGTGCTGACGGGCCGACGGTCGGGCATGTTCCGCCGCGACGACCTCGCGGACCTGGCGCAGCGCTACGCCGCGGAGTGCATCGACGTTGCCCGCGCCGAGGGCGCAGAGCTGGCCGACGACGTCGCCGCCGGCACGGTGGAGATGTTCCGGCAAGCCCCCACCGACATGGGCACCTCGATGCTGGCCGACCGCGAAGCCGGCCGCCCGCAGGAGTGGGATATCCGCAACGGCGTGATCATCCGCAAAGCCCGCGCCCACGGAATCGCGACACCGATCAGCGACATCCTGGTGCCGCTACTGGCCGCGGCAAGCGACGGACCGGGCTGACGAAATCGTCTCTCGCCGTGGGGCCGGGCTGTCAGAGGCCGAAACCGGCAGCGCTGCCGATGATGAACAGCTCGGGAACCACGACGTCGAGGTATTCGTAACCGGTCAAGTACGAGTCGAGGGCACCGGCGATGTCGCCGGCCGCCAGCTCCGTCATTGCCGAGTGGATGTCGGCCTCGGCGATCAGGGCGAGCGTGGGCGCCACGATGATCGCGTCGTTCAGGTCCGCGGTCACCGGGATGTCCCAGGTGTACGAGCCGTCGATCGGCTCACCGGTCAGGGCGGCCAGCGAACCTTGCAGAAGGTTGTTCGGCACCGAGAGCAGGTATTCGTCGACCCCGTTGTAGAACGACGCCAGGCCTTCAGCCACGTGACCGCTGGCGAGATCTGTGTTGGCGAGCTCGAAGGCCTGTTGGCCGAGGGCAAAGTCGCCCTGCACCGCGTCGTAGATGTCGGTGAAGGGGTCGTCGGCGCGCGCAGCTGGAGCGGCGGCGGTAACCGTGAGGACAGCGGCTACGAGTGCTCCCCACAGCACAGCCATCAGGGTTCCGCGTCGTGGTGCGCCGAACATCAGGACTCCTATCTGGGCGTCAAGATGGGTACTGAGAGTTTGCCAGCGACAACTTATCAGTCTTTCAGGTCCACACAACTCGGGAGCACGCTCATCCCGCCCTGCCAAATTGGGTCCGCTACACCGACATTCGGTTCGCGTCGACACCGGAGAGCTAACCGGTCAACACAGCCCCGCCCGCCACGACGCTGAACATGTCGCCGACGAGCTGCGAGGCCATGTCGAACGCCGGCGGCACGCTGATGTCGCCGAACGGCGTCACCAGCGTCTCGGTGGCGGTCGACCCCGCGAGGTCGGAGTAGATGCTTTCGAAGCCATAACCGAAATTGACGATTTCGAACTCCGAACCGACCGGCAAGCTGGCGGCATCCGAGGAGCTCGTGACCAGGATCGTCTCGGTGGAGTCGTTGAACTCGTCCAACGTGTTCGTCACGTCGGCGGTGAAAGTCCCCGTCGTCGCACCGTCAGTGAAGCTGAAGTCCTGGCCACCCTGAACCCCGACGTCCACCGGCGGAAGTCCGTTGATTCCAGTAAAAGTCAGTTCGGTGGTGGGATCGAAGACCATCCCACTCGGGAGCGTGACGGACGAATTGCTGAGGCTCTCGACTCTGGCGGCGTCGAACGCGATCGGGATGACGTAGTTTCCGAGCGGCGTGTACAACGTGTCCAGGTAGTGGTTTCCGCCAGGTGAGACGTAGTCGGAGTAGACGTTGGTAAGACCGCCGAACTGGATCGTGTTGAAGATCGAGCCGACCGCGGGAACATCGGCGGCAGTGTTGCCGACCGTGCCGCTGAGGTCATTCGTCACGAGAACGGCCTCGGTATAGGTGGTGGCTGTATCCGTTGTCATGGTGTTGACGGTTCCGACCGTGCCGATCACATGGCCTGCGGAGTTGAGGAAGTTGAAGTCCTGGGTCCCCTGCAGCGCCACGGTCAGCGGGGGAATGCCGCTGATCGACGTAACCTCTTGTGAGCCAACAGGAATCAACGTGCCGCCATTGCCGGTACCCACTCCTCCGGCGTCGGCGATCAATCCGTTGGCCGCATCGAAAGTGGTCGGAACAACGATCGTTCCGGTCGGCGTCTGCAGCGTGTCGGTGATCGTGGAACCACCCTCACCATTGGGGATCGCCGAATAAGTGTTGACGTAGGTGCCATACCCGAAGGAGTAGGTGTCGAACACCGACCCCACTGCCGGACCACCATTCCCAGTCACGTCGCTCGCGACATACACCTCTGTGTTGATGCCGCCGAGGCCGTCATTCGAATAGCTCTCATAGCCGTAGAACGTTCCCGAGTTGCTGGCCGTGACGTTGGTCCAGTCGAAGGTCTGATCGCCCTGGATGCTTCCCTCCACTGCCGGCGGTGCGGTGTCGCCACCTTCGAAGCCGTGTCCGTAAATCCCGGTGACGGTCTCATGCGAACCGGGAGCCGGACTGACCGCCCATTCGTCGGCGTGTGCAACGGCAAAGGGCAGCAACGCCATTCCGAGCAAGCCACCGGCCGCCACGCCGATTCTGCGACGTCGACTCGCCATCGAGGTCACCTGGCTCGCGGCCAAGCGCAGGCGTGGGTCCAAAAGCGAAGAGCTCGAGAACTTTTCACGCGTCTCGATCGAGTGCTTGCCCATGTTGCTGGTCCTTCAGTGGTCGTTCCTGGTCGACGAGAGCCCGAATGCTTCGTAGACGAATCCGAGGTCTGCCCGGATCCGCTCCGGAGTCAGGCCGAACTGTGTGGGCGAATGCCCGTGCTTGCTGGTGTAATTGCGCTGCCGCTCCGCTTGTTGGCGCACTTCGTCGACGAACTCTTGCGACGGTTTGATCTCGACGAAGTCGAGAATCCGTTCCATCGTGGGCTCGAGGTCGTTGATCAGGTCCTCGTAGCGCACGATGCACAGGTTGCGTCCCGGGATCTTGCCTGCCGCATGCGCGTCGTTGAAGTGGCGCAGCATGTCGCAGGAAGCCTGGTACAGGTTCTCCACCCACCTGTGCTGGTCTTCTTCGGTGGTTCGGTTCCACACGTCGTAGCCGTTCTCAAGCACGCTGGCCAGCAACGACATTCCCGACGGGATTACCTCGACCGGGTCGCGGATGACGTAGACGAGCTTGCAGTCCGGGTAACGCCGCAACACCGCCTCGAGACGCATCGTCAGCATGCTGGTCTTGGCCAGCACTCGGCCAGCGCCCTTGAGTGTCAGGTTCCGGCGCCAGACGGCGTCGTAATAGCCGAAGAACCGCTCCTCATCACGCGGCGTCACGCCGTCGATCGCGAACGCGCGACACGACAACTCACTCCCCCAGGTGTCTTGCCACGCAAGGAAATACGCCCATGCGAATGGACCGTCCATAGTTCGGAAGAACCAGGCCACGTCGTCGGTCTCGATGCCGCGCAGGCTGGTCTCATGCACGTCGGACGGGTGATAGCGTGCCGGTGACAGCTTGTCCAGTCGCGGTACGATGCCGCCGAGCAGTTTGCGCGCCGTGATCGCCGGAAACAGCATCTCCCACAACTCGAGCGCGGCCATGTCGCCGGCGCCGAGCAGCAGCCGATGCAAGAAAGTCGTGCCGCTACGCGGGTTGCCGATGATGAAGATCGGCCGGTCGATCTCTTGCTTGCGATGCCGCGGGTAGAACACGTAGTCCAGACCGAGCGTGATCGCTGAAATCACCTGGCGCAGCTGCAAAAGCGCGAACGCCCCGAACGGCCGGAACCACAGCCCGAAGGTCTGGCCGATTACCTTGTAGACGCGCAGATAACGCTCCACTAGCTCTCCCACACCGCCGAAGCGCACACGATCGTGAACCCGGATGCGGCGCTGACGATCACGAGCTTGTCGCCATTGTTGACGGTGCCGTGTTTCAGTCGGTGGTTGAGTGCGACCGCCCACGAGGTGCTCGCGCTGTTGCCGTATAGCGAGTGGGTGTGTATGCATGCCTCGGGACGCGCGCCGATTGCGTCGAAAACCCGCTCCAGGATCGCCTGGCTGGGTTGGTGGAAGACGTAGTGGTCAACGTCTTCGGCCGCCCAGCCGGCGTCAGTGAGGAGTCGCTGGACTTCACCGGGAACGTGAACCGCTAGGGCGAAAAGCTCTTTCGATCGTGAGAAGAACGGTCCGTCGACCGGCGCCGAGCACAGGTCGTAGTGCTCAGACAACGTCTTGTGCCCGAAGCCCACCAGCCGCGCTCCACCCGCTGCCAGCGACTCACGCGTCACCAGGAAAGCCGCGGCGGCGTTTCCCAGCGTGAGGCCGGCGGCGAAATTCGCGACGTCTTCGACCGTCTGAAGGTCGTATGTGACGTGGTCGCGCCACAATTCGCCCGCACAGACCAATGCGGTCTTGATCTCGGGATGGAGGGCGAAGTAGCCGGCGACTACGTGGATCGCCTCGACCAGGCCGGCACAGGCACAGGTCACGTCGAACGCGTGCAGTGGCTTCGCGCCCAGCCGTCCCGCCACCTCGGCCGCGGTCGCCGGCTCGAAGTTCTCGCGGGCAATTCCTCCATAAACCAAAAGATCGACCTCGGACACCTCGACGCCGTTCTCGAAGAGGCAAGCGGTCGCCGCGCGGGACGCGAACTCGCCGGGCGAGAGCGTCTGGTCCGGGTCAATGTAACGGACCTGAGTGTTACATCGACCCAACACATACTGAACGCCCTGACTGATCGGTTCCCATTCGGATTCCGATCCGCGGAATGATGCCCGAACCCGCGCCAGCACCATCTCGTTGTCGACGGCGGTCTCGGGGATAACTACGGCCGGCCGTGAGAGGTACATACACGGAAGCTGAGAACTTTCCTGACCTTTGTGAGACATAAGGGGCCCCCATTTCCCTGGAGGCTTTTGGGCGTAGCCTCAGTCAAGGGCCAAAAATACTACTCAGAGCGCTTGTCAGGCGCGCATTTCAAGGCGATTGCGATAGCCGAGTCTCTCAGCTGCGGCTAAGCCTTTTCATCCAAGACCGTGCACCATGGAGATCGGCGTTGTTCATCCGGATCATCTGCAATGCCGTCTCTGCCAGACCGGATGATGCGGGTCGCTCGCCGCGCGCAGTCGTAGCGGGGCCAATCGGTCACCCCGGGTCGCGCGCCGTCACCCGCGGCCGAGGCGAAATCCAACCACGCCCTTTGTAGTCGGCGCCCGACCGCGGGAGTCCACCACTTACCCAGCGGATGCAACCGACGACCCAGGTGCGAACCGTAGGTATGGAGGATGTGGACGATCTCGCTTCCGTGCACGGCACCCAACCCCGTCAGCCGCAGCGTCGCGGGTGTGTGGTCGAACCGGTACATGTAGGTGGGCGCATGTTCGCTGTACGCGTCGGCGAAAGCCCATGTCGGCCCGGCGAACATCGCGTCAGCACCGATGGTCTCCAGCGTGCGGCGGCGCGGATAGTCCGGGTAAGCCGCCATCAGCCGTGCTCGGGCGTCGGGCGCAAGCCGACTGAAAAAGTGATCGACGGTCTCCCGCGTGGTGGGCAGCATCGGCGGCTTGTCACGGGCAAACAGCGACGCTTCCCGCCGATTGGTGCCGATGATCAACGGGATACTGCTGATCGCGCCGGCACGCGCTGCTTCAATCGGATGCTGCGGCAGCAGGCCCACCCCGTGCGTCAGCCCGTGCGCGAGCATTGGCGACGACGCCACGCTCGCAAGCTGCAATTGCCCTGCAGCACGGCGTAATTCACGCTGGGGCAAGCCCTTCAACTCCCCCGCCGTCACCCCTAGCTGGCCAAGGAATCGCTGCGCCTGCTCTGCTCGGGTTTCACGCTCGGCGATCAGCGGCAGCGCAGGGCTCTGCGCGATCGCCTGACAAAACAGGCCGTCGGCCGCCGGGCTGGCCAGCAACGCCAATACCGAAGTGGCACCGGCGGATTCGCCGAACACCGTCACCCGGCTGGCATCACCGCCGAAGGCAGAGATATTTTCGCGCACCCAGGACAATGCGGCGATCTGGTCGCGCAAGGCGAGATTGTCGTCGAACCCGTCGCCGAGATCGCCGAGCTCGAAACCACCGAAAACCCCAACCCGATAGGTGACGTTGACGACAACGACATCACCGTTGGCGGCCAGGCGTGACCCGTCGTAGAGCTGTAATTGTCCCGCGCCGTTGAGGAATGCGCCGCCAGGGATCCAGATCATCACCGGTAGTGAGCCGGCTACGTCGGGCGACCATATCGTCAACGTCAGGCAGGCTTCATCGCGAATCTTCGGGTCGTTGCGGTCTCCCGCCGCCATCGATCGACTTTGCGGCGGCAGCGGTCCGTGCTCGAGCGCATCGCGCACACCGGTCCAGGGGGCCAACGGAGCCGGCGCGGCAAATCGGCGGTCGCCAACGGGTTGTTGCGCGTATGGCACCCCACGCCACACCGCGACGCCGTCTTCGACACGGCCCCGAAGATCGCCCAACGGCGTGTGCGCGAGGGCAGGAACTTCGGCAACCGCGGGCACGCCCGAATCGTAGTGTGCAAAGCTGATGACGCCGGGCCCGCGATACGCCATGAACCGCGATGGAGAATGCGATGACCTTCAACGAGGGTATGCAGATCGACACCAGTACGACGGCGTCATCCGGAGGCGGCGGAGGGCGCGGAATCGCGATCGGCGGCGGCCTCGGCGGGTTGTTGTTCCTGGTAGTCGCTCTGCTGCTCGGGGTCGACCCCGGCAAAGTGGTCAACCAGCTGCCCGCGCCGAGCACCAGCCAGGACGTGGCGCCCGGGTTCGACCTCAGCAAGTGCAAGACCGGAGCCGACGCCAACCAGTACGTGCAGTGCCGGGTGATTGCGACGGGCAACTCCGTCGATGCGGTGTGGAAGCAGCTGATGCGCGGCTACACCCGACCGCGGGTCCGGTTGTTCACCGGCCAGGTCAACACCGGCTGCGGCCCGGCCACCACCGAGGTGGGCCCGTTCTACTGCCCGGTGGATCAGACTGCGTACTTCGACACCGGTTTCTTCGACGTGTTACGCACCCAATTCGGTTCAAGCGGTGGACCATTGGCGCAGGAATACGTGGTCGCCCACGAGTTCGGCCACCACGTGCAGGATCTGCAGGGTTCGCTCGGCCGCGCGCAGCAGGGCGCCCAGGGTGCCAACGGCAACGGTGTGCGCACCGAGTTGCAGGCCGACTGCTATGCCGGAGTGTGGGCGCACTACGCCTCCACGACCAAGCAGGAAGGCACCGGCGTTCCGTTCCTGGAACCGCTGAGCGACAAGGACATTGCCGACGCACTGTCGGCTGCGTCGTCGGTGGGCGATGACCGCATCCAGAAGTCCGCGACCGGCCGGGTCAACCCCGAGTCGTGGACCCACGGTTCCTCGGAGCAGCGCCAGCACTGGTTCACCGTCGGCTACCAGACCGGCGACCCCAACCAATGCGACACCTATCACGCAGCCGATCTGAGTTAGGTCAGAACAGCGTCGGCTGAGCGGGTTCGGCGGCACGTTGCGGCGGCGCGGTTTCGAACCGTCGCGACCCGCCGCCCAAGCCGTGTCGCGCAACCAGCGGTGCCGCCCGAGCCCGCAGCTCGTCGCGGTACGACGGCGGCAAATACGCTCCGCGCCCGTACAATTCACGGTATCTGCCGACCAGTTGGGGATGGGTCTGCGACAGCCACGACATGAACCACCCACGGGTCGATCCCCGCAGGTGTAGGCCGAATACCGTGACGCCGGTGGCCCCGGCGGCCGCGATCTGTCGCAGCAGATCGTCGAGATGCTCGACGGAATCCGTCAGATATGGCAGCACCGGCGCCACCATCACGTGGCAGTCCAGGCCGGCTTCGCGAATCGCGGCGATCAACCCGAGCCGCGCCTGCGGGCTGGGGGTACCGGGTTCCACCCGCCTGTGTAGTTCGGCGTCGCCGACCGCAAGGGACACCGACACGCCAACGGGCACCTCCGTTGCGGCGTCGACGATCAGCGGCAGATCCCGTCGCAGCAGCGTGCCCTTGGTGAGGATCGACAACGGAGTGCCCGATCCCGCGAGGGCGCTGATGATCCCCGGCATCAACGCATAGCGTCCTTCGGCCCGCTGGTAGGGATCGGTGTTGGTGCCGAGCGCGACGGCCTCACGACCCCACGAACGTCGGCCAAGCTCGCGGCGCAGTACTTCGACGACGTTGGTCTTGACGACGACCTGCGTGTCAAAGTCGTTGCCGCAGTTCAATTCCAGGTACTCGTGGGTGGGCCGAGCGAAGCAGTACCGGCAGGCGTGCGAACAACCGCGGTAGCCGTTGACGGTGTACCGGAACGGTAACGCGGAAGCGTTGGGAACCTTGTTCAGCGCGGACTTGCACAGCACTTCGTGGAATGTGATGCCATCAAACTGCGGGGTGCGCACGCTCCGGACAAAGCCGATGCGCTCCAACCCGGGCAGCGCGCCGTCGTCGGCCCGGACGTTCTGGCCGTCCCATCGCATGAATCCATTCGAACTCTTGTTCGAGTCGATGTCAACCCTGAGCAGAATCGCGCCTCCGCTGACCTCCTCGCCAATACGGCTGCGGCGAGCGGGTTGTCATTTAAGCTGGGTCATCGTGACGTCTAATACTGACGGCCCAAAAGACAACAAAAATCTTAAGTGGGCCATGGGTGGGGTGGCCGCGGTTGCCGTGTTGGCAACGATCGTCGCGGCTGTATTGCTATTCGGCGACGGCGGTTCCGGGGGGCCGAAAGGCGGGTCCGACAACGGCGCGGGACAGGAAACCGCTGCGGTCGCCAGCGCGAAAGACACCGGGCCGGTGGCCGTGATCACCGACGACCCCAGCTGCACTGCGTGGGCGTCGATCAACAACGAATTGGCGAACAGCGGCCAAGGGCTCTGGAATGACCGCGACCGGTCGGTGCCCGCGTCGGCGTGGAACCCGAAACAGCGGGCACAGTTCATCGCCGCTGGACAATCGATGCGCAGCGCGGCCGCGCAGGCGGTCGGTTTGGTCAAGCTGACACCACACCGCGTCATGCGTGAGCTCTATCAGCAGTTCATCGCGTACGCCCGGGCGTACTCCGAGCGAATCCCGAAATACACGCCCGCAGACAACAATCTCGCCGGCGCCGCGAACAGCGCCTCCTCTGCGTTGGGCTCAATCTGCGCTGCCATCGCCGATGGTTCGGCCGCGGCCCGGGGCCCGCTGGTAACCCCCTCGCCGCCGCCGTCGGACATCGCTCCGGTCGGCAACCTCGCGAGCCCGCAGCCGTTTCTCACCTCGGACAACAATGTGTGTCCGGAATGGAAGGCAGCGCTGGACCAATTCGGCCAACAGACTGCGCAGTGGCAACAAATGGATCCCAACGTCCCGTCGATCTACTGGAACAAAGAGCAGAAGGCGGTCAACTACGCGGTTGGACCGGTGATGAACTCGTTCGCCGGCAAGCTGGAAGAGCTTGGCAAGCAAAGTGATAACGCGATCTGGCAGGATTTCGCCAATCTTTCGGCCCAGTACCGTCGCGCGTTTGTCACCGCACTGCCTACCTACACGCCGACCGACAATCACCTCGCCAACGCGGCCAACTTCGTATCGACCACCATTCTGGGAGGCTGCGCAGCGGTCGCCGATTAGGCGGCTGCCGGGCGCTCTTGCTGTCAGGACGGCGCGAACAGATCGACCATCCAGCCGGCCGGCATTCGGCGCCAGGAGATATGCCGCGAAAACGAAAACACACCGGGCAAGCAATGCCCGGTGTGTTTTGATCCCCCGAAGGGGTAAGACGTCAGGCCCAGCTGGAGCCGACGGCGGAGTCGGTGGACGACATGTTGTTGCCTGCCGTCTGCACCTTCTGGCCGTGGGCG
>NZ_LZLV01000114.1 GCF_001673405.1 Mycobacterium sp. 1245111.1 | reverse complement strand
GAATTCGAAGCAATCATGACCACACCGGCCAGTCAGGCCGCGTGACCGAAACTGTCACCTGATCGTGCAGCAGACCCTCCTTCGTCGCCCTGACACCGTTGGTGAAGAATTTCATTCGTTCAAGCGTGCAACGTGTTGCTGTGACGGGCCGTTGAGATACGTCGAAGAGTCGCAGACAATCTGCTCCTTAGAAAGAACTGTCCGTCAAGAGAGTTGCCCGTCTCTGTTGCAAAGCGCTAATCAGCTTTTACTGCCAGCACTTCGGCACGCGGGCTGCCGCTGTCGCGATCGTTCAGAGGTCTCTACCAGCCATGGCCAATGAAACTTCTTCACCGTCATTGCCGCACTCGGTGCCAGCTGCGATGGCAAACAGCGGTGTCCGCGGTCGGCCTGAACTGCGAACGCGCGTTTGACTCGTCGTATCGAGCTGAACCTAACCCAGCATTCTCGCAATCCGCGGCCTGTCACGTCGCGATGGAACAACGGGCGTAAAGACCATGCACGGGGTGTTATTAAGGTTGCGCTGCGCTGTTGTCGCGCGGGGGGTGTGCGAGCTCCCACGCCTGGTAACCGTCGCGGATCCCGCTATTCACTTCGTCACGCTGGTCAGTAACCCTTGCCGTCGGTGCGCCTTTGCACTTCGAGCTGAGGGTGCTGAATGCGCTTTGGTCGGCCCTGGTTGGCGTTGCCAAAACACACACAGCGATGGCTACCGCGGCAGCGATCACAATCTCGGCGGTAACGCTGGTTCGGGTGGACATTCTCATAGCATGATACTATACCCCCGTATAGTATAGACGAATCCCGGTCAGGTGAGGTGATGATGACGGCTTTGCCGACAGGCGGCAGTTTGGCACCCTCGGTGCCTGTTCTGGGGCTGGTCGGTGCACTGGCCTGGATTGCCGGGTTCGTGAATTCGGTCGCGTTGCTGGTGTGGGCTTTTCCGGTGGGGAACCTGACTGCTTTGACAACTCAGGCCGGTATGCACAGCACGTATCCCGCGCTGTACCAAGGTCGGATGATTGCGGCGATTGTGCTCGCGTTCTTCGCCGGTGCGAGCGTCGCGGGTGCGATGTTAGCGTTTGCGCGATCGTTTGCCGGCTCAGGTCATTCGGTGATACTGCTGGCCGAGGCGGCACTGCTGTCGGCGGCCGCGGTCATTGAGCACCCTATCGTCAGGGCGGCGGTGGCGGCCAGCGCGTGCGGGTTGCAAAACGGAATGTCATCGAATGTGCCCGGGATGCCGATTCGTACGACACATTTCACCGGAACCCTCACCGACCTCGGTCTGTTGCTGGGGCGCCGTGCTCGCAAGAGCACCGATGTAGGGGATAGAGGGAAAGTCGTCGTATTGACGACGACGGTGGTCTTGTTCGTCGCAGGTGCCGCAGCAGGGGTGCTCATCGGAAACCGCGTCGGCGACCATGGACTCGTGCTGGCCGCCGGCGCCTGTGTGACTGTTGCCGCAGCGATCAGCGTGCATGGCCGAATCCGCCGCAGCAAGGCGGTGGGCTGACGGACGCACCTATTGTGCGCAGGAAGCACAGTCCTCGAGCACGGACTGTTGAAGTTTGGGAACGGACGGGTGCATCCCCGCGCGCAGCGGCAGCTTCACAGCGCGATGAGACGCTGGCGGACCTTTCCCTCGTGGGCGCTCGGGCCGCAGTCGAATTTCTGCGTCTCCTGATGGGCGGCTGACTCACAGCGCGACAGCACATACCCCATAGGGGTATGGTGTCCTTGTGGCCAATTAGCTGGACGAGAGTCGGAAGTGCTAGGAGGTGCTGTGGTGGTGAGTGAGTATCGGGTGGACGGCATGACGTGTGGGCATTGTGAGATGTCGGTCCGTGAAGAGGTGGGCCATCTGCGGGGTGTCGCGGCCGTCGACGTTAGCGCTCAGAGCGGGATTCTTCGCGTGACCGGCGACGGCTCGTTCGACGACGCCGAGGTTGTGGCGGCTGTGGGTGCGGCCGGATACACGGCTATACGGGTCGGATGAACACTGCGGGTCGTCTTGCGGCGTTCGGCGCCGCGTTGGTGGTGGCCTTTGGCGGCGGCTATGTCGTGGCAGCTGCTATTGCTCCGGGCAACGTGGTAGCCACCGGTCATGCGCCGTCCGCGGGGCACAGTGATCACGACATGGCTGAAGGTGAGCCGGCCGGTGTGGCGCTGGAACGGGACGGTTACGTGTTGTCGCCGATCTCCGCGCCAGACACCGTTGGCAGCCCGGGCGAGCTGAGTTTCGCTATCGCCGGCCGCGACGGTGCACCGTTTACTGATTTCGGCCTGAGCCATCACAAAGCCCTGCATCTGATTGTGGTGCGCGCCGATGGATCGCAGTTCCGCCATGTTCATCCAACGTTGAATCGCACCAACGGGGTGTGGACGATGCCATGGCAGTGGAACGCCGCGGGTACCTATCGGGTGTTCGCCGATTTTATCTCCGGCGACGGCGACCACGCTACGGCGGTGACGTTGACTCGCGCGGTCGAGGTCGCCGGGGACTTCGTGCCCGTGCCGCCCACGGCTACCCGCACCGTCGATTCAGTGGATGGGTTCACGGTCTCGTTGGACGGCGGATTGGTCGCCGGCATGACAAGCTCTGTGACCGCCACGGTGGTGCGCGACGGCGCACCGGTGGTCACGCTCGAGCCGTATCTGGGCGCCTTCGGTCATCTGGTCGCGCTGCGCGACGGCGACTTGGCCTTTGAGCACATGCACCCCCACGGGGACGAGCCCGCAGCGGGTCAGAAAGGCGGCCCGACAGTCGCATTCATGGCTGAGGTGCCCACGGCAGGCCGATACCTGCTTTACCTGGACTTTCAAGTCGCAGGCCAGGTCCACACCGCACACTTCGTCGTCGATGCCACTCGCCCCCCTGAGCACGTCCATCCGGCTCCGGGCCTACCGCGATGACAGCAGCTAACAGCGCCCCGACCCCCGTGGCGGTGGACCGCCGCGTGAGCTGGGAGTTCGAGATCGCCGGGATGACGTGCGCCTCGTGCGCCAACCGGGTGGAACGGGTGTTGAACAAACTCGACGGGGTGGCGGCGACCGTGAATTACGCCACCGAGAAGGCCGCGGTGCGGGCGCCGGCGGGCTATGACTCGGCGCGGCTGATCGCCGAAGTGGAAAAGGCGGGCTACCGCGCCGCGCTGCGGGTTGCCTCGGCCGCCGAATCCGCGCCGGCAGATCACGATCAGGCCACCGACGCGGAGCTGACCTCGTTGCGGAACCGCACGGTGGGTGCAGCGGTGCTGTCGATACCGGTCATCGTGTTGGCGATGGTGTCGGCCCTGCAGTTCGCCTACTGGCAGTGGGCGTCGCTGACGCTGGCCGCCCCGGTCATCGTGTGGGCGGCGTGGCCGTTTCACGCCGCGGCGTGGACCAATCTGCGTCACGGCGCAGCGACGATGGACACGTTGATCTCGGTGGGCACGCTCAGCGCGTTCGGCTGGTCGTTGTATGCGCTGTTTCTCGGGACCGCGGGCACGCCCGGGATGCGGCACTCTTTTGAGGCGTCGTTGCGTCCTTCCGATGGCGCGTCCCACATCTACCTCGAAGTCGCTGCGGGCGTGACGCTGTTCGTGCTGGCTGGCCGCTACTTTGAGAAACGCTCCAAGCGTCGGGCTGGATCGGCCCTGCGCGCCTTGCTCGATATGGGAGCTAAGGATGTTTCGGTCCTACGTGACGGTGTCGAAAGCAAGATCGCCATCGAGGCGCTGGCGGTGGGTGAGATGTTCGTCGTGCGCCCGGGTGAGAAAGTCGCCACCGACGGCGTCGTCGTCTCTGGTACGTCGGCGGTGGACGCGTCCACGTTGACTGGTGAGTCGATGCCGGTTGAGGTGCGCCCAGGCGATGCCGTCACCGGCGCCACCGTCAACGTCGGTGGACAGCTGGTGGTGCGGGCCAGTCGGGTCGGCGCCGACACCCAGCTGGCGCAGATGGCCAGAATGGTCGAGGCTGCGCAGACCGGCAAGGCGGAGGTCCAGCGGCTGGCCGACAGAATTTCGGGTGTGTTCGTGCCGATCGTGATCACGATCGCCGCCGCGACTCTGGGGGCGTGGCTGGGCTCAGGGGCGGCGGTGTCGGCGGCGTTTAGCGCCGCGGTCGCCGTCATGGTCATCGCCTGCCCGTGCGCACTCGGATTAGCCACCCCGACCGCGTTGCTGGTGGGCACTGGGCGGGGCGCGCAGATGGGCGTCCTGATCAAGGGACCTGAGGTGCTGGAGTCGACCCGTTCGGTGGACACCGTGGTCCTGGACAAAACCGGGACGGTCACGACGGGAACCATGACGTTGTCGCAGGTGATCACCGAGCCCGGCACCGGTCGCGAGGACGTGCTGCGCCTGGCCGGTGCGGTGGAGAACGCCTCGCAGCATCCAATAGCTCAGGCAGTTGCGAGGGCGGCCGCTGGGCACCTCGGTTCGCTACCCCTGCCGGAGCAATTCGCGAGCATCGACGGCCACGGTGTGCACGGCGTCGTCGAGGGGCACAGCGTCCTTGTGGGCCAGCCGTCGCTGCTGGCGGCGCGGTCTCACCACCTCAGCGATCACCTCACCCGGGCCAAGATTCATGCGGAGAGCCAGGGTAAGACGGCGGTCGCCGTCGGCTGGGATGGGCAGGCCCGCGCTGTCTTGGTGGTCGCCGATGAGGTCAAAGCGACCAGCGCCGCAGCGATTTCCCAGCTGCGTCACCTTGGGCTCACACCCATATTGCTCACCGGTGACAACACCGTCGTCGCCCGCCAGATCGCGGCGCAGGTCGGCATCGATGAGGTGATCGCCGAGGTCTTGCCACAGGACAAGGTCGAGGTGGTGGCCGGGTTGCAGGCGGCCGGTAAGACCGTGGCGATGATTGGCGATGGCGTCAACGACGCCCCAGCGCTGGCGCACGCCGACCTCGGGTTGGCGATCGGCACCGGCACCGACGCCGCGATCGAGGCCGCCGACATCACCCTGGTACGCGGAGACCTGTGCGGCGCCGTCGACGCGATCCGGCTGTCCCGCAAGACTTTAACGACGATCCGGGCCAACCTGTTCTGGGCGTTCGCCTACAACGCGGCAGCGATTCCCGCCGCCGCTCTGGGCATGCTCAACCCCATGCTCGCCGGGGCCGCGATGGCACTGTCGAGTGCATGTGTGGTCGCCAACAGCCTGCGGCTGCGCCGATTCCAGAGCACGGCGCCCAGCGCTACAACGACATGAATCCGGTACCGTCGCGTGACCGCCACACCTCGCCCCATACCGGTATGGGGTATAGAGTGACGGCTGTGGGTAGCTCAGCGATCCTGGATCGCCGCGCCGTGCAGATGCACCGCGGCGCGGCGACGGGTGTCGCGCGGGCCCGCACCCCGCGGTCGCTGATCGCCGGGATCGCTGTCGCGGCGATGGTGTTCGCGATCATCGGCATCGGCGCCCACCATTGCGGCCACGGCGAGCACGGCGAGCATCACTATGGGCACGGCCTCGCGCATGCCGGGCTGGCCACGACCGGACACTCCAGCGCCGTCGGCGGCCGTCACGCCTTCCTGCTGGGTGAGTCGGCGGCTTCGCATCATCCCGAGCAATTGACCAGCGCGATCCGGCCCCACCATCCCGGCACCGGAGCCGGAGCCGGAGCCGGAGTCGGTATCGCGATCACCGTCATCGCCGTGGCCGCCGCCGCCTCGTCGTCGTGGACGTGGGCCGGTCGCGATCCCCCGCGCAGACCTTTGTATGCCATGAGTGGTCGATCTTTGCTGACCAGGTTCTGCCTCGCCCGCCGCTGACTAGTCAGCGCCAGGCCGTTGTGAGCTGTCACGACGGCCAGAGCCCGCTGTTTCTGTCGGCGGTCACGGCTTTGTCGTGGCCACGTGCCCAGCGAGGAATTCATGAACCACGTTCTGCCTATCACCAGCGCGCTCGCGCGGACCCCCCACCGCACCACGCTGCAGCGCGGGCCCGCCATGCCTGCGCAGACGCGCGCCGCGCTGCCCCAGCGCCGGCATGCGCCCGACAAGTACCGCCGGATCGGCGCCATGGTCGGCAACACCCCGGTGCTGTGGGTCTCCGAGCCGTTCGCTTCGGGCCAGCGCGGCTTCTGGGCCAAACTGGAAGGAGCTAACCCCGGGGGAATGAAAGACCGGCCGGCCATGCACATGGTCGAACGCGCGCGATTGCGCGGAGATCTCCTACCGGGGGCGCCGATCATCGAATCCACCAGCGGCACACTGGGATTGGGGCTGGCGCTGGCCGGGATGGCCTACCGCCACCCCGTCACGTTGGTCACCGATCCCGGCCTGGAACCGATCATCCGGCAGATGCTGGCAGCCAACGGCGCCACCGTCGACGTCGTGGACGAACCCCACCCGGTGGGGGGGTGGCAGCAGGCCCGTAAAGACCGCGTCGCTGAGCTGATGACAGCAGCGCCGATGGCATGGAATCCCGACCAGTACAACAACCCCGATAACGTCGACGCCTACCGGCCGTTGGCCGAGGAACTGCTCGAGCAACTCGGCGAGGTCGACGTGCTGGTCTGCTCGGTGGGCACCGGCGGTCACTCGGCCGGCATCGCCCGGGTGCTGCGACGCGCCAATCCTGACCTCAGGCTGATCGGGGTGGACACCGTCGGCTCGACGATCTTCGGTCAGCCCGCCGGCACGCGGCTGATGCGCGGCCTGGGGTCGAGCATCTATCCCCGCAACGTCGACTACGGCGCTTTCAGCGAAGTCCACTGGGTCGCCCCCGCGGAAGCCGTCTGGGCCTGCCGCACGCTGGCGGCCACGCACTACGCCAGCGGCGGCTGGAGTGTGGGAGCGGTGGCGTTGGTCGCGGGGTGGGCGGCACGCACCTATGCGCCCGGCACCACGATCGCCGCGGTGTTCCCCGACGGGCCGCAACGCTACTTCGACACCATCTACAACGACGACTACTGCCGCCAGCACGGCCTGCTCACCGACACGCCACCCGAACCCCCCGAGCAGATCGGCGAGCCCACCGACACCGTCGTGCAACGCTGGACGCGCTGCACCACCGTGGCCGACCCCACGGCGTCGGCTCCCGCGGCGGCGAACGACGGGCCGTCGGCGCCGGGCCGGCACACCCGGTCGCGCCCCCTCTTCGCCTAACCCCCGTGGCCGGCGTGAGCCGGCGAGCGCAAGGCCCGCGACCGCCGCCGGCCATGCACCGACGGTCACGACATCAACAGATTGGACATCAAGAGATGAATCCTGCAGCAAGCCAGCCGGTTCAGCACATAGCCTCCCGTGAAGGGGTGGCGTTGCCGGTGTTGACCCGCAGCGATCTCGCCGACATACCGTTGTGCCCGCGCGATGTCATCGAGGCGGTCCGCGGGGCCTATCTCAGGGTCGCGCAGGGCTCGTCGGTGGCGCCGGCGAAAATCATGATGCGCTCCCCGCACCGCGACTCCGCCGCCTACGCCATGCCCGGCTACGACGGGGGGCTGCAGGTGACGGCGTTCAAGGACTATTACATGCAAAACGATGGCGGGAAAAAGGAATACATCACCATCGTCTTGTACGACGACCGGTCCGGAACGCCGATTGCGTTCATGGACTGCACGCGGGTCACGACGCTGCGGACCGCCGCCAGCACCGCGCTGATCGCCGGCGTGTGCGCCCGTAAGGGGGCGCGCACCGCGATGGTCAGCGGCTCGGGCGCTCAAGCCCGCGAGACATTCCCGTTCCTGCTGGCGGCGCTGCCTGATTTGGAGCGGTTACTGTTGTTCGCCACCCACCCCGACGGGATCGCCTCGGTGGTCGCCTACGTGCGCGAGCAGCACCCCGGCCGCGACATCGAGGTGGTGAGCGAGCCCGAACGGGCCGCGGGTGAATCCGACATCCTGGTGGCGACGTCGGCGGGGCCGGCCACCGCCGTCAAACTGCGGACCAGCTGGCTCAAACCGGGCTCGCTGTTCATCTCGGTGAACGGGACCGGGGTGCATCCCTCGTCGCTGCGCGACGCCGACTACGCGGTGGCGACCAGCGCCGGTCAGCTAGCGGTCACCGGTCGGCGCTTTGGCGGCGACGACGGCGCGTTGACCCTGGATGCCGAGCTGCCGCAGATCCTGGCGGGGACCGCGCCGGGCCGCCGGGAGGAATCCGATCGGGTGTTCGTGTTCAACAGCGGCATGGCGATCACCGACATACCGGTAGCCCATGCGCTGGCCACCCAGGCCATCGCCCGCGGGCTCGGGCAGGAGATCCACTTGTGGAGCTGACCCACCACACGGTGTCCTTGAAGGCCTTTGAGCCGCAGTGGTGTCGTGGACTGCGAGCCGACCCCCAGTTGTTGGGCGACATCCACCACGCGGTGGGCGGGCCGTTCCACGTGCTCTACCCGCCGCGTTTCGCCCAGAACCTGCGCGCCTTCACCGAGGTGATCGCCGCCGCCGGAATCCCCGGTCAGGTGTATTTCGCCAAGAAAGCCAACAAAGCGCTGTGCTGGCTGCGCGAATGCGCACACGAGGGCGCCGGTGTCGACGTCGCCAGCGTCCCCGAACTCACCGGAGCGCTCGGCCACGGTGTGCGCGGCGCCGATATCGTGGTCACCGGCCCCGCCAAGAGCGATGAACTGTTGTGGTTGGCGGCCCGCCATGACGCGCTGATCGCCGTGGACGCCCTCGACGAGCTCGACCGGGTGATCGCGCTCGGGCGCGGCGGGTTGCCTGCGCGGATCCTGCTGCGGGTGTGCCCGGACGTTAATCCCGACAGCCGATTCGGCTTGTCCTTCGCGGAGCTACACACGGCCGCGAAGATGTGCCGAGCTGAGCAGCCGCGGGTGCTGATGCAGGGGGTGTCGTTTCATCTCAACGGCTACGAGGTCGCGCCGCGAGCCCGGCTGGCCGACCAGCTGATTGATCTTCTGCTCAAATGCCGCACGTTGGGCCTGCCCGCCACATCGCTGTCCATCGGTGGCGGGTTCGCCGTCAGCTACCTCGACGCTACGACTTGGACCCGGTTTCAGCACGAGCACCGCGACACCGATTTCCACACCGGGAAAACCTTCACCCACTTCTACCCCTATCACCAGTCGGTCACCGGGGCCGCCATGCTGGCGGCGATCCTTGCCAGCCCCACCGCGTCGGGGCATAAAACCTTAGGTGACAAGCTCGCCCACACACGGACCACGCTGTTGATCGAACCCGGCCGCGCACTGCTCGACGGAGCCGGTGTGACCGTCTTTCCCGTCCAAGGCTTCAAGCGGCGCGCCGACTACGGCATCACCACCGTCGCCGGACTGAGCATGAGCCTGTCCGAGCAGTGGAAGTCCAGCGAATTCCTGCCCGACCCCGCGCTGTGGCCGGACTACGACGCAAGCACACCCGTGGAGGTCCGCAGTTGCGTGGCCGGCGCCAGCTGTCTGGAATACGACATGATCAGTTGGCGCAAAATCGGTTTCACGCGCGAACCGCGGCCCGGTGATCTGCTGATCTACCCCAACACCGCGGGCTATCAGATGGACAAAAACGAATCGGCCTTCCATGATGTGCCGCTACCGCCGAAGATTGTGCTCACCGACGCCGCCGGCCGGTTTCGGTGGCGCCTCGACCGCACCAGCCCACACCTGTGAGCCGCGGCCGCCGCACAGACCACCGGCGCGTGTCCCAGCTGGCCGGCAGCAGCCGACAACTGATCGCTCTGGCCGCGCCCATCGCCGGTGTCCAGTTCGCCCAGGTCGCGTTGACCACCACCGATATGGCGATCATGGGCCTGATCGGGGTGCAGGCCATCGCCGCGGGCGGTCTGGCGGCGGTGCTGTACAACCTTTTTCGCACCATGTGCGTTGGGGTGGTGACCGCGGTGGGCAACCTCGTCGCCGGCGCGGCCGGTCGCGGCGAAACACGTTCGGCCTCCGATAGCCCCGACGCAGTCGCGGGTGGGGAGATCCGGGCAACGACCCGCTCGGGGTGCCTGCTGGCCACCGTGACCGCCGCCCTGCTGGCCGCGGTGCTGATCGCCGCGAGCTACGTGCTGCCTCTGGTCGGGGTCGACGCAGAGGTGATGGCGCGTGCGCGACCGATGATCATCACCCTTGCTCCTGGCCTGGTACCGATGGTCTGGCTCAACGTGCTCCGCCAATTCAGCGTCGGCATGCGCCGTCCCGGGCCGCTGCTCGCGGTGTCTATCGCCTCGATCGCGTTGAACGCGGCCCTGGATGTCGCGTTCGTCTACGGCCTGTTCGGTGCCCCGAAGCTCGGTTTGGCCGGTGTCGGGCTGGCCACCACGATGGTGCAAATCCTCACCGCCGCCGCGTTTTACATTGTGGTGCGCCGCGACGCGCGGCTGGCGCCGTATCTGTCGGTGAATCTGTGGCACGCTGATCCCGCGATCGTGCGCCAGATCCTGCGCCTGGGCTGGCCGATCTCGGTGACCTACGGCTCTGAGGCCGGCATCACCTCGCTCGCGGCGGTCATCATGGGCGCGTTCGGGCCGGTCGCCCTGGCGGCCCACAATGTGGTGACTCAACTGACCCGTATCGCTTTCCAGGTCAGCATCGGCCTGTCGCACGGGTCGTCGATTCTCGTCAGCCGCGCGATCGGTCGACACGACATCCGCGACGCGCACCGTATCGCCACCGCAGCGATCGTCCTGGGCGCGGTAACCACTGCGCTGCTGGGGCTGATTTATGTGGCCGTACCGAGCTGGGTGTTGCGCCCATTCCTCGGGCCGGCCGACGCCACCACAGTGTCGGTGGCCAAGATTTTCCTGCTCTTCGCCATCCTGCAGCAACTGGTGGATTTCACGCAGAACATCGCCGTGGGTCTGCTGCGCGGAATCGGCAACACCCGCTATGGCCTGCGGGCAACATCCATCGGCTACTGGGCGGTGGGCCTACCGGCCATGCTCCTGTTCGCCTACCCCGCGCACCTCCACGGACCGGGCATCTGGTTGGGGCTCAGCGCCGGCTTCGCCACCACCGCCGTCCTGCTGTGGCGACGCTTCCGCCGCGACCTGGCCGCCGCCGCTGACCACAGCCCCTAAACCTGATCCGCGGCCGTGCGCTGCGATCCTATCGTTGAATCTGCCGATCCCAGCTAGCGACCACGACGCGACCCTTCCCCGGTGCAATTACCGATCCTTAAATCCTAGGAACAGATACCCTACCGGGGTATAGTATTTGGTGTGGAGGCGATGCTCAAAGACGAAGCCCGATCCGCGACGCGGAAGCCTTGTCCGCGCCCACGGTGTACTGCCGCGCCGCATCGACGTCACAACCGCTGATTCATCGACAGAGTGAGGACGATCATGAGGCACACCAGAAAAGCCGCCGCCGGCGGTCTCGTCGCCACCGGCGTCGGCCTGATCACCGTATTCAGCGCCGCTGCGGCTCAGGCGCAACCGGCGCCACCACCACCCGCGGCGCACAGCGTCATCTGCCCGAGCGACCGCGACGTGCACTACCTTCCAGACCCGTTGGACACCAACGCCTACTTCGTCTGCCGGGACGGGATGCAGTCCCAGCACATCGCGTGCCCACCGATCGCCAAACTGGTCTTCACGACACCACCGAGGTGCGCACCACAAAGTAACCACCACATGGCGTGATGTCGGGTGCCGCAGCACAATTGGGTGCGCCTGGCGGGACATGTTGCCGGCGACCGCAGTCTCTGACTGTCGTGGACCCGCCGGAGGGACGGGTCGCCGCACCGGTGTCGTGACTAGGAGCGAACCAGGCGGGCGATCGCTGCTGAGGCCTCGGCGAGTTTCGCCTGCGCGTCCTGCTCGGCGTCGCCAACCGCCTCAGTGAGGCAGTGCCCGAGGTGGTCATCGAGGAGGTTCAGCGCCACCGACCGCAGAGCGCTGCTCACGGCGTTGATCTGGGTGAGGACGTCGATGCAGTACTTATCCTCGTCGATCATTTTCGCGATCCCGCGCACTTGGCCCTCGACACGGTTGAGCCGCGCGGCATAGTTGCTTTTGCCGCCTGTGTAGCCCGGTGCGCTCGCCATGGGCCGATTCTAGCTGACGATACCCCGGCTGGGTATGCGTGAGCGCGCCCCCGAATCCGCTGCTGCGCTGCCCGCGCCATACGCGGTTCGCGCCGGCCAGCGTGCTCACGACCGCGGCGGTCTGCGGCCCGAGTCGCCACCGTGCACAGGTCGCTCCGCCGTTGACTCGATACCCCATGGGGGTATACGTTGGGTCGCGCTGGCGACAGCGAACACGGCGACGGGAAGGGTGATCCTGGTGGGTGCGATCGGGCATGCGTTGGTGCTGGCGGGCGCGATGACATGGGAGATCCTGTGGGCGCTGATCCTGGGTTTCGGGCTGTCGGCGGTGGTGCAGGCCGCGGTGCGGCGTTCGACGATCGTGGCGTTGCTCGGCGATGACCGACCGCGCACCCTCGCGGTCGCCACAGTGCTCGGCGCGGCATCCTCGTCGTGCTCGTACGCCGCGGTCGCGTTGGCCCGATCGCTGTTCCGCAAAGGCGCCAACTTCACCGCTGCCATGGCTTTTGAGATCGGGTCCACCAATCTCGTCGTCGAACTGGGCATCATCATGGCGTTGCTGATGGGCTGGCAGTTCACCGCCGCCGAATTCGCCGGCGGGCCGCTGATGATTGTCGTTCTCGCGGTGCTGTTCCGGCTGTGTGTGCGCTCCCGATTGATCGACGCCGCCGCCAGGCAGGCCGGCCTCGGGCTCGCCGGTTCGATGGAAGGCCACGCCGCGATGGACATGTCGGTCGCGGGCCAGGACACGGTGTGGCGCCGCATCGGTTCCCGGCAAGGTTTCACCGCGATCTCGCATATTTTCGTGATGGAATGGGCTGCGATCGTGCGCGACCTCGTGCTGGGGTTGTTGATCGCCGGCGCCATCGCAGCATGGGTGCCTGAATCCTTCTGGCAGAGCTTCTTTTTCACCCAGCATCCGGTGATCTCGGCGCTGTGGGGGCCGATCGTGGGCCCCTTGGTCGCCATCGCGTCGTTCGTGTGCTCGATCGGCAACGTGCCGCTGGCGGCGGTGCTGTGGAACGGTGGCATCAGCTTCGGCGGGGTCATCGCGTTCGTGTTCGCCGACCTTCTGATCCTGCCGATCTTGAATATTTACCGCAAATACTACGGCGCGAAAATGATGTTCACCCTGCTCGGCACCTTCTACGCCGCGATGGTGGCCGCCGGATATCTAGTCGAACTGCTCTTCGGCGCAACGGGTCTCATCCCGACCCAACGTCATGCCAGCGTGATGGGCGCCGGCATCTCGTGGAACTACACCACCTGGCTCAACATCATCTTCCTGCTGATCGCCGCCGCGCTGGTGGCCCGCTTCATCACCTCCGGCGGAGTGTCGATGCTTCAGATGATGGGCGGCTCACCCGATTCCGCTGACCAGCACCACCATCACGACGGTCCCAACGGTGGGCACCTTCACGGCGGGTGCACACCCGCACCCGATGAGCCGTCGGCAAGCCAACCGGCATGCGGCGATGATGAGACCAGACCGAACACCGATCAACGATGACTCGTCAGCGACCTGTGCCGGTGTCACCGGCGACCGACTCATCATCACCATCATCGGCGTTGAGCCGGCGAGCATTCGTGACCGCCACGATCGCCACGGGGATGACGCTGGCGGGCTGTAACCGGTCCCCCGCCCCGAACGCCGGCCTCGCCGCCGCAATCAACGCAGCCGAGGCCGCACGTCCCCACAGCGGGCGGACGGTCAGCGCAGCGTTGACGCCGCAGCCGGCGACCATCGACCTGGGCGGCCCGACCGTGCGCACGCTGGCCTACGGCGCCGCCGTCCCCGGGCCGGTGATCCGCGCCAATGTCGGCGATGAACTCGCCGTCACGGTCGCCAACCGGCTCGATCACTCGACCTCGGTGCACTGGCACGGGATCACCCTGCGCAACGACATGGACGGCGCCGCGCCGGCCACACCGGACATCGGCGCGGGCCGCGATTTCACCTACCGATTCTCGGTCCCCCATTCCGGCACCTACTGGGCGCATCCCCACACCGGTCTGGACGCCGACTACGGCCTGTACCTGCCGGTGATTGTCGACGACCCGGCCGAACCATCACGCTACGACGCCGAATGGATCGTTGTCGTCGACGACTGGTCCGACGGGATCGCCAGGTCCCCGCGACAGATCTTCAACGACTTGCGCCGCCCACCGCCGGACCCTAACGGCGACATGCCCGGCATGGGTGGGATGCCCGGCCCGCGGGCATCCCGCGCCAGCGCCCTGCTCGGCGGTGATGCCGGCGACGTCAGCTACCCGTTGTATCTGATCAACGGCCGTATCCCAGCTTCGCCGAGCACGTTTGGCGCCAAACCGGGTCAGCGGATCCGGCTGCGGATCATCAACGCCGGAGCCGACACCGCCTTCCGGGTCGCGTTGGCGGGTCACCCAATGACGGTGACCCACACCGACGGCTACCCCGTGCAACCGACCGTCGTCGACGCTGTGCTGGTCGGCATGGGTGAACGCTACGACGCGGTGGTGACCGCCGGCGACGGCGTCTTTCCCTTGGTGGCGCTGGCAGAGGGAAAAAACGCCCTGGCCCGGGCGATCCTGTCCACCGGCGCCGGTGACGCACCCGACCCCGGTTATCAGCCACCCGAACTGCAGGCCCGGGTGGGTACGGTCGATATGTTCACCGCGACCCCGGACGTCGATATTGGACCGGCCAAACCCGACACGCGGCTGTCCGCCAATCTGGGTGGTTCGATGACCGACTACGTCTGGACCATCAACGGTCAGCCCTACCCCCAGAGCCGGCCACTGGCCGTCGGCCAGGGGCAGCGAGTGGCGCTGACATTCGTCAACGACGGCGCCCGGATGTGGCACCCGATGCACCTGCACGGCCACACCTTCCAGGTGATCAAACCCGATGGCAGTCGCGGGGCGCGTAAGGACACCGTCATTGTGCTTCCCAGTCAGAAAGTGACCGTCGAACTGCTCGCCGATAACCCCGGCGTGTGGATGCTGCACTGCCACAACACCTATCATCAGGAGGCCGGCATGATGACCCGCCTCGACTACGCCACCTGACAATCGAGGGCAGCAGTAGCAGATGGATTTCGGGAATTACCCACCGGAGGTTAACTCCGCTCGCCTGTATGCCGGTGCTGGCGCCGGACCGATGCTGGCCGCGAGTCAAGCCTGGGACGCGCTGGCCGGCGGACTTCATGCGATCGCCGACTCGTATCTCTCGGTGGTTTCCGGGTTGACGTCTGGTCCGTGGATGGGTCCGGCGTCGGTGTCGATGGCTGGCGCGGCCGCCCCGTATGTGAGTTGGCTGCGGGCTATCGCCGCCCAGGCCGAAGAGACCGGCGCCCAGGCGAAGTCGGCGGCCGCGGCCTACCAGGCAGCCTTCGTGGCCACGGTTCCGCCGGCGATGGTCGCCGAGAACCGAAGCCTGTTCGCGACGCTCGTCGCGACCAACCTGTTCGGCCGCAACAGCCAAGCCATCGCCGCGAATGAAGCGCAATACTCTCAGATGTGGGCGCAAGATGCCGCGGCCATGTACGGCTACGCGGCGTCCTCGGCCACCGCGACCCAGTTGCCGACTTTCGTTGCGCCACAACACAACACCAATCCGATAGGCGCGGCCGGCCAATCGGCTGCGGTCGACCTTGGCGCCGCCTCCGCCGCGGGCAACGTGCAAAGCACAATTCAGCAGGCTTTCACGGCCGTGCCGTCCGCGCTGCAGGGCGCCGGCGCGGCGCCGGTAGCCGCGGGCGACCCGCTAAAAACCATCAGTAATCTCATCGCCGTGTTCGCCGATCTGCCGGCTGCTATCGCGACATTCACCGCCGACATTCCTCTCGGTAGCCTTGCGACTGTCGCACTCCCCTTCGGCATAGTCGGCGCGCTGAATGGTAGTCATACCGACCGGATCGTCAGTGGGTGGAACGGCGAGCAGCCCTGGCCGGGCAATGCTTCGGCTCCGGTCGAGCCATTCCCCGCAACGTTACTCAACCTGCAGGAGGGGTCCGTGCCGACGAAGCCATCGGCCGATATGGCCGACGCACACCACATCGGCGGGCTGTCGGTTCCGCCGAGTTGGACGATCGCCACACCAGCAGTCAAACCTTCCGCGGTGACACTTCCCGTGCTGCCAGCGGCCGCCGCCGCGGAGTCGATCTCGGGCGCATCGGGAACGACGCTGAGTCAAATGGCGCTGGCGGGAGTGGCCGGCCGTGCGACGGCCGGGTGCGTCGGCATCGGCGGCGTGATGGCCCGGACCAGGGAGTCGCTAGAAGTGTTCGAACGCAAGACAATTGATGATGACGATGCCACTAAGACCACGCCGCGGACGGTGGTCACCGGGGTCGCGGCCGAGCTGCGCGAGTTCACCAAGCTTCGCGACGAAGGGATTCTGACCGACGAGGAATACAGCGAGCAGAAGAACCGCCTGCTGGGTCGCTAAAACGCACACCGGCTTCCGGGGGGTACGCCCGTCAATGAGCCGCGTGACAAGGATAACGGGATTGCGCAGCGGCAACCATCGGCGACGACGCCGGACCGGAATACATTCGGCCGAAGTCGGGATCCGGCTGACATAAAC
>NZ_LZLV01000113.1 GCF_001673405.1 Mycobacterium sp. 1245111.1 | reverse complement strand
GCGATGATCATGCAGGGCCTGCTGCACCGATCGATCCCGATGGTGTGGCGGCGGCTGGCGACGTTGGCACCGGCGCTGGTGATCCTGGCGCTGGGGTTCGATCCCACGCGGACGCTGGTGCTGTCCCAGGTCGTCCTGTCGTTCGGCATCCCGTTCGCACTGCTACCGCTGGTCCGGCTGACCAGCGATCGCACGCTGATGGGCACCGACACCAATCACCGCGTCACGACGGCCGTCGGGTGGGTGATCGGCACGTTGATCAGCGTGCTCAACGTGGTGCTGATCTATCTCACGATCAGCGCCAAAGGCTAGCGCCGGTGCCGGCCGCCGCCTCGCAGCGCGATGAGCTCGTCAAGCAGCTCGTCCATCTGGTCGATCGACGGCATCGTCGCGCCGCGCGCGCGGTTGGCATCACGAACACCGGCCAGCACCCGCAATTCGCGCTCGATGGTGTCCCGATTGCGGGGACCGCGCTCGTCCACTCTGCTCATTGAACGAGTCTTTCACCTCAGGCAGACACATCCGCGCCACGACTCGGGGAATTAACCTCGCGATCAGAAGTCGTTCGCGGCCAAGCAAATAATTCGCTCGGCTAACATCGACTTCGTGACGCAGCGGCGCCGTCATTCCTACTTCGCGTACGGGTCCAACCTGTGCGTGCGGCAAATGGCGCAGCGGTGCCCCGACGCGGTCAATCCGCGACGGGCCGTGCTCGCCGACCACGATTGGCTGATCAATCAACGCGGGGTGGCCACCGTCGAGCCGCTGCACGGGACGACGGTGCACGGGGTCGTCTGGGATTTGTCCGACCACGATCTGGCCGCCCTGGACAGCGCAGAAGGCGTCCCGGTGCGCTACCGGCGTGACGAGATGACCGTGCAGACCGAAGACGGGCCGGCGGAGGCGTGGGTGTACATCGACCACCGGGTGAGTCTGGGCCCGCCGCGACCCGGCTACCTGGAACGCATCATCGACGGGGCGCTGCATCACGGGTTGCCCCAGCAGTGGATCGACTTCCTCCGTCGATGGGATCCTTCGCGCTGGCCACGTCCCCGGCCACGGCCGACAACGCCTGCACCACAGTCACTTTCCGAGCTGCTCGCCGACGACGATGTTGCCGAAACCAGCCGCTTGCGGTCGCGCTTCGGCTTCCTCGCGATCCACGGCGGCGGCCTGGAGCAGATGACCGACGTGATCGCCGAGCGCGCGGCCGATGCGGCCGGCGCATCGCTGTACCTGGTGCGCCATCCAGACCGCTATCCGCATCACCTGTCGTCGGCGCGTTTTCTCCGCGAAGAGTCGACGCGTCTGGCGGAGTTCCTCGACCACGTCGATGTCGCGGTGTCGTTGCATGGCTACGGACGGATCGGCCGCGCCACACAGCTGCTGGCCGGCGGCGGCAATCGCGTGCTCGCCACCCACGTGGCCGACCATCTGGATCTGCCCGGCTACCACGTCGTCACCGACCTCGATGAGATCCCGGCCGAGCTGCGTGGCCTGCATCCGCAGAACCCGGTCAACCAGACCCGTTGCGGCGGAGCGCAATTAGAGTTGCCCATCCGGGTCAGGGGCATCAGCCCGCGTAGCCCGCTGCCGGGTGCCGACGGGCTGTCGCCGGTGACCGCTGAGCTGGTGCAGGGCCTGGCGACCGCGGCGCGTACGTGGAAACTGCAATAACTACACAACCGGAGGTGGCCGATGGCCGAAAAGTCCTTACGCTTTTCGCTGGGTATTCACGCAGCCAAGTCGCTGGCTGCGTTGCAGGACAAGGTAAAGCGCTACGAGGACATCGGCTTTGACGCGATACATCTGCCGGATCACCTCGGTGCCCCGGCACCCTTTCCGGTGCTGACCGCGATCGCGTCGGCCACGTCGCGGGTGCGGCTTGGTACCTACGTGCTCAACGCTGGGTTCTACAAGCCCGCGCTGCTAGCCCGTGACGCGGGCGAAGTCGACCAGCTCAGTGGCGGACGCCTCGACCTGGGCCTCGGTGCCGGTTACGTGCGTGAGGAGTTCGAGGCGGCGGAGTTGCCCTATCCCACCGCGCGGGAGCGCGTCGACCACCTCGAGCACGTCACCACGTATATGAAGAAGCACCTGCCGAAGGTGCCAATCCTGATCGCGGGCAACGGAAACCGATTGCTGACGATCGCCGCCCAGCACGCCGACATCATCGGGTTGACCGGTGCCGACTCGCTCGCCGACCGGGTGGAGTTTGTTCGCGCCGCCGCCGGCGACCGGTTCGCCGACCTCGTGTTGAACCTCGCGATCACCGCCGTCCCGTCCGGCGACTCCGAGCAGCCCGACCTGGCCCTCACCCGCAGGTTCGTCCAACTGTCCGACGACGAGCTGATGGCCCTGCCGTCGGTGCTCAGCGGATCGCCGAGGGGCATCGCCGACACCTTGCTCGGCTACCACGAGAAGTACGGACTGACGTCGTTCACCTTCCAGGAAAACCACGTGGACACCATCGCAAAGGTCATCGCTGAGCTGCGATGACCGCCGAGTTACGTATGGTGGATTGATGCGTTACAACCCGCCTCCGAACTGGCCAAAGCCCCCCAAAGGCTGGGAGCCGCACCCGGACTGGTCGCCCGACCCCTCATGGCCGCCGCCGCCGCAGGGCTGGCGGCTGTGGATCGAGGACGAGGTGCCGGCGCTGGGACAGCTCAAGCACGACGGCGACGACGGCGAGTACTTTGGCGACGAGAACGCTTGGGCCGACGATGCCGGGCCTGCCCCCGTCGAAGGCGAACTGGACGCCGCGGTGTCCGCGCTGCCGCCGCACCCGACCGAGATCGTGCCCGAAGACCTTGCGGTGCAACACCTCGGGAGGTACGCGACCGTCAAATGGGACGACGAGCGTCAGTACGCGATCGGCACGATTATCGCCGTCGCGGCCGATGCTGACGCGGTGCGCGTCAAACTCGACGGGATCGAGGCGCCGATCGCCTTTCCGCGCGATACGCCCGGCAGCCCACGTCTGCTGGTCTGGTTGTAAGACCCTGGCAACGGCGATCCCCGTCGTTTGCCTGACCGGTTATCTCGGCGCCGGCAAGACGACACTGCTCAACCATGTGCTCCGCAGCCCGGGCGCACGGATCGGCATCGTTATCAACGACTTCGGTGAACTTAACGTCGACGCCATGCTGGTGGCCGGGCAGATCGACGAGCCGGTATCGATCGCCGGCGGTTGCATCTGCTGTCTGCCCGATGACGGTGGCATCGACGACGCGCTGACCAAGCTTGCCGACCCGCGGCTCAACCTCGATGCCGTGATCGTCGAGGCCAGCGGTTTGGCCGATCCGCTGATCGTCGCCCGCATCATCGGCTTCAGCCGGGTCGCCGGCCTACGATACGGCGGACTGGTCGACGTCGTCGACGCCGCAACGCATTTCGACATCGTCGACACCGGAGAGGTGCTGCCCGCGCGTTATCGGGCGGCGTCGTTGGTCGTCGTCAACAAGCTCGACCAACTCCCAGTCGGCGACCGCGACGGCATGGTCGAGCGGGTGGAACAACGCGTGCGAAAGCAGAATTCGCGGGCGACGGTCGTCGGGGCGGTCGGCGGGCAGATCGACCCGCGCCTGCTCTACGACGTCGCGGGGTCAGACGACGAACCGGGCCAACTCTCGTTGCGCGAACTGCTCGTCGACGAGACCGCCGTGGCCCACGGTGGCCACGTGCACGCTGACTCGGTGACTGTGACTAGCGACGGTGAGGTCGACCCCGGCGCTCTGATCGACCTGCTCGAGGATTCTCCGGCAGGGGTGTATCGGCTCAAGGGCGCCGTGAAGATGCGATATGGCCGAGGTACGTCCACTTTCGCGGTCAACCTCGTCGGCACGACGATCCACATCGCGAACGCGCCACCCGGAGCCGCGGCCAACTTTCTGGTCGCGATCGGAATGCATCTCGACACCGACGAAGTGGCCGGGCGGCTCGAAGCGGCGCTGCGTCCCGGCACCGAACCGGCGACTCTGGCCAACGTTCACCGCCTGCGCCGATACCGCCGTCACAGCCTGTGACGCACCAGCTACCGGTCCGGATGTAGGTTTAACGGTGTTTCGGCCCCTTCAGCCCCCGTAGCTCAGGGGATAGAGCACGGCTCTCCTAAAGCCGGTGTCGCAGGTTCGAATCCTGCCGGGGGCACTTGTATTTTTGCAGTTCAGAGCGCTGAGCTGCCCGCTCAACCTTCGGCCTCGGCTTGGCCTGGTCGGTGCTTGGTCGGTGATTGTTTGGCACCAGATGGTTGGCGTTGGTTGGCGATGGCCTGTCGCGCGGCTGTGTCGAGTCGCGAAGCGACGTCGTCGAGGTCGGTGGGGAACAGACCCGCGTAGTGGTTCAGCGTGGTAGCCGCCGACTCATGGCCCAACAGGCGCGCGACCGCAACGACTGACGCACCTTCCTGGATGGCCAATGATGCGGCGGTGTCGCGGAGATTATGGGGAGTGATGTTCAGTCCAAGCACCCGGACCGCAGGATCGAACACATCGCGTCGCCAATTGCGGTTGCGCAGCGGTGTGCCCGACGCGGAAGGAAAAACCAATTCGCCTTCGTGCCTCAGAGCCTTATAGGCTGCCAGCTCGCCTGACACGATCTCGGGAACGGGCACTGTGCGTGCCTGGTGATTCTTTACCGGCGATAACTCGCCTCGTGGTGCTTCCTCCGAATATGCCCGAGCGACGCGCAAGGTTCTACTCTGCAAATCGACGTCAGACCATCGCAATGCGGCGAGTTCGCCCCAACGCAGACCGCAATATCCGGCTACGAGCACGAGCAGGCGGTCTCTCACTTCCTCGACCTTTTCCGCTAGGCGCCACAGCTGATCATGAGTCAACGGCCGCGGGTCGTTGCCCTGCACCTTGGACAGGCGAATACCCGCAGCAGGATTGCGCTGGATTGCACCGTCGCGCACGGCGTAGTCGAACACCCTGCGCAAGACGCCCAGCGAATGGCGTGCGGTCGCAACAGATTGCGTACGCGATAGGTCAGCGGCCCAGGCCTGAACCTCGGACGGCCGCACCGAGACGAGAGGCCGGCGCCCGAAAGTTCCGGCGATCTGCTTCGCGATCACACCACGGATTTTGCGCACGGTGGCCGGTTGCCGCACCGGCTGAGCGTCCAGCCAGATCTGGCACCACTCCCCAACTGGTCTGTCGCCTGCTGCCGGATCAGACCACACTCCAGATCGGAGGCTGTCCGTTTGGCGCCGTTCCCATTCCTGCGCATCGCGCTTCCGCTGGAACGTCCGCGACGCTACATATCGGCCGCGGTAGTAGATGCGAGCGCGGTAGACTCGCGCGCCGTTTGGACCGACACGTCCTTCAATCACCCTGCTTGCCAGCGTGATTCACGCCGGATGTCGAGCCACTCATCGACCTCGCGGGAGTCCCATCGAAGCGCGGTTCCGACACGAATTGCCGGCGGGCCGTCGCCGCGCAGACGCCAAGCGCGAATGCAGCCGACGCTCACAGTTAGCCGCTCTGCGAGCTCTTGGATCGTCAGCAAGGTGCCGAGTTGATGCGTATCAGCCTGCGACTCCGGCTGTTTCGGAACCGCAAGCACTTTCGCCCGTATCTGAGAGGCAGCCATCGAGTGTCCTTCGTTGATGTATCCGATTAGTTGGGATCATCGGATACCTCCTGACCGTCTCGCTACCAACGCAAGCAACTTCGCTCGAAATTGGGTTCGCCTAAGAGACACGATGGTTTCGCCACGATTTCCAGGGCGTCCGCTCTTGGGAGCGTAAATTGACTGGATGACCACCCGGCCGGGCTCCCGAGGGGACGGCGCCCACGACGGGCACCAGTCAGATAGCACCGCTGCGGGTACTGAGGACAATGCCGCAGCGAACTACAGCCCCCGGAAGTTCGGCCAGCTTCCGCGACTCATCGTGCCCGAGAATTTTGACGAGCCGCTTACGGATGCTCAAATCTCTCCCTGGGAATTCCGTTCGGACCAGACCAATTAGCTAGACCTGCCGCCGCGCGGCGGCCTTCGATCTCTAACTTATGGGCCCAGCCGGGAGCCGTTGCGCCTCTTGCGGACGCTCGCATAGGTGCAGCTCGGTCGACTTGCGCAATTTGAGCCGTCTCACTGCGTCCCCGATGTTCGCAACAGTTTCGCGCCGCTTTTTGTCCAAATACGTGGCCAATCGCTCGCGCAACTCAACAGTCTGCGCCGGTACCTCAGAGCGTCTACACAGCTGATCATCCGTATCAATCCTGCGGATAAGACTCAGGAGCCTCGGTACGATTTCGCCATGCCGCTAGCTGACGGTCAGGCATTGGCTGGGTACAGAATCTTGCGCATTCTCGGCTTTGGGGGGATGGGCGAGGCGTACCTCGTCCAGAACCCGCGGCTTCAAGTAACGAACGTACAGCCGGCCACTGATCTGCCGAGCAAGCCGAGGTACTCACGATGATCAAGCAACCATCGATCGAGGATCGGATCAGAGCGCTGCATTCAGAGGTCCGCCAAAGAGGTTGGGCCGTCGACGCGCTCGACCTCAGCTACCTGACAGGGTGGAGCAGCGAGCTTGGCTGGACCAGAATCTCAAATCGTCTTGGCAACAACATGATTGACGAGCTCACTCCAACCTCAGAGACTGATTCGCACCCGAGATCTCTGAGCGCGATCCACGGGCTGCGCACGCAACCTCTGCATACTGACGGCGCGCATTTGCGGCGGCCTCCCGACTTGGTTGCGTTCTCTGCGTCCGCCCCGAACGACACGCCCACCTTGCTGTGGAGGCCTACATACCCTCCTGCCTTCGTTTCTCACGGCGTCTTCCTTGTTGACGCGGGCAGCGACAGATTTCTCACGACGCCACACTCAATGCGCAGTGGCTTCCGCTTCGATCCGGGGTGCATGACACCGATTGACCAACGCGCACGTTCGGCCGTCGAGTTCTTCACAGATCACCGTGCAACTGCCGTAGTCGAGCACCATTGGGACACTCCAGGCCAGCTGCTTTTGATCGACAATCGCCGCGTCCTACATGCCCGCGCCAACGTATCCGAGGGAGATGAAGGTCGTCGAATCACGCGGATGAGTTTCGTTGTGGCGGCGCAGAATGTCTGACACCTACGACGCCGACGCGCTCTGGCTCAAAGCGAAGCTGTTCATCAACCACGCAATGGACGAAGAGGAACCCCGCACATTTGACGAGAGAGCGCTGTGGGCAACACTCGCGCTCGAACTACTTGCAAAGTCGGCCCTCTCGCGCGTTTCACCGGCACTGATCGCATCCCCCAACGAGGAAGGGACCAACATATTGATAGCGAGCGGTCTGATCGAGGGAAACGCACAGTTCACCTCGCTTGCTGCCCACTCGCTTGTTAAGAGGTGCAGTAAGGCTTTTCGACCATTTGACGAGCGCGAAGCGCGGGCGATCATGCACGCGCGCAACGAGTACCTTCACGGAGGCGCGCCAGTTTTCACAAGGATCCCGCCGGAGGCGTGGTGGCCACGATTCTGGAGTCAGGCGGCGATCCTGGTAAACGCGCAGGATAAAGATATCGATGATCTCGTTGGTACTGATCGATCGTTGATAGTGGAAGACTATTTATCCAAAAATAGAGAAAACATAATACGGCAGAGCGAAATGCTCATCGCCCGAGCCAAACAGAGACTTGCGCAAGTGCGCGCGGGCAACGTGCCCACACGAATTGCGAGCGAATGGTCGCGTCCCATCGATTTAACCGCGAGCCTTGCGCACAAGGCCGATGAGGCATGTCCTGCGTGTGGCTCGACGGGCACGCTCGAAGGCGATGAAGTGGTCAGCACAGACCTCAGGCGCAGCATGTTCAGTGACGACGTGGAAGAGTGGATCGAACTGACAGTCTCGTCTGACTACTTCAGCTGCCCGGTGTGTCGACTCGTCCTTCAGAACTGGGAGTTAGTCTCACAGGCAGGCTTGCCGGGAGAGTTCTCAGCCATCGGAGACTACGACGACTACGGCGCTCAATTCGAATACGGCAATGACTGAGGGAGGCTCGGAAATACAACTTCGATTCTGACCATCAGGCCGCGTAGTAAAACTTCTATGAGCGTCACGCGAAATGTAATTAAAAGGATAGCAATTTATGGAGCGTATACCTGTAGAGCCGTCGGTTTTACAGTGGGCGCGAAAAAGCGCCGGATTCCATGATATGCAATTGGCGGCGAAGCGTTTAGGCGCAAGCGTCAACACCGTCACAAGCTGGGAAGACGGATCACTACAGCCGACGATCAAACAACTCCGCGCAATGGCAAAAACGTACAGACGACCCCTAGCTGTTCTGCTTCTGCCAGACCCGCCGAAGGACTTCGACGCCCTGCGCGACTTCCGACGCGTAGCCGGAACCGACACATCAACCTGGTCGCCGGCATTGGAACGCGAGTTTCGCAGAGCAATCTCCCAACGCGAGGTCTACCTGAATCGCCCCGGTGAGTTCGGAGACTTTCTGATTTGAGGACTCAGCCGGCGGCTGGTCTCCGTTGGTGAGCGTAAT